>DBBT01000021.1 GCA_002292345.1 Opitutia bacterium UBA977 | reverse complement strand
TATTCAACGTGTGCAACAGCAATCGTCACAGTCTTAGTCGCGTCACGAACAGTGCCGCCTTTTGCGATATCTGCATAGGACTTGAACTCAGCAAGGCCCTTGTCTGCTTGAACCTTGAGAATCGCAGTCGTTGTAGTTGTTTTACCGTGGTCAATGTGGCCAATAGTGCCGACGTTGACGTGTGGTTTAGTTCTTTCGAATGTTTCCTTAGCCATGATTGATGTGATTTAGTGTTAAGAGATTGTGATTAGATTTATACTGGAGCCCTCGAGCGGAATCGAACCGCCGACCTCATCCTTACCAAGGATGCGCTCTACCACTGAGCTACAAGGGCGCACTAGCAAAGACAATGAAAAGAGCTATTCCATCTCCCACACGGACAGCGTGGAAAACGAAAGTCCGCGAAAATGCTGTCCACTACTAGACCCGTCAACACTTAATTCAAAAAAAACGGCACTACTTTTAAACCCCTCATTTACAGGCATTTCGCCCACTGAAAAGCCGCAAAAAGCCGTTCGCCAGTAGATAGGTCATCGCCGCGATCAGAATTACCGACGGCCCACTCGGCAGATCCAGCGAAAAGCTCAGGCCCAAGCCGATAAAAACGAAGGCAATATTGAGCACGATCGCCACGAATAGCATGCGCCATAGGCTTCGCGCTCCAATTGCTGCAATCGCTGGCGGCAGCGTCAGCAATGCGATCACAAGGACAATCCCCACAAACGAGACCATAATTACCACCGTCAGCGCCGTCAGCATCAACAGCAACACATAGACCCAATCCGCACGCACCCCTCGAAGCGAAGCATACTCGGCGTCAAAACACACCGCAATGATCTGCCGGTGCCAAATCGCCAGAATCCCCAGAACCAAGGTACCCACGCCGCCTGCGATCCAAAGATCCGCAGTCGTCACTAGTAAAATATCACCAAAGAAATACGCCATAGGATCCACATAGCCTGGCGTCCGCGCTATAAATAACAGTCCAACCGCCATCCCCGTCACCCAAATAGAACCAATCAACGCATCCTCCCGCTGCCGCGATCGCAACGACACCCAGCCAATCAAGCCCGCAGCGATCAGTGCCACGAGCAGCGCACCCAGCAGTGGGTGCAACCACTCCCAGCCAAACACAGCCCTGCAATACAGCGCCACACCGATGCCACCCAGCGCCGAGTGCGCAATCGCCGCCGCCAGATAACTTATACGCCGCGCCACCACAAAGGTGCCCACCGCGCCGAGCGGGATGCTTCCAATTAGCCCCAAAAATAGTGCATAGCGTAAGAAGGCCAAATCGGGGTCCCACAATGCTTTAAAGAACTCACCCATGATGATGCCCCCCATGACTATCCAGATGCTCATGATCATGCTGTACCATGCGCACCTCAAACCCGTAAAGTTGCCGTATGCGATCATCCGTCAACTCAGTCGTCGGGTGCACATGCACGCAACGATTCACGCAGACTACCTTCGGTACCGAACGCGACACAAAGGCCAAATCATGCGACACCGTCACCAGCGTCAAATCCTCCTTCAGCGCCTTTAAGCTCTTCAACAAGCGTTCCTCCGCAGCCACATCGACGTGCGCCGTCGGCTCATCCAATAATAATACATCCACTTCCGCTGCCAACGCCCGCGCGATCAAGACTGCCTGGCGTTGCCCTCCCGATAGTGCCGCAAACGAGTCGTGCGCTCGATCCGCTAAGCCCATCTGTTCTAGCGCATCCAGCGCTCGGGACCTATCTCTGCCGTTAGCAAATCCAAAAGTGCTCCGCGTCAATCGTCCCATCAGCACCACATCCAACACCGACACCGGAAACAGCGGGTCAAAATCAATTTGCTGCGGCACATACCCCACCCGCGAACGCGAGCGCTTCGGGGTATCGCCTAGTAAGTGCACCCTGCCCTTATCAGGCTGCAACAGCCCCAACATCAGCTTCAACAGGGTCGACTTCCCTCCCCCATTCGGCCCGACCACACAGACCGACTCCCCCTTATATATATCAAAGTCGGCATCCTCGACCACCAGCGAGCGGCTGTAGCTGAAAGAAACACCCTCAAAGCAGATCACCGGCTCTCCCGAATGCGACTCACAGTCACAGTTCATATGCGCACCACAATCACTCATCGCGCAAAGCCCTCCTCCAATGCATCCGTGATTATTGTCATCCCAATTATATAGTCAGCAGGCAATACATTCAACTCCACCACATCGAGATCCAGCGCATCCGCTAAAATCGTCGCCGTCGTGCGCCCGAACTCAGGCTGCGTGAAAATTGCACCGACCTGCGCCTCACGCGCCTGACTAATCAACTCCGCGACACGACCCGCCGACGGTGACGCACCCGATTTCTCGATCGACAGCTGCACTAAACCATAGCGCTCGGCAAAATGCCCCAGCGCAGGGTGGTTAATAAAAAATGCCCGCCCCGCATACGGCGCCAACTGCGCACGAATCGCGCCATCCAGCTCAACCAAGTCAGCAATCAACGCATCCGCATTCTGATCGAACACCGCCGCTGAATCGGGTTGCACATCGGTCAGCACATCGTGTATCTGCTCGACCACCGCGATCATCCGCACTGGATCCATCCAAATATGCGGATCGTTTTCGCCATGATCGTGGTGCCCGTGCGCGCACGCCGAATGATCTTGATACTCCAGAATCTCGTCACCCGTTTGCACCAAACGCACACCCGTCATCGACGAGCGCATCCGCTTAAACAAGGACGCCTCGATCGGCATGCCGATACCAAAGTACACATCTGCCTGCGCCAACTGCGCCATCTGCGCTACACTCGGGGCATACATCTCGGGGCTCTGTCCAGGACGGACCAGTACCTTAGCAGACACCATATCTCCACCGACCCGCTCCACAAAATACTTCTGCGGCTGCACCGTGCTCCACACAGCAATGGCGCCACCCTCTGATTGCTCCGCCTGCCCACAAGCAACGCAAAGCATCGCAACCACGACGGCGACGAGACCAAAAGAGAAAGATTTGCTCCACTGAATCTGCATAACAAATAAGAACCCGAACAATCACCCATGACACTCGAGCCTCCATCGACAATAACAAAACTGCCACCCCCAAGTATTGCTGGCGTGCTAGCGCTACATCAACAGGTAAATTACAGGCTGCCTCAGTACGGCTCGCCGATCCTCTACATTAAGGCAGCGCCAACATTTGTAGTACAATCGGCAACCGATTTCGACTGAACTACTGCCCCAACCCGAATGCGGCATGCACCACACGTGTCGCTGCTTCAGCGTCTTTTGGATCAATGCCCACCGAGATCTTAATCTCGGACGTGCTGACCAGCTGAATGTTGATACTCGCACCAGCCAGTGCATCGAAAAGCTGCGCTGCAACCCCAGAGTGCGAGCGCATGCCGACGCCGACCACTGACACCTTAGCAATATCGTTGGCTTCAAATAATTTGCCGCTGGCTTCGTCTGGGAATGATTCCTTCACGACCTTTTCGGCTCGGTAAATATCCTCACGCGGCACAGTAAACGTCATGTTTGCCTTACCATCGCGACCGATATTTTGTACGATCATATCGACGCTGATATCTGCATCGGCCAAGGCTTTGAAAAGCTTGGCAGCGGTGCCGGGACGATCCGGCAAATCACTAGCAACAATCTTTGCCTGGTTTTTATCAAGTGCGACACCGCTCACGGCGACGTCTTCCATAGAGGCTGCTTCTTCTTTCACAATAGTTCCCGGGTTGTTGTTAAAACTGGAGCGGACTTCAAATATGACATTGAACTTTTGCGCAAATTCGACGGCGCGATTTTGCATGACTTTCGAACCGCTGCTGGCGAGCTCAAGCATTTCCTCGTAGGAGATCTCGTCAAGCTTGGTCGCATCTGGGACCAGGCGCGGATCTGCGGTGTAAACCCCATCCACATCTGTGCAGATCTGGCAAAGGTCGGCGTTAAGCGCTGCCGTGATCGCAATCGCACTGAGATCAGAGCCACCACGACCAAGCGTGGTAAGCTGGCCATCGGCCGAGTGACCTTGAAAGCCAGCCAAGATGACGACCTTACCCGCATCGAGCTGAGCTTGAATATCGCCACCCGAAATACTGGTAATACGCGCACGTGTGTGCTCTGGATCAGTCAAAATACCTGCCTGCGCTCCGGTCCGAGAAACCGCTGGCACATCTAAGGCATGCAGCGCCATCGCAGTTAGAGCGATTGTCTCTTGCTCACCGACGGTGAGGAGCATGTCCATCTCACGCTCGTCTGGTGTCGGGTTGAGCGCCTTCGCACGAGCGATCAGATCGTTGGTCACCCCCGAGCGAGCGGAAACGACGACGACGACTTGGTTGCCAGCGTCACGTGTTTCCTTAACCCGACGGGCCACATTCTTGATGCGATCGACATCGCCAACCGATGTGCCGCCATATTTTTGAACGATGAGTGCCATTTTTTGAAAAGCTAAAAAATCTGAAAGTAAAGAGAGAGCCGAAGCGAATACTAGGTGTGGCAAGTTTCAAGACCAGACTTCATTAGGCAAAGAGAATACCTCCCAACGAAAGGCACCGACCTTGGGCGATTCACAGTAAGTCTTTATCGACCGTCATCTGATCAACCGCAGCTGACTAATAACTGGGCTCGAAGATGCGCAAACTCACTGGCGCTGCAACAACTACGCTTTCAGCAGTCAGCGCCGCCTTTGCAGCTGCCACGGCAGTCTCGTTGCTTTCATGCGTGGTCAGCATAATTAAAGCCGTGCCATCGGCCAACTCCTTCTGATTAACCGTCGCAAAACTGATATGGTGCGCGGCCAGAATATTTGAAATCTTCGCTAGCACGCCTTCTTCGTCTTTCACATGAACGCGTAAATAATAGCGCCCGGCGAGATCCGCAGGAACCGCCAGCTCGAGTCCATCTGCAAGCTGACGGTAAACTTCCTCATCCTCTTCCGAGATCACTGGCTTCGGCGCACCTTGAATCATAAAGACCGCATCGGCGATATCACTAATCACAGAGCTAGATGTCGCATCCTGCCCAGCACCACGACCAATTAACACCGTTGTGCCGACCACATCGCCCGTCACACTGACGCCATTATAGACCTCATCCACACCCGCGATTACCTCGCTCTTCGCGATCAATGCGGGGTGCAGGCGCACGGACAATTTGTTCGCCTCAAAGTCGCGCGCAATCACCGCGAGCAACTTAATCTTATAGCCAAGCTGGCCAGCGATTTCGATATCTGTGCCGGAGACTTCACGGATACCTTCGCAAATAATCTCATCGAGCTTCACCCACTTACCATGCGCGAGGTAGGCGAGGATCACTGCCTTGTGAGCTGCATCGATCCCGTCGAGGTCGAGTGCTTCATCGGCCTCAACATAGCCGAGCTGTCGCGCATCGCCGAGCGTCGCTTCAAAACTCAACCCTTCGCGCTCCATGCGTGTGAGGATGTAGTTGGACGTGCCGTTGAGGATACCGAAAATCAACTTAAAGCGATTTGCCACCAGCGCCTCGCGGATGGTCTTGATGATCGGAATACCACCTGCAACCGATGCTTCGTAAAAGTAGTGCCCGCCATTTTCATTCGCAATTTTGAACAACTCTTCGCCATGCTCGCAAACCAGTGCCTTATTCGCAGTCACCACGACCTTACCCTGCTTCAGCGCACGTCGAGTTAGCTCGAGCGCCTCACCGGTGCCACCCATCATCTCGCAGACGATGTCGATCTCGGGATTGTCCACGACTCGCGTCGGATCGGTCGAATAGCACTCCGCTGGCACCGCCACCTCACGCGGCTTCGATGCATTCTTCACCACCACTTCAGTAATATCGAGCTGAGCGCCGAGGCGAAACTCCAGAGCTTGGCGGTTCTTCTCGATGTTTTTCCAGACGCCCTGGCCGACGACGCCGAAACCAAGAAGACCGATACGAATAATGCGTTTTTGAGACATATGAAAAGTGGCAATGAGAATAAAGGTAAAAGTAACAGTGCCGCAACGAGCGTAAGCTACTCGATGCGCGCAATCCGTCATCCGCGAAACAATACAGACAATATGAGCCCTGATAAGTTTCAAGAGTGAAACAGACATTCCTCTCTGCCCATTCTAAGAACGATAGCCTGTCGCAACTGCGCAACAGATTTCCGCCTGCTTCACCTCAAGCAGATTCCGCTTAGAATATGGGATACTAGGAGGTCTGCTGCAGCTGCTCGATATGCACTCGCTCTTCTTTATCGGAATCAAGCACGAAGTAGACCGAGGCCAAGCCCAGTTCCACGCGAACAATGACGATGCCATGCCCTTCAACTTCGAACGAGCCATCCGTTTCGGTAAAAGCCGCACCGAGTAGATGCTCCGAAGTATCCATGATCAAGGCATTCGCATACATAGCGACATAGGCATCCCAATCAGTCGGTTCTGCTGGGGTAGATGCCACCGCTTGCGCTTGAAGGAAGCGATTCTTCGCATCGACATAGGCTTGAGCCAAATCGACATACGAATTGTAGTGCTGCTGCACTGCTTTCAACCAACTCAGCGTAATCTCAGCCTGCTGAAACGTCTCGTCATCTAAACCGTTAACCCCCACAACCAATGCCTGATTATCCGCCGTTATTTTGTTGGCAATAAACGCCAAGCCACGCTCGATATTATTCCATTTAATCGAAGCAAACAGATACTGGTACTCCTTAAAAAGCGCCGAACTGCTCTGGTATCTCTGTTGCCGATTATTGCCCAAATCGACATCCTCCACGCGGATTGGAGGGAATTGCTCGGGCAACCCCGCCAAAGATGCTTCGAGTTGCATCGCATCCATAGGTGATATGCCCTCAATGCCACTCACTTCTGCTGGCTTTTTAACGCGCCCAGTGATCTTATTTTCAAACAACTCGCGTTGGCGCAGGAGACGCTCTCGAGCGGCATCGCTTAAGGCTGAGACGATCAGGATTTCAGTAGCACTAATTCTCTCAGTTGGCAGACCTTCGAATCGTAAGATGCCAGACGTTTTCAGCACCGCCTTAGCCACAGTAATATCCCGCTTTACTGCGGCTTTCGGTTCCGGCGGAGCATCCGTACACGCACCGAAAAGAAATAGAAAAACAAAACAGGGGAAAACAGAAATAAGACGAAATGATACCACACCACGTATAAAAAATAAACTTGCTAAGCGCGTCAACTACTTGCGCCTGCCCCCTATTTTTTGAAGCTATTTTCCGTCCCCTGAAGCATGCGGGAAATATTTGAGCGGTGGCGCAACACGATGAGCACGCCTAACACGATACCTAGGGTCAAACGGGGATCTCCAGAACCATGCAGCCAATAAGCACTGACTGGTAAACTCACCGCAAATAAGATCGAGGCAATTGCAACCATACGGATAGTAAAATAAATCGCAGCCCAAGCAGCCACCCCGATCAGTAAGACAATCGGCATAATTGCTACCAATCCACCCATGGTAGTGGCGACACCCTTGCCGCCTTTAAATTTCAAAAAAATCGAGAAACTGTGCCCAATGATCGAAGCGATTAGCCCAATGATACCAAGCCGTAAGCCTGCCTCGCCCATCCACAGCAACGGCCAACCAGCGGCAACGAACCCTTTGAGCGCATCGCAGGCAAAGACACTGTTACCATATTTTGATCCAAGCGCCCGCGTCACATTCGTGGCGCCAGGATTGCCACTGCCATACTTCAAAATATCGACTCCCTGACTGCGGGCGACGATTACGGCAAAACTAATGGCGCCGAGTAAATAGCCGACAATGGAAACGATCGCGATGTTGAGACTAGTCATATTTTATAAAAGGTATAGTTTGTTTGTAATGTCATAGAGCCAGAGCGACCCGCCCTCTATCGCTTGACGCGGGCGAGTTCCCCACACTTCTATAACTGCGCTTTGGGCTTTACGCTAGGACTACACGTATTTGGAAGTTAACAGCAAAAGCCCGAAAGTCAGACCCCATAAAAAAACCGCAGAGGGCGCAATAGCAACAGAGAATCAACCCTGTGCTTGGCGCGCACTCTACGGCTTAAAGGGGATTAGCTAAAGACGAATCACGCGATACTTGTCGATCGCAGTATGTTCAGCGATCTTCTTCGCCGCGGCTTCAGAAGGGGCACTATCCAACTCAAAGACGCTGACTGCAAAGCCCTCGCCTTGATCGCGACTGAGCGACATGTTGGCGATATTCACATTGTCCTCGCCGAGTGTGACCCCAATGAAACCGACGATACCAGGAACGTCTTTGTTCTTCAACACGAGTAGTGTCGCATCAGTACTGACCTCGACGCTGTGACCGTCGATCGTGACGATGCGTGGACTTTGGTTTTTACCAACCAATGTCCCGCCAATCGTACGCGTCTTGCCGCTCTTACTGGTAACTTGAACTTCGACGAGTTCTGTAAACTCCGCATGCGCAGAGCTCTTCACTTGCTCGGTCTCGATACCAAGGCGCTCAATTTTCTTCGGCGCGTTGACATCGTTGACGTTATCGGAAATCTCGCGCAAGTAGCCGCGTTGAATCGCGTAGCTGAGTGGCAAAGTGTCGAGCTCAGTGATCTTACCGAAGTAGCGGATCGTGATTTTCTCGACGCCCTCGGGCGCGAGCTGCTGTGAAAATGTGCCGAGCTTCTCACCAAGCGTCAGGTAAGGCGCGATCTGCTTCAGTGCCTTCGGGTCGAGTGATGGCATATTAAGCGCATTGCGCACCATCTCACCCTTGAGGGCTTCGATCATTTGCTTGGCCACGTCAATGCCGACGTTCTCCTGCGCTTCCTGAGTGGAAGCGCCAAGGTGCGGCGTGAGCACTAAATTGTCGATTTGGCGGAGTGGGCTATCTGCGGCTGGTGGCTCGTCTTCATAAACGTCAAGACCAGCAGCTGCCACTTTACCCGAATTCAATGCTTCGATCAGCGCTGCCTCGTCAATGATGCCACCACGTGCGCAATTGAAGACGCGAACGCCATCTTTCATGCGGCTAAATGCATCCGCATTCAGCATGTGCTTGGTATCCGCTGTGAGCGGCATGTGAGTCGTGATATAGTCGGCATTTTCAATCACTTCGTCGAGTGTCGAAAGTGTCACGCCGAGCGCCTTGGCACGGGACTCCGTCAAATAAGGATCATAGCCCAAAACGGTCATATTAAAGGCCTGTGCGCGCTTAGCGACTTCGGCGCCGATGCGCCCCATTCCGAGTACGCCGAGCGTCTTACCATTAAGCTCAGAACCAGTGTAAAGTTTACGATCCCAGCGACCCGCCGTCATACTAGCAGACGCTTGCACAATCGGACGCGTACCAGCGAGCATGTGCGTGAACGTAAGCTCCGCAGTGGCCAGCGTGTTACCCGTCGGCGTATTCATTACAATCACGCCCGCGTCAGTGGCCGCTTCAATGTCGATATTGTCGACGCCGACACCGGCACGACCGACAACTTTAAGCTTCGGCGCAGCCGCGATAACCTCAGCAGTCACTCGCGTGTCGGAACGCAATGCTATTGCATCAACGTCCTTAACGATTTCAAGGAGCTGCTCAGGAGTGGAGCCATAAGCCTCGATTACTTCAAAACCTTCTTCAGATTTGAACAAATCAACACCAATGGGAGAGATACGGTCTGCGACTAGAATTTTCATAGCAAAGCGGAGCAGTAAATTTCACCGACACCGAATTGCAACGAAAAGAAGCACTTCGGCGCATCTTCTTTGCAGATATGCCGATCGCAGCGTAATTCACCCACTACCTATTTCCCATTAAATCGGCCAAGAATATCTCCAATATCAGTACTCATATATAGAGATCCGAACACCAAAGCAATAGTGTACCATTAAAGTTACTAAAAGTCGTAATTCACGTTGTCAGGGGCCCTTAAATGCTTAATATTTAAACTAGTTATGAATCGTATACCAAAGCCTATTCTCTACCTTAAAGCTGGCTGCCCATGGTGCCAGCAAGCACTCTCCTTCTTTAACTCACAGGGCGTCGATCTCCACCTGCGCGATGTGTACGAAAATGCAAAAGATATGGACGCGATGGTCTCTATTAGCGGGCAAACGAAGGTTCCCACCTTTGAATATGGCGACTTTATTGTAGCAGACTTTTCGGTAGATGAATTCCTCGCCGAACTCAACGAGTTTCCCGAAGTCCGGCACAATCTCGGGATCAGCGACAGCGAGAACTAGCCACCTGAGCGCCACCTCGGCGGAACTCTCTATGAAGACACGCAAATACACTGCGTCCACGACCCCCTGACAGTGCAATCGCTATTCTGGTGTGTCCCCGCAGAGTCAGCACCCGAACGATCATCCAATATAACAGGTAGCAATGCCTATATCACAATGGCAATTGCGAAAGAGGGGCGAAGAGACTCGCTGCGCAATTCGCGGAAAAACACCGGACTTTAACTGAGGTGACGGCACGCAACGCGCCAAGCAAGAGATTAGAATTGCCCCCTTCAAGCATAACGACACCTTTACTGACGCCTTATGAAGTCTCTTATATATACTAACGAATTCCCTCCCAACATTTACGGCGGCGCGGGCGTTCACGTAGACTATCTGACCCGCGAACTCGCTAAGTTAATGAACGTCGATGTGCGTTGCTTCGGCGATCAAGACATCAAACATCCTACGTTGACCGCCTGCGGCTACCAAGTTGACAAGAGCGGCTACACCTGCCCGGAGAAATTGCAAAGCGTGTTCGCCTGCCTACAGCAAGGCCTCGATTTCAACACCAATGGCAACGATGCCGATATCGTACACTGCCACACTTGGTATACGCATATGGCCGGCATCCTCTCGAAGCTCAACTACGGCATTCCGCTCGTCGTGACCGCACACTCTTTAGAGCCGCTGCGCCCGTGGAAACGCGAACAGCTCGGCGGCGGCTATGACTGCAGCAGCTGGGTCGAAAAAACCGCAATCGAAATGGCCGACGCGGTGATCTGCGTATCTGAGGGGACCAAGGCCGACGTGATGCAGCACTTTAATGTCGATCCCGCCAAACTACACATCATCTACAATGGCATAGACCCCGACGAATTCTACAAGCAAGATGCCACAGAGGCCCTCGACCGTTTCGGTATCGATAAAGACCAGCCCTACGTGCTGTTCGTCGGTCGCATCACCCGCCAAAAGGGCATCATTCATCTCGTCGATGCGATCAAGCACATGCACCCTGGCTACCAAATCGTGCTCTGTGCCGGCGCACCCGACACCCCCGAAATTGCCGCGGAAATGCTGGCCGCTGTCGAAGCCGCCAAGCAAGAGCGCGACGGCATTTTTTGGATCGACGACATGGTCGACAAGCCAACCGTCATCAAACTCTACTCCGGCGCGTCCGTTTTCTGTTGCCCGTCCGTTTACGAGCCTTTCGGTATTATTAATCTCGAAGCCATGGCTTGCGAAACACCCGTCGTCGGCTCTGCCGTCGGCGGCATCCCTGAAGTCGTCGTGCATGATGAGACCGGTTACCTCGTGCCACTCGCACAGAGTCATGAAAGCCCCTTCAGTCCACTCAATCCAGAAGCCTTCGCCAAGGACCTTGCCCATCAGGTCAATCGACTGATGGAAAATCCAGAACGCCGCGACGCATTCGCTAAGGCTGGCCGCCAACGCGCGATCGAACACTTTAGCTGGAGCTCCATCGCCCAGCAAACTCAGGCCCTCTACCAAGGCCTGATTCAACAGAAATAGCGTCCGCGCTAGCTAACATTTCACCTTCTTACCTTCATACTTTTTCATCTTATAATGAGTTCGCTTAAAAAGTTCAACGGCCGCAATCGCGTTATTATCGATACTCTAAGCCCTGCACTCGAGGCAGAAAAATATCCACTCAAACGCGTCATCGGCGACGCTCAAGAGTTCCGAGTTCACGCTTTTACCGATAGTCACGACATTATTACTGTTGATTTCTGCCATCGCCGTAAAGGCGCGAAAGAATGGATCAAAAATTCGATGCACGAAGCCGGCAACGACGAGTGGACTTACAATTTTCAACCATGGGAAATCGGGCTGTATGAATATTGCGTTATATCTGCCGTCGATCACTTCGGCTCATGGCGACACGCCTTCGCCCGAAAGCTAGAGGACGGCCAATCAGCCGACGTCGAGCTAGCTATTGGCGGCGACATCGTTCTTGAAGCCGCCAAACGCGCGAAGGGCGACGACAAGGTCCGTCTTAAAAAATTTGGGAATACTCTCAAAGATTCTAATCGTATCGACCGCGAACGCATCGACGACGCGCACAGCGAAGAACTGCGCGGTCTCGTCTCCCGTTGCTTCGACGCCAAACTTGCCACGCAGTCGCCGATCCACCTGCTCATGGTCGAGCGTAAGCTAGCTGCTTTTAGCACCTGGTATGAATACTTTCCGCGCTCGTGCGGACCAGATGCCGAAACCCACGGCACCTTCGAAGACGCGAAAAGTCGCTTGCACGAAATCGCCCGCATGGGCTTTAATATCGTCTACTTTCCGCCAATCCATCCGATCGGCCATGCCTTCCGCAAGGGCAAGAACAATTCCCTCACTCCATCAGACAGCGACGTCGGCAGTCCTTGGGCAATCGGCGCACACTCTGGCGGGCACAAAGACATCTTGGCCGAACTCGGCAGTCTAGATGATTTCAAATCATTTATCGCTGCCGCCGCGGACTACGAAATCGAGGTCGCGATGGACATCGCTTTTCAATGCTCTCCCGAGCACCCGTGGGTCAAAGAGCACCCGCAATGGTTTAAATGGCGCCCCGATGGCACCTGCCAATACGCAGAGAACCCACCCAAGAAATACCAGGACATTGTGCCGATCAACTTTGAGAGCGATGACTGGGAAAACCTTTGGTTGGAACTGAAGTCCGTATTTGATTACTGGATTGAGGCAGGCGTCAAAGTCTTCCGCGTCGACAACCCGCACACCAAATCCTTCTCATTTTGGAACTGGTGTATTCTAGAGATCAAAACCGCGCACCCCGAAGTCATTTTTCTCGCGGAGGCCTTCACACGCCCGAAGCGTAAATACAATTTAGCCAAAGTGGGCTTTACCCACGGCTACACTTACTTCACCTGGCGCAACACACCTTCTGAACTGCGTGAGTACCTCACCGAACTCACTACCTCAGAGACCAAGGATTACTTCTGGCCCAACTTCTGGCCCAATACACCCGACATCCTTCACGACGACTTACAGGTCAACAGCCGCGCCGCTTATTTAGGCCGCTACGTACTCGCAGCGACGCTTTCATCCAATATCGGCATCTACGGGCCCGCTTATGAGTTGATGGACTTTGAGCCTTATCCCGGCAAAGAGGAATACAACCACAGCGAGAAATACGAGCTCAAGCAGTGGGACTGGGATCAGCAAGGCAATCTCAAGGGAGAAATCGCCCGCATCAATGCGATCCGCAATAACCACCCCGCGCTACAGCGCACCTTCAATCTGTTCTTTGCCGACTCCGACAACTCACACTTCCTCTGCTATCTCAAGCAGACCTACGATTGCTCGGATCAAATTCTGGTCGTCGTTAATATGGACTGGGAAAACACGCAAAGCGGCTTTATTAATCTGCCGCTCGACCATCTTGGTCTTGGTGAATACGACGGCTTTACCGTACGCGACCTCTATGATCCCTATGAAGCCGAATATACCTGGCAAGGTTCGCGCAATTTCATCAAGATTAACCCACACGTGCGCCCCGCGCATATTTTCAAGATCCGCCGCCTCTAATCTGGCGACGATCCACAGCATTCCATCAAGCCTCGGCGTGCACACGCCGAGGCTTCTTTTGCGGCAAAAACACCCCCCTCTCTCTCACGACGGAAGCCCTCACAGAACTGACGCAAAGCAATGCATGGCCTCAACCGTAAGATCGGGGACTCACCTACAACTTTTATAGTAGCACTACTCCACCCTTTCAGTTTAACGTCCATCGTAATGAACACACCCATCCTTTACATAAAGTCCGGCTGCCCATGGTGCACAGAAGCCCTTAGCTTCTTCAGCGCTAACAACGTTCGCCTCGAAACCCGCGAAGTGCGCAGCAACAAAGCCTTCATGGAGCAAATGGTGAAGCACAGCAACCAAACCAAAACCCCCACCTTTGTGCACGGCCAATTCGTCGTCGCCGACTTCGACATCGGCGAATTCAAAGCCGCGCTTAATCAAGCGCCTGCCGTCAAGGCTGAGCTTGGACTGTAGGCTCGGCATAGTAACGCTGCGCCGAGTCTCCAACGATCAATTGGGGCTTCGTCGACTTGCTTATGGAATTGCGGGGCAATCACCGCCCGATCTCCATCGGCAACCGACTTCATTCTAATCATCTTCCAGGATGACGGGAGACGCGTGCCTAGGCTCACACCTACCCTTTATTATTTGCGTTAGCAGATCACATAAAAACACGCCGTCCCTTTCGAGACGACGCGCTTTACAAACAACAAACTAATAAAAAATCTAACAAAGATTATATAGAAATAGACGGGCCAGTGGCGTAAACGTTCAAAATAGTTTTAGTTTTTTTTAATTAAATTTCAAACAACGCAAAACGAACCCCGTAAGCCCTTATAGTTCAGTATACTTAACACTTCGACCGCGCGCTTTCTCGATCGGATATTTTTCTGCATTCCGCTTCATCTTCGCCTCAATAATCGCAGCGATGTCGATTCCGGTGACATTCGCAAACTCGATTGCAAAGATAAATACGTCCGCCAACTCCTCCTCGACCTTCGCACGGAGCGCTGGCGCCTCGACATCCGTATGTGATTGCTCGGGGCTCTGCCAGAGGAAGTGCTCCATCAACTCGGCCGCCTCCGCCGAAATCGCCATCGATAGATTTTTCGGGCTGTGGAACTGCTCCCATTCGCGCTCTTTGGCGAAGGCCAGCACACGGTCTTTGATTTCCTGTAGGCGAGTATCATTGTCATTCATAGGTAAACTGAGTAGGCATGACAGCGCAGCCGATCAATGGTGAAATCTAGGAATAAATAGCCCGGACCCCCAGACTCCTGTCTGGCACTGCTCTGGACATGGCACTATTCTGCGCGCACGCAAAGAGCCAATACGGAGATTGGCGCTCCCAACATAAAAAAAGCGCCGCCTCTTTCGAGACGACGCCTTTTACAAACAACAAACTAATGAAAAATCTAACAAAGATTATATAGAAATAGACGGGGCAGTGGCCTAAACGTTCAAAATATTTTAAGTTTTTCTAAATAAATCGATCGCGCGCATCCAACAAGCCCACAAGTCGCTGAAAATCAGAATACTAAACACTTCGACCACGGATTGCTCAAATTGGATATTTCTCTGAATTCGGCTTCATTTTCACCTCAAGAATCACCGCAGTGTCGATTCCAGTGATGGATTTAATGATACGCTGATACTCAAGATCGGTTCACACGCGCACTACAACTTCGCCTTCACTGCAGAAGGTTTGTATAATGTGACATTGACCGCTTCGGGCATCCTAAATGAGGGATCTCAAACGCTCTCAACAAGTGACCCAGCAACATTCCTGTTTGGCGTCAATGCAGTGCCGGAGCCGTCAGCCTTCGCGCTCATTGCCGGTGGTATGACTCTGGGCTTCGCGGCAATGCGTCGCCGCCGTTCCTAAGTCAACGCATTCATCAAAACGCAAACGGCGTGTCTACGAATAGACACGCCGTTTTTTTCGTTAAGGGAGATAAAAGACACCTAAGCGACTTGCTTTAGACAGTCGCCCTCATAGGCAATCGAAAGCGATCATTCGACACAGCCGGACGGCCCAACGCGATCCGACTACGCACTAGCCCAGCACCACTACGGCGATGGAGAAATAGATGATCAATCCGAGCACGTCCATGATCGATGTGATCAACGGGCTACTCGCGGCAGCAGGGTCGACTTTAAGGCGACTGAGTGCAAACGGCAGCAAGGCGCCGAAGCTATTCGCCACGAATACGATCGCAATCATACTCAGCCCGACGATCCATGCGATGTGACTATCGCCACCATAGAGTTGACTGACGAGCCCCGCGACCACTGCCATCGCGACACCCAGCAGCACGCCGACGAACAGCTCCTTACCGACGGCCATTAGCCAATCGCTGAGTTCAAGGTCACCGGTGGCAATCGCACGCACCATCAGCGTGGCGGACTGCGCGCCGCAATTACCACCACTGGCAATGACCAGCGGCATAAACAGCGCCAGCGTAATAAACTCCATGACGAACGCTTCGTAGCGAGAAATCACACTGGCCGAGATCAAATTGACAAAAATCAATACCAGCAACCAGCCGATGCGCTTACGAAAAAGCTGCGCGGGCGAAGCCACACTATAGCGGGTCTCCAGCGGCGCGACCGCCGCACCCTTTTGAATATCCTCGGTGGCCTCTTCTTCCGCCACGTCCAGAATATCATCGACCGTCACAATACCTAGCAGCACACCCTCGGAGTCCACTACCGGCAGCGCGTTGACGTCGTAGCGTTGGATCATTTCAACAGCCACTTCGCGGTCATCATAGGCCGAAATGCTGATGCAATTATAATTCAACATCGCCTGAATGACCGCCTGCGGCTCAGTCATGATTAGGCGGCGCATGCGCACGACATCGACTAGTTTACCTCCCGCGTCGGTAACATAGAGGTAATTGAAAATCTCTGAATCGCGGCCAAACTTACGGATATGGGTCAATGCCTCTTCACAGGTCCACTCCGCACGAATGCGCAGATAGTCCGGCGTCATCAAACGACCGACACTCTCCTCTGGGTAGCCCAGCAACTGACGCGACTCCGCCAAATCTTCAGGGCTCAGCAGCTGCATCAAGCGACGTGTGACCGTCGCGGGCAGCTCTTCGAGCATCTCGGTGCGGTCATCCGGACTAATATCTGCCAGCAACGCCCGTGTATCCGCATCCGTCAACGCGGCCAACACATCGTCTTGATCCTCGGGCTCGAAATAAGCAAACACATCGGCCGCCCGCTCACGTGGCAGCGCACGATAGACCAGAACCTGGTGGGGCTTGTCCAATCGCAGCATCAAGTCGGCGACCTCTGGACTTGCCCAACTCGTCAACGACTCGGAAACGGCCTTTAACTGACCTTTCTCGATCAGAGCCTCAATCTCTGAGTCGGTAACTGTATTTTCTTCGAGCATTACGCTTCTGGTAATAGATCTCCCATCTGTAGAGTAAAGCCGCGAAAATCTCATCAGCCTATTTTTTCACCGCCCGCTCACAGCCATATTGCTCCAATAAATCATGCACCAAGCTCGGCAAATGCGATAAATGAGCCCCCGCACCTGCAGACGCTACCGCACAAGACACGTAGCCAATATTATCGTTGGTCGGTAAATTCAAGCTGCGCTCTTCCAGCCACTGGTTCAACACGATCAACGCCTCCATCCAATCGCGCAGCGAGAAATCACTCTCATCGACCTGTTCCAGCAAGGCGGGCAGCAAGTCTTCTGCACCCTTGAAATGAGCGTCTAAATAAGCGAGCACACGAGGGGAGTCCGCAAACTGCACCCAACAGTTAGTTGTCTCAAAATCTGACATCTGACGAGTTATCTAAGGTAAAGACGCCAGAGACAACTTGATTACGCGAATTTCCATCGATTAAACCGTCCACTACCCGATTTCTAGCGCTTGAGTCTTGCTCATCGTCCATTCAGCAATTGTCTGTAAGACATTATGCGCCCGATCCGCACAGCTGCCAGAGCCCTTATTGTCCTAGGAGGCAAACTACTCGCCATCAAAATGCGCGATCAATCTGGCGTATTTTACATTCTGCCTGGCGGCGGACAGCGCCATGGCGAGACCTTGAGCGAAGGCCTCCAACGTGAATGCCTCGAAGAAATTGGTACCAATGTCGATGTCGAAGAACTCCTCTATGTGCGTGAATACATCGGCAAGAATCATGAGTTCCACCACGCCCATCGCAATTTCCATCAAGTCGAAAGCGTGTTTCGCTGTTCTCTGCCGAATCCCGACGGCATCGGCCCAGGCTCCGAGCACGACAAGAAGCAAATCGGCGTCGAGTGGATCCCGCTGGAAGAATTGGATGACCGCCGCTTCCTGCCAGACGTAATCAAACCCTTTTTTACCAAAGATGGCTTTGAACCAAGCTCGAATTATCTAGGGGATGTGAATTGAGTACGCGCCATTCAATTGATGCCGGCAAATGCAACAGTCTGAAAATAAGCATGTAACTTCTGCCTCCAAATCCTTTAAACGTCCCAACCTAGCCACTTTTTAACCTCTCCACCTTGCCACTCCAAATTGAGCGTCTACCGCCGAATCTTCAGTAAAAAGAATCAGAGCATGATGCACCCCGATGACCGGCGACGTTTCGATTGGGTGAGCCCGCTCTGCATGCTGTTGCTGTGCGCCATCAGCATTCTGTTTATCTATTCGGCGCAATACACCCACGGCGGCGACGACTGGAAAAAACAGCTCTTTTGGGTCACGCTCGGGCTAGGTACTTACGGCCTAGTGTCGCTGATTAATTACAAGATTTTCCTGGGTTACGCGCATTTGATCTACGGGGCGGGCATTTGCGGCCTTTTGTTGGCCACCAATCTGAGCCCAATTAGCGTCGAAATGATGGGAGCGAGGCGCTGGATAGACATCGGCATTACCACCATTCAGCCGACCGAAGGAGCCAAAATCGGCACCTTGATCATGGCTGCCAGTATTTTAGCGCGATCAGAGCTAGGATCGGTGCGAGACTCGATAGTGGTGCTGGCAAAAGTGGCTGTGGTTTTTTTAGTCCCAATGTTATTGATTTTTCTGCAGCCTGATCTAGGATCCTCGCTTGTCTTCCCTCCAATGATCTTTGCTCTGCTATATGTCTCCCGTTTGTCGGAGAAGTTTTTTGTGAGCGCCTTTGCTCTATTTGCCGTCGCCGTCAGCGTCCTCGGCTTGGATATTTATGCCTACAGCCAGCACCTAGAGCAGGTTCGCGCAATCGAACGCACTGGAGCGACACCCCCTTCTCAAGAGTATCATTCAATCTTACCAATTCACAATTATCAACGAAACCGGATCTTAACCTTCGTCGCTCCCGACGTAGTCGATCCGGAAGGCACCGGCGCAAGCTGGAACGCCAAACAAGCAAAAATATCCGCCGCCACAGGTGGAGTCGCCGGCAAAGGCCTGTTCAAAGGAACACAGGCACAACTCGGCTACCTCCCTCAAGCGGTGGCTCACAACGACTTTATTTTCTCCGTTATTGCGGAGGAAACAGGCTTTCTTGGAAGCGCGTTCGTCGTCGGACTCTTTTGTCTGATGGTCGCCAACGGCATACGTATTGCCGGACTCGCAAGAGATCGATTTGGAATGCAACTGGCCATCGGCGTCAGTGTGCTGTTCCTCGTCCACTTCTTCATCAACATTGGCATGACTATCGGCATTACTCCGATTACAGGACTCCCGCTTCCGTTTTTAAGTTACGGAGGTTCCTTTGTTCTGAGCTGTTTTATTCTGCAAGGATTAGTGCAAAGTGTATATCGTTATAGAAAGGATCATACATGATCCCGAAAACGATCCACACACCCACATCAACCTGCAGCAGTTACCAGAGCACGGGATCCCCAATTAAACCAGGGACACCCAAAACCAATGCCAGATTCAACTACTGAAAATTCCGACTCACAATACACTGAAGAACTCACTTCTGCTCCAAAAGAAAAGAAGACAGAGCGAATTGATCACAAAGAACTCAAAAACGACGCCGCAAAACGAGCAAAGAAACAGCCCTTGGTGACTCGCATCATCAAAGCGATTAAGAGTGAAAAAAAGTCTTACTCAGAGCTGATCATTAACTCCGAGCCGCTCGAAAAACGCGTCGCCCTGCTTAAGGACGGCGTGCTTGAGAAGTTTGAAGTCGAACGCACTGGAGAAGCCCGCGAAGTGGGCGCCATCTTCAAAGGTCGTATCCAAAACCTCGAAGCGGGCCTCAAAGCTGCGTTCGTCGACATCGGCGAGCCCAAGAATGCCTTCCTGCACTACTGGGACATCCTTCCAGCTGCCAACGACAGCGGCATCGAGATCGTCCGCGATAACAAAACCGCCAAGCAGCGCAAACGCGAGAGCGAGAAGGTTTCGGTCAAGGATATTCCGAAGCTCTACCCCATCGGCAGCGAGATTATCGTGCAAATCACCAAGGGCCAAATCGGCACCAAGGGGCCACGCACCACTACAAACATCGCCCTTCCCGGGCGCTTCTTAGTACTCATGCCGCACGCAGGCACGCTCGGCATCTCTCGTAAGATCGACGACCGTAAGGAACGCAGTCGCCTCAAGGGTATCCTGCGCGATCTCACCCTCCCCGAAGGAATGGGCCTGATCATCCGCACAGCAGGCGAAGGAAAAAAAGCACGCTTCTTCATCCGTGACTTACACATCCTGCTCAAACGTTGGGAAGTCATCAACCAACGCATGGACGCGACCAATAAACCAGGCTGCCTCTACGTAGAGCCAGATATCGTCGGCCGTACTGTGCGTGATTTCCTCACCGAAGATATTGACCGTGTCATGGTTGATAAGAAGCAGGATTATGAGGATATTATAGACGAAGTGACGACCATTTCGCCTCGTTCGAAGTCCAAAATCCATATTTTCGAGGAAGACATTCCCGTCTTCGAGCGCTTTAACATTGAGCGTCAAATTGAACAGACCTACATGCGCTGCGTGCCACTCCCAGGTGGTGGCGAGATTGTGATTGAAGAAACTGAAGCGTTGATCTCGGTCGACGTAAATACCGGATCACACAAGAACAAGACCAAGAAGGACGGCAAAGACTTCATCACGCAGGTGAACCTCGAAGCGGCCACCGAGATCGCACGCCAACTTCGCCTGCGTAACATCGGCGGGCTCATCATTCTCGACTTCATCGACATGAAAGCGAAGAAGGATCGTAACGCCGTACTCAACCGCATGCGCCGTGAAATGGAGCACGACAAGGCGAAGAATCACATCCTAGCAATTTCAACGCTCGGCATCATGCAAATGACTCGCCAGCGCCACTCCGAAAGCCACTCCAGCGGCATCTACACCGACTGTCCGTATTGCCACGGTCGCGGCTCGGTCAAATCGTCTCGTACCATGAGTGTTGAGATTCAGCGGCGCATCATTAGCATCATCCGCCACATCCGAGCTCGCGATGGCCATGACAAGGAAATCAACCTTCGTGTACTGCTCAACCCGTCCAATCTAGAACGCCTGCGCAACGAAGACGAAGACCTATTGCTCGGCATCGAGGAATCTTATGGCGCACGTCTCTCGTTCCGCGCCGATCCGATTTATCACGTCGAAAACTTCAAAATTCTCGACGTCGAGACTGGGCAGGAACAGCGCTAGCCTTTCCAATCTGAGCGTCGACTAATGAGAATACTCAAAATCTGACGTTCGGCACAGTATTTGCATCTACGCAGTCTATGAAAATTCTCGCTGCTTTCGATAAGTTCAAAGACTCCATGACGGCGGTCGAGGCATGCGCAGCGGCTACTACTGGGGCACGCCAAGCCCTGGGTAGTGCTGTGCACATCACTCAAGCACCACTGACCGATGGCGGCGAAGGATTTTGTAGTATTTTAACAAATGCCACTAATGGTTTCATTGAAATACACACCGTCTGCGGGCCACTTGGAGCCGACATCGAAGCACCCTTAGGCTGGGTGAATAGCAGAGCATTGCCCTCTGCAGTGCGTGAGCGTCTCGACCTTTCTCTAGGCAAGGTCGCAATCATCGAAATGGCTACTGCTGCAGGTCTAGGACAAGTGTCTGCCGACCGCCGCCACCCAAAACAGTGCACCACTTGCGGAGTGGGTGAACTGATTCGTATCGCCGTCGCAGAAGGTGCAGATGCGATTCTACTTGGTGTCGGCGGCAGTGCCACCAGCGACCTCGGGCTCGGCCTACTGCAAGCACTCGGCTTGAAGTTTATCGGCCGAAACGGTCGCGTCATCGAACGCATCTTCCCTGCTAACTGGTCGCAGATCACCCGCATCTCAGGCAGTCTTGAAATCGCCACCCCGCCAATTTTCATCGCCTGTGATGTCGACAATCCACTGCTCGGACCACGCGGAGCCGCCGCAGTCTATGGCCCCCAGAAAGGCTTACTCGCAGACGAACTGGATAGCTTTGAGGCCGAGTCCGCACGGATCGCCTCAATGCTCTGTGCATACTTCAAACAACCTGAAGCACTCTGCGAATCGCCGGGTAGCGGCGCGGCGGGCGGCATAGGCTTTGGGCTAAATGTGGTCTGCGACAGCCAATACGTGGCGGGTTTTAAACTCGTCAGCAGTTGGCTCGACCTTGAGAGCAAAATCGCTGCAGCCGATCTAATCCTCACCGGAGAGGGTAAGATCGACCTCAGCTCACTGAACGGTAAAGGACCCTACGCACTGGCAGCCGCGGCCAATGTCGCCCATAAGCCAATTATACTCTTAGCGGGTTGTATCGAAGCGACAGCAGCTGAGCAACTGCACCGAGAGTTCCCAAATTGCACCACCGCTGCCATTACTCCCGAAGACTGCCCGCTCTCACAGGCACTCGCAGAAGGCCTAGAAAATTTACAAAACAAAACCGCGCAAGTCCTCCAGCAACAGACTCAACAATGACCATTGAAGAGAATGAATTAAGAGAGACGAGAACGCGCCGCATCCGCAGGGTGAAGCGATGGCTTAGGCTTTTGCCTAGGCGCACCAACATTCACCGCTACCCGATCCTCTGGCGCTTTTCCGTAGGTGCGCGCAAACGCACCTATCTTTGGAGCTTTCGAGTCGAGCATACGGTGCCCGCAATCTACGCAGGCTTCATCCTCGCACTCATGCCGCTCTACGGCATACAGATCCCAATCGCACTTTGTCTTGCCCTGTTTCTGCGGGCAAATCTGCCGATTCTTGTCGGGCTACAAATGCTCTCCAACCCATTAACGATATTGCCGTTCTGGTATGCCGCTTATCAAGTCGGCAGCAACGTGCTCCGTGTCGTCAGCATTGAAACACCGCAACTAGGCCAAAACGATGTTAAAGCCATTGTTGATAATTTCACAACTGGTCAATGGAGCAGTAATATTGAACCCCTACTAGCCACCTTCAGCATTATGTGCCTCGGTGGTATCGTCATAGGTCTCTTTTTTGGCCTAATCTCTAGCTTTGCCTATCGCTTCACAGCAAAAAGAACCGCCGCAAGCTACTCACTTTTGATTCAAAAAATCCATGAACGTAAAGCGCGCAAATCAGATCCACCTTCCGACCCCAACCCCGATGTTTAATTTCCTTCGTCTCCTCTCGATCACTCTCCTAGCAAGCTGTGCGCTCATCGCGCAAGCAGACCGAATCAGCCTCGGCATCGACACTCTGCAACAATCTGGATTTCGCGCCATCGCAGGCAAACGAGTCGGGCTGCTTACCCACCCAGCTGGCGTCAACCGTGATGGAGTTAGCAGCATCGACGTGCTGCGCCGCGCACCGAATGTGAAACTCGTTGCACTGTTTGGTCCAGAGCACGGCATCTACGGCAACGAAAAAGCAAACGTACCAGTCGACAACAAGATCGACCCACGCACCCAGCTTCCCGTCTATTCGCTGTACGGCAAATACCGCAAGCCATCCGCTGAGATGCTGCGCGGGCTCGATGCGCTTATTATCGATCTCCAGGACGTCGGCGTGCGCTCTTACACTTACGTTAGTTGCATGCGCTATGCAATGGAAGCCTGCTTTGAAAATGGTGTCGAAGTCGTCGTGCTCGATCGGCCAAATCCACTCGGCGGTCTGAAAGTTGACGGTCCTCCACTCGACCGAAAATGGCGTAGTTACGTCGGAGCCTTCCACGTGCCCTATGTCCATGGCTTCACCATCGGTGAGCTCGCGCAAATCGCGAAGTATACATCTGGCAGCATGGACGTGAGTAACAAAGTGCGCCAACAAGGGAAGCTCACCGTAATCAAGATGCGTGGCTGGCGGCGCGACATGCTGTGGCCTCAGACTGGGCTCAAGTGGGTGCCGACTTCGCCCTACATTCCCGACCTCTCCGCCGTCCTCGGCTATGCAATGACAGGACTCGGGGCGCAAGTCGGAGGCTTCTCGCATGGCATCGGTACACCCTATCCGTTTCGCTTACTTCGCTACAAAGGGAAATCTGCACTACAAGTACAACAAGCGCTCAGCGCCCAGAACATCCCTGGCCTAAGCTTTCGCATTCTCCGTACCAAAACCAAATCTGGCGCAAGCGTCGAAGGCGTCTATGTTAGTGTCAGCGATTGGGCCAAAGTACACCCGACCGAAATTAGTTTTTATATGATGCAACTCACCGCCGCATGGACGCCGGGCAATCCCTTCGCCAACGAAAAGAACCCCGCTTTATTTAATAAGCACGTCGGCAGCACGGCCTGGTGGAACGAAATTAGCCAACGTGGCGCTCAGGCGAGAACCAAAGGCTTCGTGAGCAAATGGACCGCTCAGGCACAAGCCTTCCAACGCAGTCATGTGCAATTCCGTCTCTATTAACTTGTTCAGGATTCTCAGAATTTCAAGACAACTGAAGCATCGCAACTGGCACTCTTCAATGAAGAGAGGAAATAGCCGATAACCAGAAGTACTGTAAATGCCGCACATGATGCGCAAAGAAGACTGGTGCATGAACTACCTCATTCTTGCGGGTAAAACAAAATCCGATCATGCACTAAAAGAGCAAAATCGAGTTTTCCATCGCCGGTCAAATCGGCAATCACCACTTCGCGCGGCTCCACATTACTTCCCGTGCGCCCTTGGTAATGTAAGTTCTGCTCAAATACTTCCCAAAACATGCGGCTCTGCCAGTCGATTTCCTCCTTCACGAGAATCTCCAGCACATGGCTCTGGCCATCCACTGCGAGTAAATCGAAGCGACCATCTTGATTGAAGTCAGCCCCCTCCACATAACTATAATGTACGTCTTCAAGATTTGTCTCGAAACTTTCCTCAACTAATCGCGTCCACACATCTGCCTGTGCTGGTAAACGCCAGAAGCGATCTTCTCCTGCAAAAATAAACTCCGTTGCTCCTTCAGTCTCTTCTAATTGATGCCACTCACTTAAATTGATCTTCCCCGCATCGACCGTTGTGCGATAACGAAAGACACCATCCTGATCACGCTCAAGCAGTTGAAATTCCCCAGCAGCCGACACATAGAAAAATAACTGCTGCACCTCACCGTCTTTATACAATGGGACCACCGCCGACACCACATCGTCACCGCGCAGTGCATTAAACTGATCCACCATTTCGAGCATATTATTCTTCACTCGCAACGCACGGGCATAGCCAGACCGACCGACAACAAGCTCATTACTCCCATCACCGTCGACATCAAACACACTGACCTGCGCAGGCTGTATGTCTTTCAGCAAACTCTCACGAATCGTCGATGCCTGTGCCACTTCCTTGAGCACTACGCCATCCACCTCTTCTGGAAATAATAATACGGGTGCCTCGCGTGGTACAAAGATCATCAACCCACTGCGGTTGTCATCAAACACCGCTACTTCACGAATCTCAAACGGCTTGCGTTTCACCCCAGTTAGCTCAGTGCGGGAAAGTACGACCCAGCTTGAATCCGTATTTTTTCGATTCTCAGGTCGAGCCAGCGTTAATGCCATCTCGCCCTCCAGTTCACTGACCAGTGCCAGCTCATCATAGCCGTCACCATCCAGATCCACTGCTTCACAGACCAATGGTTCCCCATCTCCAATCAAAATTTGCCGCGGAAACGAGAGTCGACCACCCCGATCCATCTGGCTCAGTCCGATCGTCTTCTCACCTGCACTCACGACCACTACAGCAGCTCGATCATCTTTAAAAAAACGCCCACTGGCGATCGAAGATATTTCCGAAAACGACGGAAACGTTTGTGGCGACTCAAAATGTCCTGGATTTTTCAAGAACAACACCAATTCCGCACCCGCAGGATTTGCGACCAACAAGTCCTCTTGCCCATCTCCATTCAAATCACCGAGTGCATAGCTCGCAGCCATACGTCCCTTTTTGAAGATCGGATAAATCTCAGGCTGCGCGGCGGTAAAACCGCTGACTTCCTGAGCCGCCAGCGCCTGTGTCAGGCGGAAGAACTCCACCCCACCACTGCGAGAATCAACCGAGCAAAAAGATAGCCGCGCACCCGCAGCTTGCGGCATCGCACGCACTCTTCGCACTGGCCGTTCAAAAACAAAACGCCGCTCAGGTCCAAATTCACCATCACTCAACTGCTCCCGCAGAGCGAGCGACTGATCTCCATTCGCTGAAATATAGAGCACATCCTTGCGCCCATCGTCCGTCACATCTTCCAGCAATAAATTAAACGGATTCTCCCCCGTCACATAATACACCGCTGCCTCACCGAGATGGCCATGTGGATCCTGCCGAAAAACTCGGAGCGCATCCGCAGCAACGACGACCAACTCCGCACTCCCATCGCCATCCATATCTGTAATCCGAACGGTGCCCGTCCATCCCAGCGCCTCGAAATCGTCAAACACATGCGTATCCGTCCATTGCCCCGCTGCATTTTGATAGCGTACAGTCAATGGCACCTCACGGGCAGTATAGGCCAGATCATCTCGCCCATCGCCATTCAAATCGCCCACCGACAAGTCAAATACTGGGAAGCCAATCGTAATTGATTCACTCTCGAAACGTGCATCCTCAAGCGGCGCCTCCCAACGATTACGATTTAGACGCGTCTTACCGCTCGTGTTCGGCGCATCGGCTGCCAACTGATACAGTATCTCGATCTGTGCGGTATCATTGTTGATCACGATTAAATCACTCAACTCATCCTGGTTCACATCACTGACATTCAGTGCACGCGTGCCCCAATCCAACTTCAGCACCTCTGGTCCTGAAAACGAAAACGGCGCTAGTTCTGCACATGCCAACGCACACGCCATCAATCCCCCACTTACATAAAAAGCGCAACACCTCACACCTCGAAAACGCCCCCATCGATTCAAATCAGTACTCATTGCTCGTCCTCACTTTTGATAATTAACGTACGCCCAAAAAAACCATCTGCCGCTTCATTTAACTCATAAATCATGCGATAAGCAGTATCCAGGCCGGACGGAATTTTCACCTTACTCGTATCCTCCATCCATCCACCCAACTCAACCACTTGGAGTAGTGATTCAAAAAATGGCTCAACCATCA
>DBBT01000014.1 GCA_002292345.1 Opitutia bacterium UBA977 | reverse complement strand
GCACCGCATTGCATACAAAGAGCAAAAAATACCATGATCGAAAGAGCCACTGGTATATTAAACACCGACTCGCCTATGCGTGGACCACTTTCCCATTTTGCTTGGGTGAGTGTGGCGCGTAGGTCACTGGATTCTTCATCGATTTCGCCACCCAAAGCGTACGTAATACCAAGTGTCGAGATGATCACTTCGCGGGCTGGAAAACTTGCCAATACGCCAACAGTAATTTTCCAATCATAGCCCGCAGGGGCAAATACAGGTTGCACGAATTTACCGAATCGGCCCATGTAGCTCTGTTCCAAATAAGCCGCATCGATGCGCTTGCTGAGCTCGTCTTCGGTTAAGTCATGCTGAATTGCCAGAGCGGCCAACTCGGTCTGGTAGGACTCGGTGACAGTTATTTCAACCTCGGCAGAGCGAGGGAAATAAAGCAGTGCCCAAATGATGACGGTCATCGCAAAGATCACTGTGCCTGCGCGTATGATGAATTCCTTACCGCTCTCGTACATACGCCAAACCATTGTTTTGAAGCGCGGTGCACGATAGGGGGGTAACTCCATCAGGAATGGTTTTGGCTTTTGGCCTTGATTGAGTGTTTGATTGAGTAACCAAGCAATCGGCGCCGCGAGGATCGCGCCGACGAAGTGCATGGCAAACAATGTCGCACCTGCGACTGCTGGACCGTAGCTCGGTTCGACAAACGCACCGATCAGAAGTAGATAAACGGGTAGGCGCGCCGAGCAACTCATCAGCGGTGCGATTAAGATGGTAATCATCCGTGCTTTGGGATCGCTGATCGTGCGTGTTGCAAGTATACCAGGAATTGCGCAGGCGTAGCTGGAGAGTAGCGGCACGAAACTTTTTCCGTTTAAGCCGCACCAATGAAATAGTTTATCCATCAAGAACGCCGCGCGTGCCATGTAGCCGGATTCTTCCAGCAGTGAGATGAACAAAAAAAGTACCAGAATTTGCGGTAAAAACACCACGAAGGCACCCACTCCGCCGATGATGCCATCGGCGATCAAACTCTGTAGCATCGGCGTCCCAGCTAGTGCGTTGGAAGCAATTTTTTGCAGCGCGCCCGTGCCGCCTTCGATCAAATCCATGAACGGTCCCGCCCATGTATAGACCGATTGAAAGACCACATACATCATGCCGACAAATACTACCAAGCCCCAAAAGCGGTGCAGTAAGAGTTGGTCAATACTTTCGGTGGTAGTGCGTTTTTTCAGCGCTGCTTGGCGCTCGATAATGTCGCCGAGTAAGGGATTAAGAAACCGAAAACGTAGGATCGACTCTGCCGCATCAGGATTGAAGCCATCTTTGTAGAGCTGGTCGCGGGCATCTTTGATGATCCCTTCATACTCAGACTCTGGTGTTTGTAAGCGTTCGCGCACCGCGCTGCTACGGTCAAAAATGAGGCGTTGTAGCTCGCCGACTTGCAATGCTTCGCCGCGTTTACTGATAAATTCGTCGTGCAGTTTTTGCACCGCAGTCTTGACCGCTTCCGGCCATATTGGCCGCATCATCATCGCTTTGGTCTTGATCGCATGTTCAACCGCGCGGGCCAGCTCTTCGGTGCCGCGACTCCGTGTCGCCACCGTTGGCACTACCGGCACGCCGAGGCGTTGCTCGAGTAGTTTACAGTCGATCTGTAGGCCTTTCTTTTCCGCAATGTCCCAGCAGTTCAGTGCGATCACCATTGGTACGCCTAACTCGGAGGCCTGTGAGGCGAGGAACAGATTGCGCTGCAAATTCTCCACATCCACCACCACGATGATTAAATCGGGGGCAGGGTGGGCATCGACACGCCCAGCCAAGACATCCACTGCGATCCGCTCGTCCAGCGAGCTGGCGCTCAAACTATAGGTGCCTGGCAGGTCGATCAAATGTACATCTTGGTCGCGGTTCAGCGCCCAACGGCCGATTTTCTTTTCGATCGTGACGCCTGAGTAATTGCCGACACGCTGACGCATACCAGTAAGCGCATTAAAAAGCGAGGTCTTGCCGGTATTAGGATTACCAATTAGCGCGACGCGGAATTCTGACGGTGCTTCGGACATACTAAATCTTCTCCACTTCGACCTCGGCTGCGTCTTTTAAGCGTAGACTCATATGGCAGCCCTGAAAGACCACTGCGATCGGGTCGCCCAACGGTGCTTCGTGCGTGAGGCGAACCTCTTGCCCCGGCAACAAGCCCATCGCCATCAATCGGGCGACNNCTCTCGTTTTCGCAGTTTACTTTCGTGACTCGAAAAGTTCCGTCTTTCTTAATTTGATCTAAACGCATGGGCTGGTTTTATTTGAGAATAAGTCTCAATAGCTAATTACTAAGAGAAAGACTTGCGTCTCGATTGCAAGCACAGAGGTGCTGATTTTTGTCGAGCGATGAGTCGCTCGCGTCGACAAACTGCTCGATGGAAAAATCGCGATAATTGGGTGTTACCATAAGTAAATTCACTATCGACATGGGTAAATTAATTATTGTAAATAATTAATATCAATCAGACTCTTTTTGTTATTATATTTATTTACGCCAAATCTGTTAATACTATCGCGCCCACAATTCGCGATTATTTTGCGTTTCTAACCCCATAAAAGATAACCCCATAAAAGAAAAGTAATGAAGAAAAAGATACCCCTATTAATTGGTGCATTGTGCGCCCAGGCGCTGTTTGGCCAAGCGCCGACCAACGAGCAATTGTTTGAGATGCTTAAAGCCACACAGAAGCAAGTGGCAGAGCTTAAAGCTCGCACACTAGTCGCCGAAGCCGAAGCGACCCAAGCCAAAGCTCAGCTGTCTGCTTTGCAGAATCGAGTCGTTGAAAATGAGCAGTCCAGCTCGGACTCGATTGACCTCGCGAATTTAATTAGCACCAACGCGGAGTATTCTTATCAAGTGTTGGATCACACTGAAAATTCCAACACCAAGCAATTGCGCCAATTAGAAGCGCTGCGTGATGGTGACTTGAAAAGCCGTGTGACGATTGGTGGCAATATTAACGCAATCGCTAATTATCAGAAGTCGAATACTGAGTCGAAATTTGGTTGGCTGATGCGTCACCCGACCTCTGCCAATCAATTTGGCAATGAAGTCTCTGAAGCAGTCATCCATTCAGTTAGTCTGCAGGTGACTGGGCGTGTGACTGACTATCTAACTGCGTATGCGGAATTGCTGTATAATCCTGAGCAGAATTTTGCTTCTGGAGCCACCATCACTGATTTAGAGCGAAACAATGTGAATATGCGTCGCGCTTATTTACTGTATGGTGATCTCGCAAGTTCACCGTTTTATGCCTCGATCGGTAAGATGGACATTCCGTTTGGTCTGAACGATACCGTCAATCCGTTCACTAATTCGACTAATTGGCACTCGTTTGCGGGTCTTGCTTATGGTGCCAAGGTTGGCTATGCCGCCAATAACTGGCATCTGCGTGCCATGGCGGTGCAGGGTGGCGCGCAGTTTCGCAATGCCAATACTTCCGTGCACGGCACCGCAGTGCCGTCGAAGTTAAACAACTTCGCCCTCGATGCCAATTACACCTTCGAGTTCGACGACGACAGCTCGCTGTTGGCAGGGCTTAGCTACCAGCACGGTTCTGCTTATTGCCAGGATTATGAACTCGTACCAGAGCTTCAGCCTGGTGTGCCTGGGCGTGGTGGTGCAGGGGTGCAGCACTTTGGTGATTGCGCAGATGATAATCCCGCTGTTGCCGCGTACTTAAAGTACATCAACGGCAAGCTAAATGTGATCGCCGAATATGCGCAGACGCTGGACGAATGGCCCGGTACTTTTAATCCTGTTAATCCAGAATTTGCGGAATTTGCCGCGCAGAAGAATACCACCTTCACCCTCGGTGCCAGCTACGGCTTTGACTTCGGTCTCAAGAATGACGTGGAGTTATCTGCAGAGTTCAGCCGCTTTATTGCCGGTGACGACGGTTCGCCCTGGGAAAAGCAGGACCAGCTAGTCCTGGGCGCCTCCTATTTCTTGAACACCAACGTCAAGCTGTTTGCCGAATACATTCACGTCGACGGTTGGGTGCCGCT
>DBBT01000055.1:9185-14963 GCA_002292345.1 Opitutia bacterium UBA977 | reverse complement strand
CTGAGCAGTCATTACCGCGTCGATGGACGCATCTGCGGCTTGGCCAAATACCACGCCACTCCCTGCCCGACGATCGAGGTCCTTGTTGATCGAAGCGAGTAGACGTTGCACGTTGCCATCGTCTGGCGCGATTTTGATCAGCTCTTCTGCTTTCTCCTTGGCAAGTGTGAGATCGCCCGCATCACGAGCGCGCAGCGCGGAAGCCATCAGCTGAATCTTCTCAGGTGCGGTTTGTGCCTCGGCCACTTGTGGCCCAACGCTGGTGAAGGTTGCAAGTGCGACAGCCATCAAGATGGCTGATGTGCGCTTTCGTGCTGCGAGAGATATTTTCATAAATAGAGGTAACATAGTGACTATTTGTTAAATTTTATTAAGTCTTAGAAATCAAAATCGAACGATTGGTCGGATTTGGGTTCAGGGTCTGCTGCGGTGAGGGTTTCTGGTTCGTTTGAGGTGGTCAGGAAAAGTTGCTCCGTCTCAGAATCTAGTTCGAGCTCTTCATTTGCTAATTTTTTAACTGTGACGCTTGATTCTTCAAGGTTTATTTCCTGAAGCTGGTATTTACCAGCAGCCGTTTCAAACGACTGGGGCGCTTGGTCGAGCACAATTTCAACTGACGCGTCTTCGTTCGAACGTAGTATAATAGTCGTGCTATCATTATAGAGACGCTCGCCGTGCTTGAGGGTCACTTCTTCGCCAGAGCGCTGATCCAATAAGGTCACATTCACGTCCTTGGAGATGTTACCGTCCGAATCGCGCACTCGCTCGATGGTAAAATCTTGCAGGGTGAATTCAGCCTCTGCTATTACTTGACCAATACGGGCACGCACCTGCTGCTGCTGCTCTTCGTCGAACAAAAGCACCAAGCTCTTGGAAGCATCCTTTAAGTCTTCTTCGATGTAGCCTTCGATCTGAATGCGATACGGATCACGCTCGATTTTTGCCAGATAAATGCCGAAAGGTGGCTTTGGCAGGGTCGTATCGATGGGCGACTTAAAGCCAAAAGTTCCGTCGGCATTGACCCAGATCTTTGGCGGGGTAAACACATCGTAGAGTTCGTCCGCAGGCTGCTGGCTGGTCTCTGCAGCATCCGGCCACGTGGCCGTGACGACCGAAGAAACTGGAACTGGGATGATTTGATATGGATTATCGCTCGGCTGGCCAAGCTGCAGCGCAGCCGTAGGCAGCTCGCCCGACTTCAGCACATAGAACCCAACACTCGCGAGGAGTGCTAATACAGCGACTGCGAGGAGCAGTTTATCGTATATTTTATTCATATGAGATTAAGCAGGGTTCTCCTCGGAATTAGAGGGCAGGATGATTTCAATAAATTCAAGAGTCACGGTAAAGCTGGATTCTGTCTCGGAAATCACAGGTGTTTGATCGGCGTCGGGCGCAGCCTCGACCGAGATAGATGACCCAGCGAAGGCACCGAAAATGTCGTCGATGTTACTCGCCTTAGGTTTCTTGGCTTTGGCAGTCTTGGCATTGTTCGCGGGACGATCCACTGCGACACTGCGCACCACGATCGGCAGATCAAACTGCGCTAGATTATTAAGGAACTTACGTAGAGTCGGAGTATAGCCAGTAAACGTCACGCGAAAGGCGAGCGTATCAATCGCGCCAGGCACACGAGCTGAGATCGCTGGATTGATTTGAAAGCCGCTTGTTTTCGCGGTGGTCTCGCCGAGAATTTCACGCTCGACCGCTTGTATGCCAGCGGGGTCGGCCGCAATCAGTTGATTCAGAATGTAGCTCAATACTTGACGCTGCTTGTCCAATTGCGGCACCACAGCGGAATCTTGTGAAATATTCGCCTGTTTGAGGTATTCTTCAAAGCCAAATGCAAAGTCTTGCGGAATCTGAATCGGCGCTGCGACATCTTGCACACTCTGATGCGTCGCGACTTCCCTACGATAATTGGAAATATATTTCTGCACGCCAGACATGACTCGCGGGCCGTCATTCGAAATCGTTAAGCGTGAGCCACGCTGTAGATCCTCGCGAATACTGAGCAATTGCGCGCTCAGCGCTGCAACATTTTGTTGCGCAGCTTGAACATTTTCAGAAGTCGGAGCGGGGTTCGCCTGCAGTAAGCCATTCATTTGGCTATTTGTACTTGTAACTTGCTTCTTCGACTTTGCGAGCTTGCCAGATTCCATCACCACTAGCGTAGCGCCAGCCGCAAATACGAGCACAGCAACTACACAGAAGATAAAGAAGGCAGGATTTTTCTTAAATAAACCCATAGGAATTATAATGGTTTAGCCGGATCCACGACCAAATTGATACTGAAAGGGAGAACATTGAGACCTTCACGTAATTTGGTCCAAGTAATCACAGGCGAATGCGACGAGACGATGAACTCAGAATCTTCAAAGCTGGATCGCAAGCTTTTCAGCTGATCGGACAACACGTCTTCGTCGATATTCTCCGCACCATTGACAGCCTCACGCACGAGTAACTGTCCCTCGACAAGCACTTCATACGAGGACTTCCCCTCGGCAGACTGCTCACGCACAATATTAAGCTTATCCAGCCACACATCTTCGGCGAGGTGAAGACTCTCCTGTAACTCGGCAAAAAACTGAATCCAATTTGATTTAGAATTGACCAAGCCTTCGACGCGTTGAATCGCTTCGCTAGCCGCTTCGGCTTGCGTTTGAGAGTCGCGGATCTGCGCTTGGCTCGACTGTAGTGGTTGTAGGCCCGCTTGGATCACACGGACTTGTTCCGAAGTGACCGAATGCTCACTCTTAATAGCGACCCAGGCTGGCAAAGGCACCAACGCGAGGCAAGCGGCCGCAATCAAAACGAAAGGCTTCTTCCGAGCAAATGCGATCGCGCTTTGTATGCTCTCCGGCAGTAAATTGACTCCCGCTGCATCTGGAATCATCCCGCGGCAGGCTTCCCCAATGATCTCACTGGTCTGCATGCGCAGCACATCGATATCGGTATCAATCGAACCGTCTAGGGTAACATTCTGTAATGAATCAAAAAACTCGACAGGCACTTTTTGTGTGGTCGATAGCTGCTCAGCTAAGCCCTTCAACAATGAACCTCGACCGTTCAATAAAATACGTTTCGGCGCGGCGCCACCTTTCTGGCGGCGATAGTTCACGATTGATCGCGTGATCTCTTGGCTCATGCGGCGCATGAACGAATCGGAACAGGATTTCAGCAGTTGCGCACCTGAGGCATCCTCAGAATAGCCGTTCTCCTCAGCAAAGAACTTATGCTTTACCGCCTGCGCTTGAAGGAAGGGCTTGCCGAGACTGTCAGCTATATTCTGCGTGAGTGAGTTGCCGCCCAACTGGATATTACGCACAAAGAATCCCTCTGGATTGCGGAACAGTAGATTGGTCGAACGCGCACCAATGTTAATCAACAGCACATCATCATCCAACTCCGGGTAGGCGAATTGGAGCGTGTTATAATCCAGCACCGTCGCAGCACTAATACTCTCCGCCGTAAATCCCGCCGCAGACACATAACCACAAAACTCATCCACCAAGTTCGACTTCGCCGCAATGAACAGCACTTCAGTCTCCACACCATCATCACCGACGACCTGACTATCCCAGACCACTTCATGAAGGGGATAAGGGATATTTTGCTGTGCCTCAAAAGCGATAATCTGCGCGCGCTTAGCTTCTTCAATGTGCGGAATGCGGATCGTCTTCGTAAGCACTTGATTGCCGGGGATGATCAGCGTCGCCTTGCCAGAAAGTTTGTGAGTCTGCGCCAACACCTTCAGCGCTGCGCCAACACTCGGCAGGATCGCTTCTTCATTTGAGAAATCGTATTGGAGATCTTCCGTCACCAACTTCTCGATCTGAAGACTCCCAGCGTGCGATGAAATCACCGCAGCGGTGACTCGGCTGGCACCGCAGTTAATGATTAAACGTTTAGAAACACTCATGAATACAAAATTATAAGAATTATTTTAATAGCTAACTCAAGCGGATGAGGGGAAGAATTTGGAGAATGCAGCGAGGGGATAAACTGAAACGCCATACAAAAGTAGGCATAAAAGAAGTAGTCGTTATGCTAGTGATCGAATCCGAAGCAATCATTTTCTCTTTTAAAAAATAAGTGTTTTTCGTGAGCTGTATTTGCAGCCGTTCAAATTGATGAAAATGCAACGAGACTGCACCTCGATATTTGTCAAAAAATTTAAAGCGAATTCACTTGCGCCACAGCGCACCTTATTAAACGTAATGAGCGATGCCAACGCCTCTCCCCTTCAAAATTAGCGCGCTTATTTTTATCCGCAATGCGGCAGGCGAGCACTTGCTGATCCAGCGCCTGAAGGCCCCGAATAAAGGCTGCTGGAGCCCGATCGGCGGCAAGCTCGACATGGCCGCTGGTGAATCGCCCTACGAATGCGCACGCCGTGAAGCCCACGAGGAAGTGGGCCTCGAATTATCCGATCAGGATCTTCATTGCTTCGGCTATGTCTCAGAAAAGAGCTACGAAGGCGCTAGCCACTGGCTGATGTTTCTATTCGAATGCCGTATCCAGACCGACCACCTGCCTTGCGCGATCGATGAAGGGCATTTCGAGTTCTTCAGCCGCGAAGCGATTAATCAACTTAAGATTCCCGAGACCGACCACACCTTAATCTGGCCGTACTTTGACCAGTACCACCAAAGCTTCATTGGCCTGCGCGCCAATTGTGACCCACAGGGAAAATTAACCGTGGTCGAAGAGCTCAAACTGCCATGTCCATAACGCCAGGCCGTTAACCCAACTTAGTTTGGCCCGGAAACACCAAGCCATTCGCATCCCACGAATTAAATCACTCTTCTGATACGAAACATTTAGAAATACGCGCTGGCTAGTGGCCTCGCGTCTGACGTGTAAATCGTCCCTGCGCCACTTGCCAAATCGCCCAGTCTGAGTTCGCCTCCGGCAACTCTGTGCCAGTTGCGATGATCTGCAGCTCCGGTGGACAGGCTCGCCAAAACCCCGCTTTACGATGTGGGTCGAGCTCACCCAACACATCGTCCGCCAGCAATACCGGCGCCAACCCAAGGCTTTGTTGAAAGATCCGCGCCTGCGCTATCCGCAAGGCCACACACAATCCGCGCTGCTGACCATCGGATGCATACTCCTTTGCACCGCCAACACTCAATGCTAGGTGAAAATCATCCCGGTGCGGCCCCTTCTGCGTTGAGCCCATGAGCGTATCGCGCTTGCGACCATCGTGCAGCATGCGACTGACCGATTCGACATCCTCGCAAGCAGCGTTGACTTTAAACTCTAATTCCGGGCCTTCATCAGCCTCCGCAATATCGGCATACACCGAGACCAACGCTTGGCGTAAGCGCTGCACCCCGTCATCTCGCTTACTCCCTACAGCCACCGCATGTGGGGCAATCTCCGCCTCAAAGGCCGACAACTCCGCCGCACTTCCACCTTTTTTCAGTAGGCGATTTCGCTCCGCCACGCCACAATGATAATTACGCAGCGCATGGTAATACTCGGGGTCAATTGCAGATAGGGTCAGATCTACAAAGCGGCGACGCTCTGCTGGCGAGCCGCGCAGCAGCATTAAATCCGCCGAGCTCAGCGAAACAACCGGAAAGCGGCCAATAAAGTCACCTAGTCGTGACACTCGCTCATCGTCAATCGTCACGCGCCGCCCCGACTTGCCAGACTGCACCTCTACCTCGGTCCGCCCTTCGATATCATGTTCAATCGTATAAACTGCTGTAAAGGCATCACTGCCCTGCCGCGGCAACGCCGACATACTCTGCGTACGAAACGAGCGCA
>DBBT01000055.1:0-9155 GCA_002292345.1 Opitutia bacterium UBA977 | reverse complement strand
CCGAGCAGAAACGTGCGGCCAGCGCTCAGATCCAGCTCCGCAAACTTAATATTACGAAAGTCCTGCACGCGGAGATTTAAAAAACGCATAAGTGCCAGACCAAGTTAAATAGAAATGATGGTCGAAGTCGAATCGTCCGCCTCGGAACTAAGCTCCGCACGGCAGTCAGCCATGGCTGCCGCTAACGCGAGCCAATCCGCCGCACTCGTCGCCCAACCAGAGCTCACGCGCAGCACACGCTGCATTGCATCTGCCTGTACGCCTATCGCCGCCAACACTGGCGAAGGCCCCTGCTTGCCGGTCGAACAAGCTGAACCCGCTGAGACTAAAAAGCCGCGCTTTTCTAGCGCACGGATCCAGCGCACGCTCGCAAACTCTGGCATGATTAACAGCGCCGTATTCCACAAGCGCTGCGCCGCAAACCCAATCACCTCGACCGCTGGTAACACTTGGCCGAGCTCGACAAGAAACGCATCCCGCCCTTGAGCAGAACCACGCTCAACCCCTTCTAGAGCCGCCACCATAGCCAAGATACTCGCGACATCCTCGGTGCCAGCACGATGGCCAAACTCTTGATAGCCACCATGCAGTGACATAAATCCCGAATTCCCTGCGGGTATTAGACATAGGCCAACACCCTTAGGTCCACCGAATTTATGTGCTGCGCCGGTCAGAAAATCACAGGTTTGCAAACGATCGAGTGGCAACTTTCCGATCCATTGCGACGCATCACAATGATACGGCACTCCTTTTGCGCGACATTCTGTCGCAATTGCATGCCAGTCGTTTAATACACCTGTCTCATTATTTGCCGCCATCACCGAGATTGCAGCGATCTGCCGTTCGCCCAACAGGGCCTGCAGTGCCGCCACATCGACCGCACCATTGCCATCCAGCGCCAGCCAAATCACGCGCTCACCGAAAAAATGCTGAGCCGCTGCCAGCACGCTCGGGTGCTCGGTGGGGCTCACGCCAATGCCCGCATCTGGTGGCAACGTCGCCGCCCAATGCGCAAAGATCGCATTATTCGCCTCAGTCGCACCAGAATTAAACACCACTCGCTCAGCGGCGACCGCAAATAAACTCGCCACCCGCGCCCGCGCCTCTGCCAAATACGCATGCACGCGGGCCGCAGCACGATACGGACTAGACGGATTGAGCCACAAGTCATCTGCCGCCGTCAGCCACGCAGCCTTTGCCTCCGGCCGCAGCGGTGCAGTCGCATTATAATCAAAGTAGCAGGTTTCCATCGCTTAAATACTAGAAGTCACACTGCCCGCTCGACACAGCACCCATTACGGAATCCGTAGATCTTGGCCGACCCTCAAATCATTCTCACTAGAGAGACGATCGCGGTTCGCTTGATAAATGTCAATCCAGCGATTGGGCGTACCATACACTGCGCGACTAATGCCACTGAGCGAATCGCCCGATTTAACCGTATAGCTCCGCGGCGCACTCGCTGGGTTCGGAGTAGGCGTAGCCGCCTGCCCCTGGCTAGGCGTCCGAGATTGTTGCCCCGCAACAGCGGTCGGCACACGTCGCGCACCACCCATCACATTCTCGAACTGTTGCACACGTTGCTGCGCAGCCGCCAAATCACGCGTTAAACTATCGTTCTCCAATTTTAAGCTCTTCACCAGCTCCATCAGATCAATCCGGTCGAGTTCCCCCTGATACGGATGCGCCGGCAATTGCCGCGCGAACTCCTTCTGCGCGGTCTCAATCAACTGGCGCACCTGAGTCGCCTGAGGTGACTGAGGCTTAAACTGTAAATAACGATCAAAATGATAAATCGCCTTCACTGGATCCTTCATTGAATCCAGGTAGATATACCCCGCCTCGAAGTGAGACTCGGGCGCGTCACGGCGTGCATCGATCACCCGCAAAAAGGCACTCAGCGCCTCTTCTGTGCGTCCCTGGCCTTGATAATCCTTGGCCAATTGATACTGCTTCTCGTCAGTTTCACCGACGACTTCCAGGCCATTCGGAGCACACGCGCAGAGCGCAATTAAGGCAAATAAAGATGCGACTAGAGCAAATCGAGACAGTAACATGATGCAAAGACGTTTAGCAGTGATGCGCCATCCTGCAACAAGCAAGTCACACCAATCTGAGTGTGATTGCGAAAGTTGCCGCAATAACCTGCTAAGACCCTAACCCCGTGGCGTCTGCGATGGTGCAGGCCAATTTGAGCGACTCTCTTGGCATCTGGCCGCAGCCAGCGACGACGCGACGCGACAAACTCTCCACTTATTTTACGGCTTGAGCAAAACTTTTCCAAAGCGTGGCTGTTGATCATGCTTAATCGCCGCCTCGTATTCAGCAAACGAATACGTCGCCTCGACGGGCAACTTCAGTGTGCCGTCGCGCATCATAGCATAGACCGCACTCATGACTTGATTCAGCCCTTGAGCTCCGGCCTTTTGGCTCCATTGGTCCCACCAAAACCCCACTAAACGCACATCATTAAAAATCAAGAACCGCGTTGGGAAACGCACCAGGTCGCCTACCATCGCACCGAAAGTCACTTGTGTGCCCCCTTCGCCGAGTGCCTTAATCTGATCACTCGCGCTCGCGCCGCCGATGGAGTTGAGCGCCAATTGGATCGGCTCGCCGCCGGTCAACTCATTGACCTGCTTAGACCAACCACTGCCCTCGATCACCACATGGTCCGCACCTAGCGCTTTGAGTGGGGCAATCAATTCCTCGCGTCGCACCTGACTGATCGTCTTAAAGCCCAGCACTCTCGCGATTTGAATCACTGCTAGCCCCACCGCCGAGTTACCCGCATTTTGCAACACCCAGCTCCCCGGAGCCAAATCGACCATTTTCTGCAACAAGCAATACGCAGTCGGCGGATTAATAAATGAAAAAGCCGCCTGCTCGATCGACACATCAGCAGGCACCAGTAACACATCGTCTGCCGCCATACAAGCGGTCTCCTGCCAAGCGCCAGCCTCAGGGAAACGCACACGAGCACCAACGCCGACACTGGTCACCCCACGACCAATTGCTTCGACCACGCCGACACCCTCGCGGCCAGCGACTGCTGGCAATTCACGCAAACGACCATAGCTACCACCAATCATACCATAGTCCGACGGGTTAATCGTAGCAGCCAAGAGCCGCACCCGCACTTCTCCTATCTGCGGCTCCGCCTGCTGTACATTCTCCAGCCGTAGCACGTCTAGAGGCTGCCCAAACTCGTGATGACAAATCGCTTTTTGTTGTATCATAGCGTAGTATCATGCCCAACTCATTTATCTGCGCAAAGGATTTTAACCATTCCATTTTATAAAACCAGCATCCGGAGTTGCCACCATCAGTAATTTTCCATTTCACTTTTTTCCTACAGCATGCAAAATCCATTTTTACAAACAGAGTTCCACATCCGCTGGTCCACCCTCACTCCCGACCACATCGAGGCGGACATCAGCAAAGCATTGGTCGATGCCCAAGCCGCAGTCGATGGCGTTGCCGCTCTTAGCACCGATGCTGCCGAGACATTGACCTACGAAAACACCATTGCCGCGCTCGACGATGGCCTTGAAACGCTCAACCACGCCTGGGGCTTGGTTAGCCATCTCGACTCGGTCAACAACAGCCCCGAGTTGCGCGACGCCCATAACGCAATACTGCCCAAAGTTACTGAGTTCTTCTCCGGAATTCCACTCAATGAGCCGCTTTGGAAAACACTCAAAGCCTTTGGCAAAAGCACCGCCATCGATCAACTCTCTGCCACCAAGCAACGCTACGTTCACGAAACACTCGCCGACTTTCGCGAGCAAGGTGCCGACCTGCCGCCCGAGAAAAAAGCGCGTGCCGCTGAAGTGCAAAAACGTCTCGCCGAGATCACCCAGAAGTATTCCGAGCACAGCCTCGACGCCACCAACGCCTGGGAAAAAATCGTCACCAACGAAGCCGAACTCGCCGGTCTGCCAGCGTCCGCCATCGCCGCTGCGAAACAAAATGCCATTGAAAAGGGCCACGATGGCGCATGGCGCTTTACGCTGCAGGCTCCCTCACTCATTCCGGTTCTCACCTACGCCAACAGCGACTCTCTGCGCCAAGAACTGTGGCAGGCCTATGCTGCAATCGGGCGCGGCAAAGAATACAACAACCAAGAACTCGTCCGCGAGATCCTTGACCTACGCTACGAATTTGCCCAGCTCGTCGGCCAAGCAAACTTCGCCGATCACGTCACCGCGCGCCGTATGGCTGCCTCTGGCAATGCCGCACTCAAATTCGGCGAAGCCATTTTCGACAAGGTGCAAGCTCAATTCGTCGACGAAGTAAATGCGCTGCGCCAATTCAAAGCCGATAGCACTGACGAACCACGCGACCTGCTCGAACCATGGGAAGTCGGCTACTGGGCGGAGAAGCAACGCCAAGCCAACTACGACTTCGACGAAGAAGCCCTGCGCCCCTATTTCCCGATCGACCGCGTTATCTCCGGCATGTTCGACATCGCTCAACAAATCTTCGGCCTTCGCATCGAAGAGCGCGAAGCCCAATTTGTAGCGGGAGGGACGACCTCCGCGTCGTCCGCCGAACCTAAGCCATCAGAACCTCAGACCTCAAGTCTCAGCCCTTTATTACGCCCTCGGGTGCAAGTCTCAGCCCGCCCCGAGGTCTGGCATCAAGAAGTCAAATTCTACGACCTGTTCGATGCCGAATCCGGCGAACAACTTGGCTCCTTCTATGCCGACTGGCACCCACGCGAGCCGAAGCGTGGCGGCGCATGGATGAACTACCTGTTGACCGGCAACCGCGACGCCTCAATCGGCCCACGCACACCACACCTCGGCTTGATCTGCGGCAACCTTACCCCATCTGTTGGCGATCAACCCGCCTTGCTCAATCATCGTGAGGTGGAAACAATCTTCCACGAATTTGGTCACCTGCTGCATCACCTTTGTGGCGAAGTCGAAGTCAAAGCCCTGAATGGCGTCAACGTGCCATGGGACTTTGTCGAACTGCCCTCACAGATCCTGGAAAACTGGTGCTGGGATCGCGAAAGCCTCGACCTGTTTGCCCGTCACCACGAAACTGGCGAGCCCATCCCGCAAGACCTGTTCGACAAAATGCTGGCCGCGCGCAACTACATGAAAGCCAGCGGCAACGTTCGCCAGCTCTCGTTTGGCAAGATGGATCTGGAGCTGCACATTAACTGGCCCAAATCCCACAACAAAGACATCGACGCGTTTATTAAAGAACAACTCGCCGGCTACAACGCCGACTACAAGACCGAGCCTAAATCGAACGTCTTCAACTTTAGCCACCTCTTCAGCAGCCCGACTGGCTACGCCGCCGGTTACTACAGTTACAAGTGGGCCGAAGTGCTCGACGCCGACGCCTTCACTCGCTTCCAAAAAGAAGGCATCCTCAACGCCGCAACTGGTCGTGCTTTTCGCCACGAAATTCTCGCCAAGGGCAACTCCGAAGATCCCGCACAGCTATTCAAAAACTTCATGGGCCGCGCCCCCGATCCAGATGCACTGCTCAAACGCGACGGCTTGATCTAGCGACGAACGTTCGCTCACGCACGCTTACTGTCTTAGGGCAGCAAGCGCACGCGCAAATTCTTAAATTCGACTGGCGAGCCTTCGGACTCTAGGCACAAGTAACCCGTGGCTGGATTACAGTCCGTGCCGCCCGAAACTTCCTCACCATTCACCCAGAGGCGCACCTCGCCGTTGATGGCTCGCACATAGTAGTGGTTCCATTCGCCCACGCCCTTGGTCAACTCTTTCGATGGAAAGCTTCGTTTACCATTGGAAGATACGGGAGGGAATGGAGTCATCGTCGCTGGCCCCGTCGGAAAGACATCCCCGTGCGAAGTAAACCAGTCAGACTTCTTCTTGTGCTTCTTCTCATAACGCTCCGAATAGCCCAAATCCAAAACCTGCACCTCAATACCGTCCGGCAAATTCCCCTCACCCGCCTCTAATCGAGCAATCGACTCAGGAGAGGCCCAAAGAAATACGCCTGAATTACCCGCACTACGCAGATGCCGCCACGTCACCACGAGCTCGAAGTTCGTCAACGGCTCAACCGAACGAATCACCCCGATAGGCTCCCCCGTGCAATGTGCCACGCCGCCTTCCCAGCTCCACGTATCCTCGTCACAATTTACATTGGCAAAATCAGCGGCGCCCCATGCCTTCCAGCCAGGCCCCTCGCCGTCAATAAAGGCCTTTGGGAGCGGCGTAGCGCTCAAAGCACATGAAGCGAAAATCAAGGCAAGCCAGCAGCCAGCGCCATTTAGTAAGCGAAAATAAGTTGATCCCATAGCTAAAAAACGTGCCTTAGCCTCGCAAATGCCGCAAATATAGCTCCGCGCACGCACGTGCGTCAGACAGCGCATCATGATGATTTAGCGGAATCGCATGTTCATCGCAAAGCACATTGAGCTTCTTTTTATAAATTTTGTAGGTGCACTGCGGCTCGTAGCTCGGCTCGGCCATGCCATAGAAATCCAACGTCTTGCGCAGGCAGGAGAAATCAAACGCACCATTGTGCGCCACTAGAGTGCAACCTTCAATATAGCCACGAATCTGTGGCCAGACGGCATCGAAGTACGGCGCATTCATGGTATCGTCCTCAGTGAGTCCATGTACATTAGTATTCCAATAACTGTAGGCATTCTCCGGCGGTTGTACCAAGAGGCTCAGTTGCTCAACGACTTGACCCTGCTGAACGCGGACGAGTCCGATCTGGCAAATACTGGAACGCGCAGGCTGCGCCGTTTCAAAATCAATCGCGGTAAAAGTTGGCATAGCCATCACAGAGCTCTCAGAATCCAGCAAACGCAACCGATTTTTGCTTCGAATCGTGGCCACGATTTTATTTTCATTCCGACAGTTCTGTGGATTGCGTACTGTTTCAGCCACTGCAACGATTGGTCGCAAATTAAAGTGACTCGCATTGAATCGCGCATTTCTAGTTCTTTACTGGTAAGCTTTGCTGGCTAATTTCGTTTTACTTTAACCACTATGAATCAACATTTAGCGAGTCCCACGCCAAACAATGCCCCATCCGTACCAACCGCGGTAGTGGAAGTGTCGGCGGTGCATAAAGCTTACGGCAAGGTAGAGGTGCTGCACGGCGTCGACCTCAATATCGCCGCTGGCGAGCGCGTTGCACTGATGGGGCCGAGCGGTAGTGGTAAATCCACGCTGCTCAACTGTCTCTCTGGGATCGAACCAATCGATGCCGGAAGTATTCGAGTCGGCAGCTATGCGCTATCCCATGCAAGTGAATCCGAATTGGAGCGCTATCGGCGCGAGTGCATCGGCTACATTTTTCAATCTTTCCATTTATTGCCGACCCTCAGTGCGTTCGAAAATATCGAGCTCTCAGGACAATTAATCGACATGCCAACCGCCGAGCGTGCCGAGCGCGTGCAGACCTTGCTCGAGGCAGTGGGGCTTGCCCACCGAGCTGGCCACAAGCCAGATGCAATGAGCGGTGGCGAACGTCAACGCGTAGCGATTGCCCGCGCGATTATGCATCGCCCGCAAGTGATCTTAGCCGACGAACCGACCGGAAGTTTAGATTCAAGCAGTGGCGGCCGCATTCTGGATTTACTGGAGTCCTTGTCGCTCCAATATTCCATTGCACTGCTGCTGGTGACTCACGAGTCGAGTGCGACGCGCATCTGTGAGCGTGTTGTGCACATGAAAGATGGTTGCATCGTCAGCGCCTAAGTAAGCGGTAGCATTATGCGGTTTTTTGCAGAGTCACGTGTCACCCTACTGCTACTGCGCAAGTTGTCGCTGCGGCACTGGCGCACGAGCTGGGGCAACTACCTCGTGCTCATTGCAATTGTCTCGATCGGCGTGGGTGCCTTCAGCGGAATACGGCAAGCCATCCGCGCGGCATCTGCAAATTTCTCCTTATTCAACGAAGCCGTCTCGGGCCAAAGCGACTTTTTAATTCGCTCCGCGCAGGGACCGATTTCCAGTCATGACCTCGCGTCACTGGCAGAAGTAGCGGCAAGTCCGGATTGGCATTTTGTGCCAGTGATTGAATCGTCGGTCGCGCTGCTGGATGAGTCCGGCGTGGCGCAACAACAACTACGGCTAATCGGACTCGATCTACTGTCGCTCGGCAACCTGCCCAACTTCCTCGAACGCGGCTTCGATATTTCTGATGGTAGCAGCGACTGGTGGTCGGCACTCGGCCCAAGCGATCAAGTGTGGATCACGCACAGTTTAGCGCACAGTGCTGAACTCGCACAAGACGACAGCATTGAAATCGTGTTCGGCGGACTGTTGCGCACAATCACAGTAGCGGGGATCCTAGGTAGCCCCGCAGATAATTTACCGGAAGATCTCATGATCGCAGATTTGCCTTCGGTGCAACGCTGGGCAAAGCGTCCGGCCGAATTGAACCGCATTGAAGTGGTCGTGGCAGACACGAGTCAGCGTGCGGACCGAAACTTTTTGGCCGCAATTGAGGCGCGCATTCAGGCACAATTGCCAGACGGGTATCGATTAGAAGCAACTGCTGAGCAAGCCGCGAAGCGTGCTAGCATGACCGAAGCTTTTCGCCTGAACTTGGTGATCTTATCGCTGATCGCGATGTTAGTGGCGGCGTATTTAATTTTACAAGCACTGGATGCAGCGGTCGTTCGCCGCAGGCACGAGATGGCCACGTTGAAGAGCCTCGGGCTGAGTGCTCGCGTGCTGTTTGCCCTGAATTTACTCGAGGCCAGCCTGATCGGGGTACTCGGATCAATCGGTGGTTTGGCCGTCGGTTACTTGCTCGCATGGGGCGCGGTGCATCTGCTCGCCGACACAGTCAATGCGCTGTATTTTGCGACCTCGACCCAAGCGATCCAACTGAGCGCTCAAGATTGCTGGATCGGGCTATCGCTGGGCATGTGTTTCAGTTTGTTGGCAGGATGGCTACCGGCGCGCGATGCGATGCAAACACCGCCGGCACAAATCCTGGCGCGTGGCGATTGGTCGCCGGGCTTCGCATGGCTGCGTCGACCCCAGATTGGCTTAAGTTTGTTGGTGCTTGGTGGCTTGGCACTACTCATACCGCCCTCGCAACTGGCAGGCGGATCGAAGATGGCACTCGGCGGGTTTCTTGCGGCGGGCTGCTGGATCTTTGGAGGGGCACTTCTCTCTGGTCAGCTATTA
>DBBT01000071.1 GCA_002292345.1 Opitutia bacterium UBA977 | reverse complement strand
AATGCCTCAAACAGTAAATGTTGCCGATCTTTCGGAATGCCAATTCCACAATCACTCACTAATACCTCAAGATAGTCATGATCGAGTTGGTCAAGATATCCGATCGGTTCCAAGGCATCAGGACGACGCTCCAAAGGTAATTCGCTTAACTTAATAGGACGCACGGCGATTCCTACTTCGCCCGCGTCTGTAAACTTGAGTGCGTTTGCCAATAAATTTTGTACGATCTGCCGCAATCGTTCCATGTCACCGAGCGCAAACTCTGTAAGTGCCGGATCTAAACTCAGCCGAAGCGAAACATTGAGCTCGGCAGCTCGAATCTTGAAGAGCTTTACACAATCCTCAAAGCACAGATGCAACGGAAATTCCTGCATCTCTAAATCCAGACGTCCAGACTCGATTTTCGAGAAATCTAAGATATCATTCACCAGAAAAAGCAGACTCTTACCGCTCGAATAGATCGTCTGCGACAGATCCAGTTGCTCCTCATCCAGCCCACTCTCGTTTAAGAAACTCGACAACCCAATAATTGCATTCAAAGGCGTGCGAATCTCATGAGAGATCGTCGCGATGAAATACCCCTTTGCCCGATTACCCGCCTCCGCACGATCCTTTGCCTGCTTCAAATCGATCTCAATGCTCTTTCGAGCAGTGATGTCCTGCATCGTCCCCATGATTCGAGTCGCACGACCAAACACATCACGATCTTGCACCACGATCCGATCTTGCACCCAGATGAATTCAGCTGCGCCCTTACAGATACGATAATCGATTTCCAGTGGCTCCGATCCATTATCAATGAACCTCACATACGCCGCCAACACTCGATCACGATCATCCGGATGAATCCGCTCCTGCCATTCCTTTTTATGATCATGCACATCTATCGAGTCTAGTTCCAGAATACGGGACCAATTCACATCACGAAAAATTTCACCACTGCCCAGGTCCTGCTCCCAGAAGCCCATCTCCACTGTATCCAGCGCCATGCGTAATCGATGCTCACTCAATCGAATCTGCTCCTCGTAGAGGCGCAATGAGGTCTCATCAACCAGCAACGATAAGGTGCCCTCTCCTTCAGACTCATTAATAAAGACTTTCAAAGTTAACAAGGTCATCGCGTTAGACCGCCCAGTATTGTCGATTAAATCAACTTGCTGATAACGGATCGTACCATCATCCGAGCTGAACAGCGCCTCTCGATCTACCTCCCACTGTTCGCCAAGATCAACTGGAGGAGCCTGTAATTCTGAATTCATAATCTCGGGTACGCTTCTCGGAGAGAAACTCGCCCAGCGCTCATTAATTAAGACAGTACGACCATTGCGCGAGCGTACCCAAATACCGATTGGCAATGCATCTAGCACCCGATGCATTAAATGCTCACGTTCGTCCGCAAGGTCTACCGTGCGTAAATGATAGCCCACAACAATCGCACAGATAAACGTAATCAAAATGAATAGAACCAACACCCCGATCGCAAACAATAGATGCTCACCGAAAGAACCCTGCGCAAATACACCGACGCCTGACAACCACGCATAAGCGACAATCAACACCAATAGAGCTGCGACCCCTAGCGCGCCTGACATTTGATAGCGCAGCCCCAAGCCAATCGCCAGCGCCATAGCAAAGGGTAAAAATAGTGGCTCCAGCACTCCACCACCACCATTCGAATGAAACGTTAAGATCAGAAATACAGCAAACACACCCAAGCTGATCGACAACTCGACATAATTCCAACAGCGAGTATTTATTTGACCCAAAGAAATCGATTCTGGCATCTTTATTCGCTTCATTACTTTTGCTGATCTTGACAAATTTATTCGAAAATAGAGCATTCAAGACAAGCAAAGATTCCGCAAGCCTTTAGCTACTCGGCTACTTCTGGTAGAATCCCATCTGCTCAGCTATTCGACTACTTGGGCCAAACCGAGACGTCACCACTTTCGGCTAAACTGTAATGACTATGAAATTTTCTAAATACCACGCTCTCGGGAACGACTATCTTGTCCTCGACCCTAAAGACGCTAGCGAACTGCCTAACCAACTAGACACCGTGCGTATTTGCCACCGCAACTTCGGCCTCGGCTCCGATGGTATCCTCTACGGGCCACTTGCTAGCGACAAAGCCGACTTCGGTCTGCGGATCATGAATCCAGACGGTAGCGAAGCCGAAAAGAGCGGTAACGGATTGCGAATTTTCGCCCGCTACCTCTACGACATTGGCAAAGTCCGCAACGACGCTTTCACCGTTGATACACTCGGAGGTGTCGTCACCTGTATAATCAGCGACGGTGCCGCCTCGATCAAGGTTGATATGGGCAAAGTACGTTTCCCGATGGACCACATTCCCATCGACGGCCCCGAGCAAGCGGATCACGACATCGGCCAGCAACTGAGCATCAACGGCACCGACTACACCGTCTATCTAGCCGACATTGGCAATCCTCACTGCGTCGTGCCACTGGTCGAAATCTCGGAAAAACTCGCCTGCACAGACGGCGCGGCAATCGAAGTCGATCCCACCTTTCCTAACCGCACCAACGTGCAGTTCCTTAAAATTCTCGACCGCAACAACATCCAGATCGAAATATGGGAACGCGGCGCAGGCTACACCCTCGCCTCTGGCTCCAGCAGCAGTGCCTCCGCAGCGGTGGCTCACCGAATCGGCCTCTGCGATCGCGCCATCACCGTGCACATGCCTGGCGGCAAGATCGCGATAGAAATCGGCGACGACTACGCAGTTTGTATGACAGGCCCTGCCACCCGTGTGGCTGACATGGAATTCGACCTCGAAGCCCTCGATTTCAGCGACAAAGACTAATGCCTCTCAGCCCTCAGGTCTCCCCTCTCAGCCCTCAGCCCTGAAGTCTCCCCTCTCAGCTCTCAAAGCCCACCCGCGCGGTGGGTTTTCTCGGTTACTGATCAATCTCACAGGAGGGCACTTGATTTTTGCAAAAATGCTATTAGCGTCCCGCCTTTCATTTTAAACAAATCCAAGACATATTATGAGCACACACACACCTGAACGCCACGAATTCCAAGCGGAGGTCAAACAAGTCCTCGATATCGTGGTACACTCTCTCTACACGGATAAAGAGATCTTCGTCCGTGAGCTAATCTCGAATGCCTCCGATGCCACCGAGAAGCTGCGACACACGCAGCTCTCAGAGAAAGACATCTTCGATGCGGATCTGGATCTAGAGATCCAAGTCACTTCCGACGAAGAAGCCGGCACCATCACGATCCAAGATTTTGGAATCGGCATGACGCACGACGAGCTCATTGAAAACCTCGGCACCATTGCTCACTCAGGTTCCAAAGCCTTCCTCAACGCACTCAAAGCAGGTGGCGAGCGCAACGAAAACTTAATCGGCCAGTTCGGCGTAGGCTTCTACTCCGTCTTCATGGTAGCCGATTCCGTAAAGGTCTACACCCGCACATGGCAACTTGAAGGTGACTGCCTCTGCTGGTCCAGCAACGGCGATGGCGCTTACGAAATCGAGCAAGTCGAAGGTGAACGGCGCGGCACACGCATTGTCTTCACCCTTAAGGATGAGTATAAGGAGTTTGCCCAGAAGGATAAACTCGAAGGGATCATCAAACGCTACTCAAGCTTTGTGCAGTTTCCGATCAAGGTCGATGGCGACGAGTTTAAGACCGTCCAAGCGCTCTGGCTCAAAGGCAAAAGCGATATCACTGACGAGGAATACAAAGAGTTCTACAAATTCCAGGCCAACGCCTTTGATGATCCACGCTTCTGGTTGCACTTCGCCGCAGACGCACCGATTTCGATCAACACATTACTCTTCGCTCCCACTGAAAACATGGAAGGCTTCGGCTTCGGCCGAATGGAATCAGGCGTCGCGCTGTATTGCCGCAAGGTCCTAATTGACAGCGATCCCAAGGGTCTACTACCCGATTGGCTCCGCTTTCTACGTGGCGTCGTCGATAGTGCCGACTTGCCGCTCAACATCTCCCGTGAGTCGATGCAAGACAGCGCGTTGATTCAGAAGCTCAACAAAGTCATCACTAAGCGATTCCTCAAGACGCTCGAGGAAAAGGCGAAAAAAGAGCCTGAAGTGTTCAACGATTTCTGGAAATCCTTCGGCATCTTCCTTAAGGAAGGTGTGACCACCGATTTCACGCACCGCGATCAATTGCTCAAACTCCTTCGCTACGAGTCCTCTTATACCGAGGAAGGCAGCAACACCAGCCTCGCCGACTACCTCTCACGTGCGCCCGAAGGTCAGAAAGAGATCTATTACCTATCTGGAGCCAGTCGCAGCGCGATAGAGACAGGGCCTTACTTCGAAGCCTTCAAGGCGCGTAATATCGAAGTTCTGTACCTCTACGAACCAATCGACGAATTTGTCATGAACCACGCCCGCGCTTTTGAAGAGAAGAGCTTCATCTCAGCCGACGCGGACGGTATCGACCTCGAAGCCATTGCGCCAGAGACAGACACCGACAAGGAAGATGCCTTGGCAACTGACGCGGTCGAAGGGCTTTGCGCATTCATCAAAGAAAAGCTTGGCAACGACGTCAGCGAAGTCGCAGCCAGCGACCGCCTCGTGGGTAGCCCCGCGATGATCGTCAACGGCGACAAGATGATGACTGCTCAGATGCGCAAGATGATGAAGGCGATGCAGCAACAGCAAGGCGACGATGCCAGCGCGATGGGTGCAGAGCCACCCGTCAAACTACAGATTAACCCACGCCACGCATTGGTGAAAAACCTCGCCGAGCTGCGCGGCTCCAACGAAGAACTCGCGGGTTTGATCAGTGAGCAACTCCTCGACAATGCACGCGTCGCAGCGGGACTCCTCGAAGATCCGTCTGCCATGATTCAGCGCAACTATAAGATCCTCGAGCAACTTAGCTCGAAATAAAATGCTTTGATACATGTGCTTAGCAATGGAGTGAGGGCGACCCGCCCTCGTTAATGGTTACCGTGGGCAAGTCGCCCACACGCCTGTAACTATTCATGATCGCAAAGCGCGTGGCTTAAAAAATCCTAGTGTGCAGTGGCATTGAGATTTATCCCGCGATCTCTGGACTCAGCCAAGAACACTATATAAATGCTTACAACAAAACGCCGCCTTTCAGCCGAAAGGCGGCGTTTTTGTAAAGACTCAACGGACTGTGGATTAGTCGCGGTAGCCAGGGATTTCACCAGACTTGTATTGGTCCATTAACAAGCCTTCATTGTGGGCGTCATGAGACCCGGCCATGTCCGATACTGCGTTTGAGTGCTCAGAGTCTCCTCCGTCCGAGGCAGACACCGCCTCATCGGTGGAAGCACAAGCAGTCAAAAAGAAAGTGATACCAAGAAGCGCTAGAAGTTTTATAAATTTCATAATTTGGATATTAGTTATAGGTTAAGTTACTATTTTATAATTTGTTAATAAAAATGTAACCTTGTTTTGGATTAGTTTTATTTAAATTCGCTAAACGCTGAATTGAGAGAATGTGAGGCCGCTGGTGGGCTTGCCTTAAGGGCCAAAGTGACTAATTTGACTAGGAATCTTATTCACTCCAATCATGTCTGAAAAAATAAAAACAGCGCAGTTGGTATTTTCTTACTTTCACTGTGAGCTGAGTTGCTTGGCGTTTAAGCAACGCACGCTCTACCAAGAGCTCCAGCAGACCGATACCCTTATGGTTTCGGACACTCTCCTCACGACTCGCGCTGCCTGCTAATTTCAATCCACTTTGCTGTGCCCAAAAAACCAACATCTAAGCGCGCCTCGAAATCTAGCGGGCGAAAGTCACCACAACAGACACATTGGACTAAGCATTTGCTGACCCGAATCATCTTGGTGTTCATCACTGCGGCGCTGGTCAGCCACTATTGGCCACAGCTACGTAATCTCACTGACTTCAGCAAGGGCTCATCCGCACGCGCGATCAACGGTACAGCCGAACTACAGATCGCACTGGCCCGTGTAGGATTCTCCCCTGGCTCCATTGACGGTGCATCTGGTACGCAGACCCAAGCCGCCCTACTCGCCTACCAAACCAGTCACGGCTTACCACGCTCCGGCGCATTCGATGCCGACACCGCGCAGCTCCTACAAATCCAAGAGCCAGTGTTTATAACGCGCCGACTTCGAACAGATGATTTTGCCGCAATTGGCCGCAAGCCGCAGGACTGGCGCGCCCGCGGCGAGCTCGGTCGAATGCGCTACAACTCACTACTGGAAATGGTTGCCGAGCAAGCCCAATGCGACCCCGACTACATCGCCAGCCTCAACCCCGGCATCAACTGGAATCAACTCGACACTGGCAACAAGGTGCGCATCCCCCATGTGCCGGCCTTCCGCGTCCAGCAAGCGGCGGCCTATATACAAATCACACTCGCCAAGCGTACACTGCGCGTTTTCAGCGCCGACCATCGCCTGCTTTTCCATTGCCCCGTCAGCATCGCACGCCGCGTTGACAAACGTCCCAGCGGCGAACTCCGCGTCAAAGTCCGCGTCGATCAGCCCAACTATACCTTCAACCCCGCGATCCTCACCAGCACCGCACAGCGCGAAGGCATTACCCAAAAATTTATTATTCAGCCTGGCCCCAACAATCCAGTCGGCACCGTCTGGATCGGTCTAAATCTGCCTAGCTATGGCATCCACGGCACCGCCGAACCCGAGAAAGTTGGCCGCACCGAATCCAGCGGCTGCTTTCGCCTCGCTAACTGGAATGCCCAAACCCTGCTCGACGCCGTGCACCTCAACATGCC
>DBBT01000126.1:19725-19920 GCA_002292345.1 Opitutia bacterium UBA977 | reverse complement strand
CGATCACGATGGGGCTATGATCATTCGGGGGTATAATATGTATATATTAGCACATCGCCCCGCCAGTGTCTTGTAAAATAGCAGCAGCCTCATGTATATTACAGCACTCGGCGCCGTTCCTGCTTTCGATACTCACTCGGAGAGACCCCCATCACCCGCTGAAAAGCCCGGGTAAAATGACTCTGGTCATAAAAC
>DBBT01000126.1:15342-19532 GCA_002292345.1 Opitutia bacterium UBA977 | reverse complement strand
ATTGCGCGCAATACAGGCCAGCCCCACCATCTCCCCCTCGCTCGAGTAAAGCGGCACCTTGGTCACCACCATCCAGTTAATCGAATTATTCGGATCCGGTGCCATCTCCACACGATCGACGATGCTCTCCCCTGTTTCAAACACATGGCGATCATCCTGCATATATCCACGAGCCCGATCCTCTGCAAAGATCTCCAAATCCGTCTTACCGACCATATCCAACTCCCGCTCAAAACCACACATCCGCGCCGCTAACTGATTCGCCAGCATCACGCGACCCTGCATGTCTTTGGCGACAAAATAGACATCCGGCAAATAATCAAAGAGTTGCTGAAGCGCAGTGCCATGTAAACGCTCGCGAAACAGATCGCGCGCTCGAAGCGTCTGCTCATTCAACTGTCCATCATCACTCATCAAAATCAGATATACAAATACCCCGCGCCTCCGGCAAGCCATACCTCACATATCAGGGCGCTACACTCAGACTCAGTGACTGCGAGGTGCCCCACTGGCGACAAGTGAGATTGACCTGCCAGATGTTGTCGCCGAGGTTCTTGACCGAAGTGACCTCACAGTTTTCAGAGCCTGCGGCTTTGAGCGATTGCTCGCTGTAGAACGTCAGACTGCCTTCTTGCGCGCCGGCATCGCTGAGATTGATTTCCACAGTGGAAGAAGTTAGGCGAATGTTGTCGATCTCCGTCGCACCGATGGAGAGGTGCAGGTTGGAACCAATCAAGATCGGCAGGCCTGCTTGCGATTCCACAATCGGTGTGAAGCGCAACAGACTGGACGAAAGCGGATTCAACTCGGCGACGGTATAACTATCCTGTGCATAGCCGACCAGCTTGTTACTCCAGAAATCAAACACCGCACATTTCGTGCCGACAGGTAAACCAGCGGTCTTGAAATCGAGTGTAACCGCCATCTTTCCCTCGGTGGAGTTATAGAGATTGTAAACCGCGAAATCACCATACGGACGCTGTGCCGCGAAGCCGAAGATCTCGTTGTTCGGAGTCTGCCCGAGTGTGAGTAGCTTCGCTGGCTCACGGCTACCGGGGCGCATGATCTCGAAGTTACGCCATTTCTCGATCGCGTCGGGCTTGTTCAGCGGCTCACTGGTCATCGCAGTGCCACCGACCAGACCGACGACATTATGCCAAGTCCTCCACATGCCCTCCCCTTGTGGTGTGGGTCCGAGTGTGCGACTCGGCAAAGTCTGAGCCAGATAGGCCACGTCAGCATCATTCTGCCACCAGACGTTGTCGTAGATTTGAAAGCGCAGGACGGACTTCAGGCACTTGTTAAAGTGAGCCGGGTGTGAATCTGGGCCGACACGAGCGGCGTCGATAAAGCCGATCACGCCACGCGTCGGTGAACCGAGGCAGGACAGGATATACATTTCTTCGCCAGCTGCTTCACGGTAGAGTGTATAGAGATCACGGAAGACTTGTAGACGTGTTTTGGTCGGATCGACGAAGCGACTGCCAATACCGTTAAAGTCGATCTTGATATAACCGAAGCCACGCTCGCGGGCATCGTTGATGATATTGAAGAGAAACTTTTTGGACTTAGGATGATCGGGATTTATCCAGTTGGCACCTGCAGGGTGAAACGGATTCGCATTCATGAAATTGGCGATGCCTTTGGCATTGGTTTGAATCGCATCTGGATTCTCGATCCCCCAAGGGTGCTCGGGGTTGATCATCAACGGCGCAAACCATACACCGGGAATGTTGCCGGACTCGCGGATGCGTTTGGCAACGGCTGCCATACCATCGGGGAACTTCGCATTGGCGCTCCAGTTGCCGTCCATTTTCTGGTAGCCATCGTCAATTTGAATGATGCCCTTACCGAAGGTATTCGGGTTAGATTCAATGGTTTCGGTCACATCGAGCACGTGTGCCGCATCAATTTTGGTAGTGCGGTCATACCAACTGCACCATCCGTAAACCGCGCCCTTGTTGCGGCGAACGCCGTGTGTGGTGGCGACCCAGCGAGTCCAGAGATCCGTCGACGTGGTGGACGGTTCGAACGAAAATATCATCTCTTCACTACGGCGACTTTCACCTGCGCGCACTAGCACACTGTCCATATTGACCGATGCGACTAAAGCCTGATCAAGGAACTGGACCAAGGTATACGCTTCGGCAGGACCGACTGGGCCGACGAGTAATCCATCGCCGTTGGGACGATAGAGCATCGCTGCTTCATTGTAGCGGTCTTTGGCATTTGCCAACGACACGGCATCCTTATCCTGCATGAGTGGCGTGACTAACCACTCCGCAGCATTATCGACGCGCATGCTGCCCCCGGAGTCTTTGCGCGTGTCCAACAGATCGAAGCTCTGCAGCTTCACATCCTGATCGCTGTAGTTATGAAAGACGCCCTGCAGTGTGAACGCTTTCAAATCCTTCAACTGTTTCAAGGTCAGCGTATACTGATACGGCGAATCGTTTTGACGATACGTCGCCTGACTGACAATCGCTTGGCCAAACGGTGTGGCGCATTCGCTCTGACGCACGGAACCGATCAGCTGATAGCCGCGTGTGCCGACACGCTTACTGGCGCCATGGACCTGAAAGACCGCCGAGGAAACCCCGGAGAGTTCAGAGATCCCGGCCGCATCGACCAGTACCCGGGCACCATCGTCTGAAAAACGAGCCCAGGCTTGATCCGCCGCGCCGGCAATCGATTGGAGACAGAGCGCGAGCGCACCCATCGTCAATAGTTTGAGGTATTTTGTATGTTTCATAAGTTTCTATTTAAATTTGTAGCGTTTGATCTGAAAGTGTCGCCGTGCAGGACACCGAATACAGTACTATCCGATCTGACTCCTTAATCGTTGAGCCGAATTGATACGTGTCGGAAGCAGCTCACTGTTATGCCTTTTTAGAGCGCTCCTAATTCTTGGGGTTTTCAAGTAAATCAACCTGCGTATTTTCCGCAACCGACCGCCTGAACAGCTTTCCTTCAACCGTATACTCCAACTCCAGCGTTTTCTTAATTTCGAAAGCCGGATCTTGGCCTGTCATCTCGTTATCCGCGGTGACGCTGTAATTTCCAGCGGCAACGGCCTGCTGAATTTCCTTCGTTACATCAACCTGCTTTGCCGGATTGCCCTTCTGTCCGTAGAGCGCCTTTTTGATCACAATCGCAACGCCGTTGCTTGAAGCGGGCTTTTCAGTCGCTCCGAGCCATGATGCCTGCCTTAGCATTCCGATGGTGGTGCGGAACGTATACTCCCCGGACGCGACTTCGTACACCGCCCGCCCCGCTTCCATGCGCAAAAACTTCACGCCTTCGGCCTGACTCGCCGGGTTCCCTGATTCGGTAATGGCAGCAGCGTCCTTCGCCGGCACATAAACCGTCGCAGTCGTGTTGGCCGGCACGGTGATATTCCAAAGGAACGCTTCATCCTCTCTTTTCCAGTCACTGCTTATACGTCCCTGAATCGAATCGTAATGTCCTTTCGCCCAGGTGATGCCTTCGCCTAGTTCGGGCTTCATGACAATTTTGCGGAAACCGACCCCGTCGCTATCGATCCCTAACATACTACGGAACATCCACTCGCCGCAGGAGCCCAGAGAATAGTGATTAAACGAGTTCATAGCAACGTCACCGAAACCATCTTTATGTGAGTAACTGTTCCAACGTTCCCAAATAGTGGTCGCGCCCTGCTCGATAGAGTATCCCCAAGATGGATAGGTGGTATTTTGAATCAGGCGATACGCCAGATCGCTGCGCCCAATATCCGTGAGCGTGGGGAGCAAAATGGGCATCCCCAGGAATCCGACTGAGAGATGGTAATGCCGCTGCTCGATCCGCTCCACCAGATGAGCTGCCGCCTGCTTGCGTTGGTTGTCTGTGAGCAGGTTAAAACTCAGGGCCATGCAATAAACCGTCTGGAGGTTGCTCTCGATCCTGCCATCGGGGTTCACATAGGTCTTCTGAAAATAACCTCGAATCGCTTCGAACTGTTTATTGTATTTGGCGGCATCCTCTGTCTTACCGAGCACCTCCGCCATTTCAGCCATCAGGCTGGTGGTATAAGCATAGTAAGCGGTTGAGATTAATGCTGTGGGTGGGCGGCCAGTCGGAGCCAACCAGTCACCCCAGGTATGTGCTTTCCTGCCACCAAGCCCGTCTTTACCGCAGGCCTCCATGTAACGGACCATCGCATCGTAATTATC
>DBBT01000126.1:669-15332 GCA_002292345.1 Opitutia bacterium UBA977 | reverse complement strand
CCCGCACAGGCCCAAGCCGCAGCACCGTGACCATGGAAGACCGGAGCCTGATTTCCGAATAGTCCATGTTCATTCTGCGTATCCATTAGATCTATCATCCACTTAGTGAAGAAAGCGGAGACATCCTGATTATAGCAACCGGTTCGAATGAACACCTGCGTATCACCGGTCCAACCGAGCCGCTCATCGCGCTGAGGGCAATCGGTTGGCACTTCCAAATAGTTGGAGCGCTGCCCCCACATAATGTTGCTGTAGAGCTTATTAAGCATCGGGTTGGAGCACTCGAACGAGCTCGCCCCCGGGGCATCCGAATGAACCACAATTCCAGTGACCGCGTCTGCTGCGGGCTTGTTTTTAAGCCCGCTAATTTGAACATAGCGAAATCCATGAAACGTGAAGCTCGGCTCCCAAACCTCTTCGCCGCCGCCTTTGAGAATGTAGGTATCCATCGCCCGGGCGGAGCGAAGGTTAGCGGTATAAACCGTGCCGTCCTCCTTCAGCATCTCGGCGAACTGCATAACTACTTTATCGCCCGCATTGCCATTAACTTTCAACCGGATCCAGCCTGAAAAATTCTGCCCGAGGTCGAACACATAGTGACCAGGGACCGGCTCCGTAAGCTCAAGTGTCGGGAGCTCTTCAGTGCAGCGAACCGGAGCACCGGGATACGCCTCTAGTGGCGGGTTCAGATTCGAACCAGTGACGACCGACGACCAATGACTGCCATCAAAGTCGGGGCGATTCCAGCCGGGCATTTCACGTCGGGCATCATATAGCTCGCCCGCCTGCATATCCGACTCAATGATCGGACCATAGGACGCCTTCCAACTTTCATCCGAACCGATGACTTCCGATTTCCCATCGGCATAGTCGATGTGTAGCTGTGCTTTAAGGCGCAGCCGAGTGCCATACTTATTCTGGTCGATGCAGCTGATATTGCCGCGGAACCACCCGTCGCCAAGAATCGCACCGATCACGTTCGACCCAGCCTTCAGCATGTTTGTTACATCGTAAGCGCGATAATAGATCCGCTTACGGTAATCAGTCCAGCCCGGCATGAAGTATTCATCGCCGACGCGCTCTCCGTTCAAATGCATCTCCAAAACACCCTGCGCGGTGGCATAAACCACCGCCCGTTTCACCGCCGCACGAACCGCAAACTCCTTGCGCAAATAGGGAGACGGAAGATACTGTTTCCGTTTCCGTCCAATCGACAAATCCCATTCGGTGTTCTCCAAAATCGTGGTTTTAACCCGACGCTCATCGACCGTATATTCGAGCTGTAACTTTTTTTTCGTCCCGTATGCCGGATCTCTGCCAGCGAGATCGTTGCTTGGCGTTACCAGTAGATTTCCGGCATCCACATATTCCTGCAGTATCTCCTTCAAATCCATCTGTTTGGCCGGATCTTCCAGCACACCATAGATCGCCTTTGAGATCACCAGTTTCGGGTTTTTCCCCTCCAGCGCAGCGCGATATTCCGGCTTATTTTCCGGCGTTTTGTCTAACCCGATCCACTCAGCCTTCCAATCAGCAAGCTCCAGCAGCCCCATCGACCATCTGGCAGTTTCACTTTCAGCTTCGGCACCGTCGGACTGCTTGATCCACACTTTCCAGAAATAGAGAGTGTTTGATTTGAGCGATTGCCCTGCGTATTCCACCTGAATCGACTGATCGCTCTGAACGACGCCACTGTCCCAAACGTCCCCTTGGTTCCGTTTAAGCAGGTCGGGCGATGAGGCCACAAGAATCCGGTAAGCGCTTTGCCGCACTCCCCTTTCAGCCTTCAGGCTTCCGCCTTCATTCTTTCCGAGGATGACCCAACTCAAACGGGGATGGAGCACATCAATGCCCTCCGGATTGACCAGATACTCGCAACGCAAGTGATCCACTGTGCTCCCAGTTAAGCTGCTGAGACTGGTGATGATCAGTGCCATCATTATTGTAGTAAGTCGCTTCATAGATTTATTATCGTAACCCATTAACTGATATAGGCTCGGCGCTCAACAGGCGAATTGGCCCCAACAACCCCGACTCCATCAATGGTGCGTCTGGCTCGTTTTTATAAAATGGATAAGCCGTCCACGTCGTCCGCTCAGCCTCAGGGAGTTTAGCGTCGCCGATCAGACGGTTTTTCCAAACATTGGTCACGCGCACCTCCACCATGTTGGCTCCAGCTTTCGCCGCATCGGTGATGTCGATCCGAAACGGCGCATTCCACAATACGCCCAGCGGCTGGTCATTCACAAACACCTCGGCCAAATGGCTGACTGCGCCGAGATCCAAAACCACACGACGTCCCTTCTTCAAACGCGCCGCATCCAGTGTGATCGCTTTGCGGTAGCTTGCCGTGCCGGAGAAATATTTGATCCCCTCTTCCGGACGCTGCGTCCAGGATTCCAGCGTATCAAAAACGACCTCCCCTTCCGGTGCGCCACGCTTTTCAGGGAAAGAAACCGACCAACTGCCCAGCACCGTTGCCGGCGTCGGCAAGTCGGCAACCGTGACCTTTGTTGTGCCGCCGTTCTGGAAGCTCACCGCATATTCGCCCGATTCCCAGACACACAATTCCGCATCGCCATTGGCGCACGTGCGAATTGTTGGGCTGAGCTCTGTTGCAACTGTGACCTGTTGAGTCAAGCTACGCACTCGCTTGCCATCCTGCACTAGCTCCGTGACACAGTCTTTGGCTTCGCCCGATGTCTTAAAAATAATAAATTGCGCATCATACGGCATCATCCGTAAAGACACAGTCGTCGACGTTCCGTTGTCCTGAAACATGACCAACTCCGACTTTTTGCCCGTCACCGGGTCCCACGCCTCTGGAACAAGCCCAGTCACGCGGAACTGTAGCGTCAGCTCTTCAAGCCGCTCTTTTTGGTTCGATACATAATACATCTCGCCGGACGGCAGCTTGCGGTGAATATAGCGAACTTCGCTGTCAGCCAAACCCGAGCCAGCCAGAAAATCGGGCGATAGCGCATCCTCTTTGAAAATCGTCTCAAACGATTTACCGGTGATGACCCGGCCTTTGCCGACCCGGCGTTCTCCGGGGCCGACCGCATCCGGCCAAAGCTCAGCAGCCAACTGCTGAATCTTTAGGTCCGCTCGCGGATAATCGTTCATCGACGGGGAGCGAGTCGGCTTGGAGCCAATCACCGTGGCGCCGGCCTGAACCAGCTCCGCAACTTTCTCCAGTGCTTTCGGGGTGTAACGCGCCCCTTGCGGCAGCACCAAATAGCGGTAACGCATGCCAGAGGGCAGCACAACGAACCCGTCTTCGACGCTCATCGTGGCGAAGGTCGTCCAGTCGCACACGTCATAATCATAGCCCTCGGGCAGCACTGGCTTCATCATCTTGCGAGGATCGAGCTGCTTCGGCACATAATAAAAGGCACTGTTGGGTGAATCTTCGCCGTAATAGTAACAGACATCGGCAAAGAAACGTCCTTGGCGTAGCATATACTGACTGCGAGTCAGGTAATCAACCCACGCGCGACCGGGCTTCCACCAAGTCAGCGTGCGGTCAAAGTTCAGCCCAAACTGGCCCAGCGACTGGCCGGGGAAACGGTCATCCGGCTGATGCGCAAAGCGATGAAATACCATCTCATTCATACCCTTACAAAACTGACGGTCGCCGATGGGCTTGAGTTTGGAAGGATACTGGGTCCACCCATCATGATGGCCGAACGAGGTAAAGGCCTCGCAGGATACGATTTCTTTACCGTAAACGTGAGCGGCTGAAGCAGGTTCTTTGGTATTATCATTGCCCCCTACCCAGTTCGGCTGGTCGGGATGCGGTGCGCCGCCAATCCAGAATTCACCCTGCGGAATATCCATCATACCCAACGACTGAATCCCATCTGCGATGGTTGGTATACCGGTGCCCGGCGCTTCACCTTCCAGCAAAATGCCGCGCTCGTTACACAACCGTTTCAGCGTTCCGTAATATTGATCAACCAACAAGTCGGCGACGGTTCGGCGGTAATCCCATAAAAAGCGCTCGGTCAAATCCAAGTCACCCACTATCCGGCCGGTAACTGTAATCAGCCATTTTCGGTTCCAATATCCACGCAGTTGCTGGAATTGTTCGGCAAAATCTTTTGTCCACGTCTGGCACCCCGCTTCCCAGCTATCGACCGTCACACAATTGAACGCATCTCCAGTCAACGCCCCAAACCGATCCGTCAAGTGCCCCAGCACACCTTCGTGGAAGTTGTGTTCCATCGCCGCCGCGCTCAGCTTATCCACCTCCAAGCCCTCAGCAGCCCCGGATGCAGGCGAAACCTTATTGCCTTTTGCTGTATGACCAATGCGCAAAATCGTCCAGCTCCCCACCGGCAAGTCACACACAAGCGTTCCGTCCGACTGCAACTGATCGGTCAAATCAATAATCGAATCCAGTGTAATCTGTTCCTCTTGGGGAATACTTTGTTTGGACGGGTTCGACAGATCCGGACGCGCACTGCCACGCCCCGCTTTGGCGTGAATTCTTTGCAAACGTGCCGACTGGAAATTCAACTCATAGAGCCTAGTCGCTTCGCGCGAATGACTGCCTGTGAATTCGAGTTTCGCGAAACGACTTTCGCGAGAGCGAAAGCCTTCGATCAGCTCTTCACGCCCCGCTGGCACATGACCGCGGCGGCAAGAGGCGGAGGCAATCGGGCGCCATGTCTGACCATCCTCACTAATGGAAAGCTTCACGCTGCGATTGCTGCATTGCTCAAATAACTGTATGACCAAAGAGCTGAGTTTCACCGGATTCTCAAACTCAAAGCTAACATGAATAGGACCATGTCCGGAAGGAGTTGTCGGTGGCAGTTCAATGAACGTTTCCGGATCTCCATCAATCGCTGCTGCCCAATCGACATCTTTAAGATTAGAAGAAACTTTCGGGCGGAGCGCGGAAACAGGGGTTGCATCTCCCGCGATCGCCGGAAACGCTAACACAGCGATGTCCTGATAATAGCCCAATGTTTCGCGCGGCTTCGGCAATTTGATCTCCCCTTTCAGCGGCCCTTTAACCATTACATCGCGCCATGCCAGCTCCTGCATAGACAGCTCCGGGCTGATCCATGGGCCACCAGACCCCGAAACACCCGCCGCACTGGTTGAACCCAATCGAAGTCCCAAACGGTCGCATTCTTTCGCGGCATGCTCCACCGCATCCAGCCAAGCGGGTGACAACATCGACAGTTCCCCTTCCGATGCCGCATTTCCTCCGATATAGAAAATCTGTGCGCCTTTCAGGCCGATCTCTTTCATCGCCTCCAGGTCTTTGGTGATACCATATTGAGTCACGTTATCATCCATCCAGTGCCACCAGGTGCGCGGCCGACAGTCATCTGCGGGAGTCACGAATCCCGCGTAAAGTGACGCCTCCGCAACCTCTACAGCCGAACTGTCTTTTGCGAATGCAACCGAGCCTAGCAGACCGACAATCACCATTATAAATGCTATGTTATTCATATTCTTCATCCCACGATCTTAAAGGGTCCCTGAAGTCATCAGTTTAAGAATAAACTTCATGCACCACCTTGCGCCCTTCAGCTAAACGAATCCCACTGGCTGCGACGCGCGCTATGGTATGACAAAAACACCAATCGCACAATATACGTAAATACGTAAAAGGGACGAAACCTTGCGGACACACGAATCACTCCGCTTCCATGCACTGCCCAGATAGAACGAGCGCACTATAATCACACTGACTTAATGCGCCAGTTAATAACGGCTCAGGGCATCTGCTTCTGCCTATTTAGACACGGGAGTGGTCCACTTGAATCTAGCAAAGACAACCTTGCTCAGGTCCGAACCCTCCTGAGATTTGATTTCGATTTTTTTGACCTCTGACCAGTCCCCCAGACTCCTGCCGTCGTGCCGAATCTTTAATTCGTCGATCTTGAGGGTTTTAGTCTGCCATGTATCGGCAGCAGTAATATCAACATCGACTGCAAACCATTTATTGGCAGCTAGAACGACCTGCTGAGGTTGGGTGCAATAGAACATGAAACTCAACTCTGCCCCATGGGGAGCACTGTATTTGGCGTCGGAAAACTGTGTAGTAGAAATACCCAAACGATTATTTATTGAGCGAAACCCTTTAATGCCTTGAGGACCTTCAGCTGGTGCGACCAGGCTCCACTGCCCTACCCCCTCTGGAATCAGATTGGACTTTTTCTCCGTCGCAATCGCATTTCCTAATTCCGTTGGAATGGCGGCTTCAAAATCCGAGGAGATAACACAATCATTCGTATAGCGTATATTTGCATAGGAGAAAACATAGTCGTTAACGTTTACGACTGGAAGTTTTGCAATCCAGGTATCTCCTTTTCGAACTGATTCTACATCGCGCCAGTTCCTCTCAATATTGTTTGGAGTTTTCAGGCATATGTAAGCCTGAAGTTCTTTGATACGCTCTGGACTTGCGGGAGTAATATGAATCTCAGTGACACCATCGCTCCCCAGCTTGAGCTCAGAATGTGGACGTTCAGGCCAAAAGATATCTTTATCTAATACATGTTTTTCGAGCCACAGTTTGCAGTCATCCCCCAGTTTTTCTGTATTGTGGTGACCTCGTGCCTGAACCGCATAATCCCATGGGATGCCAGGCTTGAACATTGCAAAACTGTCCGGACCTCTCTCGTGGCCCCCGTGATGGTCATTTGAACCGTTTAACCAAAGAGTCGCAGCGGTGATATAGGGAGAATGCGCCTGTGGGGCAAGGCTCGCTAAGAAGACTGCCTCGCCCTGAGTTTTTTCCGGATTTATGTAGGGGGTGTTGTATTTCCAGACACGACTACCACGATAATACGTATTCCAGCCAATACCGAAGTAGGCAACAATCGCCTTTACACGTGAGTCCATCCCCAGATTCCACATAATTGTTCCGCCGTAGGAAAACCCCTTGGCTCCGATACGTGTCGCATCGACCTCCTTCTGTGTAAGCAGAAAACTTAAAGCCCTGCGCTGAATGGCACTCCAGATATAATCGGATGCCTCTTTGGGATCGGCTATCGACGTTCCATCTCTATACTTCGTCCATACTGGCTGCCGCTTCATATTGCCATGTGAAAGTTCTTCCGGGTATTTCGTGTAGTGCTGATTATTAAGCTCACCCGCATAGTCATGAGCCAGCACCGCCCAACCCTCGTTTACATAGTCTTTGGGAATTCTCGGTGCGCCATGCCAACCATGCACATCCAAAAGACCCGGCGCATTCATTGCGCCTTCTTTAACACTGTATTTACAGAAGACGCGTATTTCATGATCAAGCACATAGGCACTAATGTAAGACTCTTTGTAATAGATTCCGTCCTTCGTCTCTTCCTTGACGATCTCTTCTTTAAATTCGCCCTTGTCCGGGTCGTAGTCATCCCAGAGTTCAGGTGGTGTGAGAAAATTTCCTGCTGCGTGAGTCACTAAGCTCGTGACTGTTAGCAGGACACCTACCAAAGTTGATTTAAGAATACCATTCATGTTTTTTATAGAGAGGAAATCGCTTTTCGCATGGTCAAGGCGAGAGACGGTTTCGGGTTTGTGACGGATGCGACCTTAACAGCTGACGCCACGATACAATTTTTCAGTGACCAAGCAGATCGTTAATCCATTGGACCATTGAATCGGCATACGAATCCTTGGCATTACGGATTGTGGGTTGGCCGTCAAGTAATGCGGGGCCATGCATACCACCTTCGAGGAGGACTAGTTTCGTGGGCACTCCATTCTGTTTGCAGGCCTCATGGTAACGCTTTGAATTTTCCGGCTTTACCACCCGATCATTCGTGCCCTGAACGAGGAATGCCGGCGGTGTTTGCTGGTCCACCTGCTCATCATTGGACAGCATGGCGCGCAATGCCTCAGAAGGATCCGCGCCGAGTAGATGGAGAGAACTGCCCGCATGCGTGAGCTCTTTTCTCATCGAAATCAATGGGTAGATCAGGCAGGTAAAGTCGGGACGCGCACTGACTGCATCAATCGCATCAATCGGCTGGTATCCAAACGGCTCATCGTAATGAACGCTCAATGTGGATACTTCATGCCCTCCGGCAGAGAATCCCATTGCACCGATTTTAGTGGGATCCACACCAAACTCTTTGGCCCGACTACGGACAATACGTAGTGCGCGTTGCGCATCCCACAAAGGAATCGGATGATTGAAAGGACTACAACGATAGCTGACCATAAAAACAGCGATTCCCTTGTCGTTCAAAAACTGCTGCATCGGCATCCCCTCGACTCCGATGCAAACAGCACCATAACCGCCACCGCAGAAGATCACCATTGCGACACCACTTGCGTCCTCTTCGTGCGGCAGATAGACATCGATTGACGGCACGCGAGTATTGTGACGATTGCCATTGGGAACTTGATATGAACCGTTTTGGATCGCAGTTGCGGTGGCGGATGACAACTCCGCATCCCCAGCCTTCGCGCCTGGTGGAGTTTCCGGCCAAAGTAGAATGGTCTGTATGGTGGATTCTCCAGCGAAGATGCTTGTGGTGAAACACAGGAAGCTAAGCACCAGCACCTGACTCATCTTAAGGGCGCTCCCAAAAAAATCATTTTGTCGGCGCGGGTTAGGTTGTTTCGTATGTTTCATAATTAAATAATGAAAGTCTCTACATGAAATCGTAAAATAGTATCCCCAAAGAAGTCGCAGTGCCTAGCTTAATTCTGGCTGACCCCAGCGCGCAGGAAGATTTTATCAAGCCCCTCACTGGCCGTGGCGGTCACCGTGGTGGTGGTGCCGATGGTGTTGGTGGAAAAAGTGACGGTAATTCCCCCATCCGGGCCATTGCCGCTGAGATACCAGTCGACCAGATTGGGCGACCACTCGTAGTAGCCAGTTAGATCATCCGGCACCGTGGCGTTCTGTGGGTGAGTGAAGGTGGTGATGTTCCCAGCGGTGGAAATGTTAGCCAGCCCTGCGTTGAACTGCCCTGGGTGGGAACCGAACCATGCCTCGAGTCCGTTACCAAGCTGGTCACCGTCAGGATCATCGGCGAAGTCCTGATCGTCGACAGCGAGACCGAAGGCGGGATCCGAGATCCAAGAATCAAAATTGTCAGAGCTCAACTCACCTACAACGTCAATCTCGCGGAAGACAAAATCGTCTCCTGCGGAGTTACCGCCAGTGGAACCCGCCGTGAATCGGATGGATTCGATCCCTGTGGCATCCAAGCCGGTCAGATTGACCTTCGTGGCGCCCCCAGCATTATTGAACGGTGCAAAATCAACCGTTGCGAGAAGGGCGTAGCTGCCACCCACCGGCTTCACCTCCACCGTCCACACCTGATTCCCGAACCCCGAGTCACTCCAGGACGCGATTGCTTGGATCGAGGTAATGTCATAACCTGCTGCATTTGCGCCCAAGTCGTATTCAGCAATGGCACCTTCATTCGACCAAGTGCCTTCGGCGTCCCCTTCGGGAAAGCTTCCATGAATGCCGTCGTTCAGTTCCGACGGTGATGCGCCGTTGGAGATCGTCCAGCCAGTTGCTACAGTCGCGGTGAGCCCGTGGAGGAGATCCGATGCGCTCTGGTCGCCATCGTAGGCCTGGTCTGTGGCACTACTGACTGCCGTAAAGGACCCTGAAAACGCGGCGTCGATCGTCACCGCGGGAGTCGCGGCGCCTACAACGTCGATCTCGCGGAAGACAAAATCGTCTCCTGCGGAGTTACCGCCAGTGGAAGCCGCCGTGAACCTGATGAATTCGATACCGGTGGCATCCAAGCCAGTCAGATTGACCTTCGTTGCGCCCCCAGTATGATTAAACGGTGTAAAATCAACTGTTGCGAGAAGGGTATAGCTTCCCCCCACCGGCTTCACCTCTACCGTCCACACCTGATTCCCGAAGCCCGAGTCAGCCCAGGACGCGATCGCTTGGATCGAGGTAATGTCATAGCCGAGTACATCTGCGCCCAAATAGTATTCAGCAATGGCACCTTCATTCGACCAAGTGCCTTCGGCGTCCCCTCCGGGAAAGCCTCCATGAATGCCGTCGTTCAGTTCCGAGGGTGATGCGCCGTTGGAGATCGTCCAGTCAGTTGCGACAGTCGCGGTGAGCCCGTGGAGGAGATCCGATGCGCTCTGGTCGCCCTCGTAGGCCGACTCTGTGGCACTACTAACTGCCGTAAAGGACCCTGAAAAACCGGCGTCAATCGTCACCGCTGCGTTGGTGGTGAAGTTCCATGTGGTGTCGTCAAGGATACCGAGAAAAGGGTTGCCGGTGGCGTCCGTGATGGCGGTGGCAGCGATTTGGACGGCGTAGTTGGTGCCAGGATCGAGATTCGAGCTAGGATTGATCGTCAAGACCGCACCGGAGATTGAGATCTGGGCGTCACCGACGGGGATTGCCGTTTCGGAGGGCGCGTCGAGATTCTTGATCGTGATGTTGCCTGTGCCTATAGTGATGTCCTCGTCGAAGGTCACCACCAGATTGTTGCCCACTGGGGCATTGCCCGCCTCATCCGCGGGGCTCAGGTTATTGATCATTGGAGCGACGACATCGGGGCCATTCGCGGCGCCTACAACGTCAATCTCGCGGAAGACGAAATCGTTTCCATTGGAGTTGCCATCAGTGGAACCCGTCGTGAACTTGATGGATTCGATACCTGTAGCATCCAAGCCGGTCAGATTGACCTTCGTTGCACCCCCAGTATTATTGAACGGTGTAAAATCAACCGTTGCAAGAAGAGCGTAGCTGCCACCCACCGGCTTCACCTCCACCGTCCATACCTGATTCCCGAACCCCGAGTCAGTCCAGGACGCGATCGCTTGGATCGAGGTAATGTCATAACCTGCTACATTTGCGCCCAAGTCGTATTCAGCAATGGCACCTTCATCCGACCAAGTGCCTTCGGCGCTATTGCCTGCGGCCGCGAAACTAACGCCATGAATGCCGTCGTTCAGTTCGGGCACCGTTGAGCCGTTGGTGAGGTTCCAGCCAGTTGCGACAGTCGCGGTGAGCTCATGGATGAGATCCGATGCGCTCTGGTCGCCGTCGTAGGCCTGGTCTGTGGCACTACTGACTTCCGTAAAGGACCCCGAAAACGCGGGGTCGATCGTCACCGCCGCGTGGGCGGAGATGGCGGTGAAGGCAAGGCCAGCAATTGCAGCGAGGCCCATCGTTAAATTTGTTGTATCACTCATTTTCATTGGGGGTTTTTATAAGAAGGACAGATCGCATCATACGATAAAATCTCGAATCGCGCAATATACGTAAATACGTAGCGAGCCCCTGCCCTCTTTTCGCCGGACGACTTGGCCCGCCATCACTGCCTAGTGATGGCGGGCCAGAAAGGATGGCGGGCCAGAAAGAAAATGCCTGGCTCAATTCTGGCTGACCCCGGCGCGTAGGAAGATTCTATCAAGCCCCTCACTGGCCGTGGCGGTCACCGTGGTGGTGGTGCCGATGGTGTTGGTGGAAAAAGTGACGGTACTTCCCCCATCTGGGCCATTGCCGCTGAGATACCAGTCGACCAGATTGGGCGACCACTCGTAGTAGCCAGTCAGATCGCCCGGCAAGGTGGCGTTCTGTGGATGAGTGAAGGTGGTGGTGGTCCCATCGGTGGCAATGCTAGTCAGCCCTGTGTTGAACTGCCCCGGATGGGTGCCGAACCATGCTTCGATCCCGTTACCGAGCTGGTCACCGTCAGAATCATCGGCGAAGTCTTGGTCGGCAACAGCGAGACCGAAGGCGGGATCAGATATCCAGGAATCAAAATTATCAGAGTCGAAATCAAGCGCCTGGATCCCCTCAAACCATTCCTGTGCCATCAGCTCGTAGTGCGTGTTGTCTGGGTGGTTGATGTTGTTGGACAGCACACCGGGCTTGATGGCGGAGGCGTAATTATTCGGATCAACGAGGAAGGGTGTATAGAGGTCGACGGTGCTTACCTTGTGGCCATTACCAGCGTAAGTCGGCACGAGGGTGTCGCGGATGTAGACGTTGTAATCGTATAGTGTCTGGTCGAAGCTGACGAGCGGCGAGGTTTGCGCTACAATCAAGTGCACATCCGGAGCAGTTGTCACAATACTGTCCACCAGATTGTTCAATGCTGTCTGACTACCGCTACCTAAGCCGTTGATGCCGATCAAGAGCAAGATCACGTCCGGGTTGTCGGCAGCGATGAATCCGTCAACATTGTCCCAGATAGCCTGACCACCATATCCTCGGTGGCCGTCCTGACCGAAGTCGCGTAGATCAAACGCGGGCGTGTAGGTGCCGCCGTTGGTCGGGTCACCGGAGCTGCCGTCCCAGGGCTCGGTCGAGGCACCGACAAACTGGAAGTTATACTCGGCGTTCGTGAGGCGGGTGTAGAGTCCACTGCGATAGCCGAACTTAAAGGGGTGCGTCCAGTTCGGGTTGTCGGTGTAGCCGACCGTGAGCGAGTCACCGAGGCACATGATACGGAGCGGCTCAGGAGTCGCGGCGCCTTCCACGTCAATTTCGCGGATGACGAAATCGTTTCCAACGGAGTTACCAGCAGTGGAACCCGCCGTGAACCGGATGGATTCGATACCTGTAGCATCCAAGCCGGTCAGATTGACCTTCGTTGCGCCCCCTGTATTATTGAACGGAGTAAAATCCACCGTTGCGAGAACGGCGTAGCTGCCACCCACCGGCTTCACCTCCACCGTCCACACCTGATTGCCGAACCCCGAGTCAGCCCAGGATGCGATCGATTGGATCGAGGTAATGTCATAACCTGCTGCATTTGCGCCCAAGTCGTATTCAGCAATGGCACCTTCATTCGACCAAGTGCCTTCAGCGTCCCCTCCAGGAAACGCTCCATGAATGCCGTCGTTCAGCTCAGTCAGCGTTGCACCACCGCCGGAGGTCCATCCTACACTTGCGACGGTCGCAGTGAGCCCATTGAGCAAATCCGATGCACTCTGGTCACCCTCATAGGCCGAATCCGAAGGATCACTGACTGCCGTAAAGGACCCTGAAAAACCTGCGTCGATCGTCACTGCTGCGTTGGGAGTCGCGGTGCCTTCAACGTCAATCTCGCGGATGACGAAATCATTTCCAGCGGAGTTACCCGCAGTGGAACCTGCGGTGAAGCGGATAGATTCGATCCCTGTGGCATCCAGGCCGGTCAGATTGACCTTCGTTGCGCCCGCGGCATTATTGAACGGGGTAAAATCAACCGTTGCGAGAAGGACGTAGCTGCCACCCACTGTTTTCACCTCAACGGTCCATACCTGATTGCCGAACCCTGAATCCGCCCAGGAAGCAATCGATTGAATCGAAGTGATGTCATACCCTGCTGCATTGGGGCCTAAGTTGTATTCAGCAATGGCACCTTCATCCGACCATGTCCCCTCGGCGTCCCCTCCGGGAAAGCCTCCATGAATGCCGTCATTCAGTTCGACCACCGTTGAGCCGTTGGTTAGGTTCCAGCCAGTTGCGACAGTCGCTGTGAGCTCATGGATGAGATCCGATGCGCTCTGGTCACCCTCATAGGCCGAATCCGAAAGATCACTGACTGCAGTAAAGGATCCGGAAAAACCGGACTCAATCGTCACATCGGAGGGGGTAGGAGTCGCAGCACCTTCCACGTCAATCTCGCGGATGACGAAATCATTTCCAGCGGAGTTACCCGCAGTGGAACCTGCGGTGAACCGGATAGATTCGATCCCCGTGGCATCCAGGCCGGTCAGATTGACCTTCGTTGCGCCCGCGGCGTTATTGAGCGGGGTATAATCAACCGTTGCGAGAAGGGTGTAGCTGCCCCCCACTGGCTTCACCTCCACCGTCCACACCTGATTGCCAAATCCCGAATCCGCCCAGGAAGCAATCGATTGAATCGAGGTGATGTCATAACCAGCTGCATTGGGGCCTAAGTTGTATTCAGCAATGGCACCTTCATCCGACCATGTCCCCTCGGCGTCCCCTCCGGGAAAGCCTCCATGAATGCCGTCGTTCAATTCGGCCACCGTTGAGCCGTTGGTGAGGTTCCAGCCCGTTGCAACCGTCGCGGTGAGCCCATTGAGCAAATCCGATCCACTTTGGTCGCCCTCGTAGGCCGAGTCCGAAGGATCACTGACAGCAGTAAAGGATCCGGAAAAACCGGACTCGATCGTCGCAGCGGGTGGGACAGGAGTGACGGTGCCTTCAACGTCAATCTCGCGGAAGACAAAATCGTTTCCAACGGACTTGCCATCAGTGGAACCCGCCGTGAAGCGGATAGATTCGATCCCCGTGGCATCCAAACCCGTCAGATTGACCTTGGTTGCGCCCGCGGCGTTATTGAGCGGTGTATAATCAACCGTCGCGAGAAGGACGTAGCTGCCACCGACCGGCTTCACCTCCACCGTCCATACCTGATTGCCGAACCCCGAGTCAGCCCAGGATGCGATCGATTGGATCGAGGTGATGTCATAACCTGCTGCATTTGCGCCCAAGTCGTATTCAGCAATGGCACCTTCATTCGACCAAGTGCCTTCGGCGTTACCTCCAGGAAAGGCTCCATGAATGCCGTCGTTCAGTTCGGGCAGCGTTGCACCGCCGCCGTCGGTCCATCCTACACTTGCCACTGTCGCGGTGAGCCCATTAATCAGATCCGATCCACTCTGGTCACCTTCGTAGGCCGAATCCGAGGCACTACTGACTGCCGTAAAGGACCCGGAAAACGCGGGGGCGATCGTCACAT
>DBBT01000126.1:0-639 GCA_002292345.1 Opitutia bacterium UBA977 | reverse complement strand
GTCATTGGATACGAGATCCAAAAATGCGGTCGCGAATCGCTCACCCAAGGTAATCATTCCTGCCGCATCAAAATGGAATAAGTCATAGAAGCTCAGGTCGGTAGCAGGGACGAAGCGTGCAAAAGGATCCGCGGCAGCAATGGCGGCCTGCGCATTGACAACAGTCATATAAGCCGGGCCGTTCTGTCGAATCTCGCCAATGAAGAATGGAAGGTTGGCACCGTAATGGCTTCGGATGTCCGCAATGAAGGCCGTAAGATTGTTCGCATAGTTGGCCTGCTGCCCTTCGAGGGCATCGCTTTCTCCCTGGTGCCAGAGCATCCCGACGATCTCGGTGGTATACCCGGCATTCTGGAGGGCGGCCAGTCCGGCAGCAACGGTGTTACGGAAAACCGTGTAACTGGGGCCGGTTCCCGGTGCCCAGTCGTTATACAAAGCGGTGCCACTCTCGGCGTGTTTGATGATCGCATAGGTCACCGAAGGGGATGCATCGGCAATCTCGCGACCAAAGGTGACCTCCACGCCAAATTTAGCCTCGGATCCCATGGTGACGCCTCCGCTGCCTGGACGGAGGGTGGTCAGACCTGGGCCGCCCGTATAGTAAAACAGCACGTCATCCTGTGGAAGCTGCAGATTGAC
>DBBT01000095.1:8316-8901 GCA_002292345.1 Opitutia bacterium UBA977 | reverse complement strand
CCATCACCGAGCTCGCCCGCCTCGCACAAGGCTACCAGCCGAAGACCTTGCGCATCGTTGCCACTAGCGCCGTGCGCGACGCGACCAATGCCATCCAATTCATCGAACTGGTCAATGAGGTGACTGGTCTCGAAATACAAATACTGTCTGGCGCAGAGGAAGCGACCTACATCGGTAAAGGGCTCCGCTGCGACCCGCAGATCGCCGGCATCCACAACTTCATCCAAATGGACCTCGGCGGCGGCAGCCTCGAACTGATCCGTTTTGCCCACGGCCAGATCGAGCAAGCCCTGTCCCTGCAGCTCGGCGCGGTGCGCCTGACTGAGCAATTCATCGCCGATCGCGATGCCGCGCTGTCTGCCGAAACCGCAGCCCGCATCGCCGCACACGTCAGTGATGCACTGCAAGCCAGCGGCTTCAGCTTCGAGCCAAACGCCGCACCGCTCATCGTCACTGGCGGTGCATTCACCGTCACCCGCGCCGTGCTAGCCGCGCAAAACGACCAGACCATCAAACAGCGCTGCCCCGTATTGCACAAAGAGGAGATCACCGAACTCAAAGCAGCACTGATGGCCCTGCCACTAC
>DBBT01000095.1:7619-8163 GCA_002292345.1 Opitutia bacterium UBA977 | reverse complement strand
TTAACCACGATCAAACAACGGCAGCTCGTCGATGACGGGGACGTCGAGGCGACCACACTTCAAGACGAACAAATATCGAGACGATGCGCCTCGACCCAAAAGATTCGCAGCCAACACACTGAAGGTGCCCTGGGAACGAAGGCTACTTTCTGCCTCTGCTTTCCCGGCTCTTGCTACTCCGATTGTGTGCGGCCTTCTTCTGAGTGATCTTCGCGCGGCGCTCAGGGTGCTTCTTATCGATTTTGGCAGCATCTGGCCCCATCTTTCGAATACGCGCCTTGCGCTGCAGATCATCACTCTGACGGTGCGCATGCTCCGAGGATCCCTCCTCGTCTTCGTAGCGACGCTCTTTACCGACGAGATCGAAACGCACCGGGCAACCACTGAGACGGAACTCGTGGATAATTGCTTTTTCCAAATAACGACGGTAGCCCGGATCGAGACGTTCGATACGGTTACAGAAGAAGCGGATCCGCATTGGCCGCGAACCTGTCTGCGTGGCGTAGAACACTTTGAAACGCTTGGTGCCAACCACCTTGGGCGA
>DBBT01000095.1:5152-7557 GCA_002292345.1 Opitutia bacterium UBA977 | reverse complement strand
AACAGCACCGGCGGATCGGGCAGGAAGAACATCTCTTTGCGCAGCGACTTCTCATAAGACTCGAGGAAATGCTTGAGCGAGCGGAAGCCTTCGATCGGCTCGCGCTCCCATTGCTGAATAATCAGATCCCACTTGTTGACCACGACTACCAACGCGCGGCCGGCATCGAGTACGGCGCCGGCAAGGGCTTGATCTTGCTTGGTCACACCATCGACCGCATCAATAATCAGAAACACGACATCGGACGCTTCCATCGCATGCTGCGTACGCACGCTGGAGAAGAACTCCACTGGGCTATCAACCTTGGTCTTGGTGCGCAGACCGGCAGTATCAGCCATGCGGAATTTCAGTATTTCGCCGTCCTTATGCTTATAATCTAAATCTAGTTCGACCGAATCGCGCGTAGTGCCAGCGACATCGCTGACGATCAGGCGCTTCGAATCCAGCAGGCGATTACCGATCGAGGATTTGCCGACATTGGGACGGCCCATCAAAGAAATACGGATACGCTTCGGTTCGACTGGTGCATCCGCGTCGAACGCTGGCTTCTCGCCGAGCTTCAATTTGACCGCATCAAGAAGATCCGTAATACCACGACCATGCTCTGCGGAAACTGGCATCGCATCACCCAGCCCGAGGCTGATAAACTCATACGCGTCGATTTCGCTATCCTCCAAGTCGGCCTTATTGGCCACTAGAATCACCTCTTTGCCATAACGGCGCAGCTTCTCAGCAACAATCTCATCCAACGCGGTAATGCCTTGGCGAATATCGACGATGAACAAAATAACCGCTGAGGCCTGAATCGCAAAGCCCACCTGTTCTTCGGCAGCATCTGCAATCTTCTTTGGCGTCATTTTGAGCTCCATGCCCAGGCCACCGGTATCGAGCAGGACGAAGTCGTCGTTCACTTCAGCGGAGATCAAGTCCCGCGTGACGCCCGGCATATCGTGCACAATTGACAAGCGACGCCCGCACAGCCGGTTAAACAGACGGCTTTTTCCGACATTCGGTCGGCCAACAATGGCTACGGTTCTGGATGGATCGATCATTTAAAAAAGTAGTGAGAATTCAGAAGTTAGAATTCAGAAAAGTGGAACTATAATAAAACAAGCTGAGCTATCTATGCTTGAAGGACGGGGCAACCAACGGCGCAGCGAGCTGAAACCGTGCGGGGATGCCTTAGTAATGAAGAACTTACAAGGACTATTTACGAACCTTATCGACGTAGCGCTCGATACGATCAGTCGCCTCAATGATTCGCTCGTAGCTAGTGGAGAAACTCGCACGCGCAAACCCTGCACCACTTGGCCCAAAGGCCGTGCCCGGCACGATCGCCACTTCTTGTTCGGTCAACAAGCCTTGGCAGAAGTCCATCGAACTCATCCCAGTCGATTGGATCGAGGGGAATGCGTAGAAGGAGCCTTTCGGCAAGTGGCAGGTGAGGCCCGCTTCGTTAAAACGACGAACGATCAGATCACGACGACGGTGGTATTGCGCCTTCATCTTTGCGACCGCGGGACCGCCGTTTTTCAATGCCTCAATCGCCGCTTCTTGGGAAAGAATCGGCGCACACAGCATACTGTATTGGTGCACCTTCATCATCGCCTCGATGAGTGGCGCGGGACCACAGGCGTAACCAATTCGGAAACCGGTCATAGCAAATGCCTTCGAAAATCCATGCAGAAAAATGGTGCGCTCCTGCATGCCCGGCAGCGTCGCAATACTGGTGTGCTCACCCTCGAAGGTCAGTTCGGAGTAAATCTCGTCACTGATCACCAATAGGTCCTTTTCAATCGCGAACTTGGCGATCCGCTCGAGCTTCGCACGCTCCGTCACGCCGCCAGTCGGATTGGTCGGAAAGTTGAGCATCAACACCTTACAACCAGGCTCCCACGCGGCTTCGACCGCATCTGGATTGATGCCGAACTGATCTTGCGCAGAAGTGCTAATCGCAATCGGCTGCGCATGCGCCAGCAAGATGCTAGGACTATACGAAACATAGCAAGGCTCGTGATAGAGCACCTTGTCGCCCGGATTGAGCACCGCACGCAGGGCAATATCCAAGGCCTCGGACACGCCGACGGCGACGAGGATTTCGTTGTCGGGATTGTAACTCAGCCCAAAATTATGCTCGACGTAAGTATTGATCTCACGGCGCAAGCGGATGAGGCCGAGATTGTCGGTGTAGCTGGTCTTACCTTTTTCGAGAGCAAAGATCGCGGCCTCGCGAATATGCCAAGGCGTGACGAAATCTGGTTCACCGATGCCCAGCGAGATGGCCTGCGGCATCGCCGCGACAATCGCAAAGAAATCGCGTATACCAGAACGAGGCAGACCCACGACGTGGTCCGCCACAAAGCGTTGGCTATCGTCTGCCATTATGCACTCACAGCGGGTTTATC
>DBBT01000095.1:0-5101 GCA_002292345.1 Opitutia bacterium UBA977 | reverse complement strand
GACAACACGCCTTCAACACTCGCGAGACGCTCCGACACAAAAGTCGCCACTTCACGCAAGTCAGCGCCTGTTGCGATCACCAGCAAATCATACGAGCCAGACATCAAATAGCAGGACTCCACCGAATCAAAACGACTGATCCGCGTCGCGAGACGATCAAACCCACCATCGCGCTCGGGACTGATCTTCACTTCGATGACCGCTCGCACGATGGTTTCTTGAGCGCGCTCTGGGTTGAACACGGGGCGCCAACCGAGCAGTATCTGTTCGCCCTCAAGGCGCTTCAATTCTGCGGAAATGTCGCTTTCGGACAGGCCAAGCACCTGCGCCATTTGGGCAGTGTTAAGGTGTTCACCTTCAAGAAGTAGTTGCAAGACTGAGCTCATAAGTGCCGCAGTAAAAGTGGTAATAGGACAAAAGGCAAAATACAAAAAGGACTATTTTACCGCCTTTGAGGATGCGTCTGGCGGCGGCAAGTGTTCTTTAAATCGATCTTACCCTGACCTGTGGCACACGACGCCCACCCACTCCGGGCCTTGGGTCCTGACATACAGAAAAAAATAAACTATCACGTTCTTAAGGTTCACATTCGCGTAGATCAATTTGTAATGTGCTCTCAGCGCTGGTGCTAAAGTCACGGTGACTTGAAAAATCTTAGCGATCGACTGTTCGGGGACTTGCTGAATCGCATCCTTAAGCCGCTCTATATTAGCTTGCGCCGAGGCGTTACAATCGTCGCTGCAATTGTATAGACGGGATGATTCAACATTTCCGGCACTTTACGGCTCCAAACAAATGTTAGATCAAGGCTCCGTGCGATGCCTTCGAATAAAAGAGCGTAATTAATTAGTTCAGATACCGAACGGAAGTATTGACGAAACGCTAAACATTCCCAATCTGCTGTTCATTGACGAAGGAGGTTCGCTTTCTTGAGCGACAGACTTGAGACGCAGGACTAAGCCGTTAATGGCTAAAAAGTGACTAAGTTCATAACCTTGAAACTCAATCATCTCCTTAAGCAGTTGATCTTTAAATGGTTGCCGAAATAGCTCAGTTGGTAGAGCAATTCATTCGTAATGAATAGGTCGACGGTTCGACTCCGTTTTTCGGCTCCATTTAACCCTCCGCGCGAAACCCTCCTGCAATCGTCAAGCCCACCCGCGCCCTTCTGCTCGTAACAAGATCACGGCTCGCATATATCTAAAACCTCTACAGAGTCTGACCCATAATATGGAACTACGCCCACAACTACTGCAACTTTTACGCACTAAAGACTACGTGCCCATGCGGCGCGAAGAGATTTTCGCCATCCTTAAAATCGGCTCTAAAGAAATTGCTGCTGCTGATAGCCTGCTCGATGAAATGCTTGAGCGCGGCGAAGTCGCTCGCCTCAAAAAAGACAAGCTCTGCATCCCTGATGATGCCGACCTCGTCAGTGGTCGCATTATGTTTCGCCAAAACGGAGCCGCCACATTGATCCCCGATTCCAGCACCGGCAAACCCTCTGGCCCTGGCGCTGGCTACCCCGTCGCAGTCGAAAACACAGGAGTCTCGCTACATGCCGACCAAGTGCTAGCGCGCATTATTCAGCGGCCACAGCAAAGTCCCTTTCGCGGCAAGGGCCGACAGCGCCCCGTCTACGATCCAAACGAGAAGCCCAACGTGCGCGTTATTCGTATTCTCAAGCGGGCCCGCGAAGCCATACCCGGCACCCTAGAAAAAGGCCGCCACGCATACTACGTCGTCCCAGACGATCCTCGTATCACTCAAGACGTGCTAGTGCCTGAGCCTTCAAACAGTGGCATCAAACCGATTCCAAAGGTAGGCGACAAAGTCGTGGTCAAACTACTCGAATGGAAGCAACGCCACCTCAATCCTGAAGGCGAAATTAGCGAAGTGCTCGGACGCACGCACGAACCCGATGCCGAGTTCAAAGCCATTTTGTTTAAATACAACCTCAACCCGCAATTTCCCTCTGCCGTTGAGAAGCAAACTGAAGCCATCCCAGACCATGTCCGCAAACAAGACACCGAAGGCCGTCAAGATTGCCGCGATATTTTTACTTTTACTATCGACCCAGACGACGCCAAAGACTTCGACGACGCGATTTCAGTAGAACAGTTAGACGGCGGCAATATTCGCGTTGGTGTGCACATCGCTGACGTCAGCGCCTATGTGAAGCCAGGCACACCGCTCGACGTTGAAGCTCAGGAACGTGCAAACAGTACCTACCTAGTTGGCACCGTCATCCCAATGCTGCCGCACGCGCTGTCCAATGGCCTTTGCAGCCTAGTCGAAGCACAAGACCGGCTCACGAAAACTTGTTTCATCACCTTCTCTGACCAAGCCGACATCGTGGCCGTCAGCTTCGCAAACACCGTCATCTGCAGTAATAAACGCCTCACCTACAAGCAGGCCTTTGCGTTTATGAATGAGGACGATCTCGACGTCGTGCGCAAGACGCCGCTGCCGCCGAAACACCAGACAGGCTCGACCGGTCGCTCACTCGACGAAGTCAACGACGATGAGATGAAGCTGCTGCAAAAGTATATTCGCAAGAGTTGGGACATCGCCAAGGTACTACGCCAGCGACGCTTCAAAAAAGGCTCGCTCGATCTCGACATGACTTCGGTCAAACTTTACGTCGATGAGGAAGGTTACACCGACCGCATCGAAAAAGAGTTCAACGACGAGAGCCATCAGTTAATTGAGGAGTTCATGCTCTCCGCCAATGAACAAGTGGCCCGCGCGATGAAGCGCTCCAACTTCCCCAGCATCTATCGGGTGCACGACGAACCGGAGGACGAAAAGCTGCAAGAACTACGCGAGACGATGATCACCTTCGGCGTCCAATGCGGCAACCTCAGCAAGCCGCGCGAGATGAGCATGCTACTCAAGAAGCTCAAAGAGCACCCACAGGGCTACACACTTAAAGTTCAGGTGCTACGCAGTCTCAAACAGGCGCAATATCGCGCCAGCGCAGATGGCCACTACGGTCTAGCCAAGCCCGACTACACCCACTTCACCTCGCCGATTCGCCGCTATTCCGACTTGATCGTGCACCGCGTGCTCGACGGCTACATGCACAAGACTGGCGTCGATTCGGCGCCCAACGAGCCGGACATCCGCTACACGCAAGGCAAACTGCTCTCTCTAGGCGACCACCTCAGTGTCGCCGAGCGTAACAGTGTCGATGCCGAGCGCGACTCAGTCAAAACCAAGCTCCTCGAATTCTATGAACGCGAACTCAAGAAGCCCGAAAAAAAATCCTTCAAAGCTATTATCACTGACGTCAAAAATCACGGCTTATTTATTGAACTTACCGACTCGCTCGCGTTCGGCATGGTGCACATCTCTCAACTCGACGACGACTTCTACCACGCAAGTAATGACGGCACTTCATTAATCGGACGCCGCACGCATAAGACGTATTCACTGGGCCAATACATTATGGTCGAAGTCAATCGCGTGGATCGCTACAAGCGTCAGATCGACTTCCGCGTCACTGCTACTACTGACAAAATTGACCGACGCCTAGACCCTAAAAAAAATCGTCGTAGCAAAGGTCGCCAAGCATCCGCCGACCGCATCAAAAAAGGAGGCCACAAGCGCTCCAGCGTCGCGCCACTCACTAAAGGTGGCAGCGCAAAAAAGCGCGCTAAGACCAAGGCTCGCCCCTTTAAGAAGGGTAAGAAAAAATCGTAGGGCGCTAATCTGCCCTCCTTAATGCCGACCGCCACTCGTGGCGTGCAAGCTTGCTGGCGCCAACAATGCCCAAGGCCCAGGCAGTATCGCGATTAACTAGGGCTCACGAAAGCGCTAACACCACAGCACTTTCGCTTACCGCTGAGTAAAGTCACTGAATTCGCCGCCAAAGCGGCGGGTAATTTTCTCAATCGCTGCCGCGGCTTCGGGCTCGACCTTGAAACCAATAAAGTGAATGCGCGGCTCGATCCCGTACTCACGAGTGAGTGCACGCAGCGTCTTATCCACGTCTTTCCACGGCACATCGCCCGCGCTGGTCTTGGCGGTCTTGCCACGCTGAAAATCGCCATCGGATATAATAAAGATCACTTCTGGCTCCATTTGAAACGCGACCGTAAGCGCCCCTTGGATACCATCTTCGGCGAAAGGCAACTGCGTAGTCTTCCGACTTGAGCGGACATTTTCCGCGATCCAACGCTTCGCCTCCTGTTTATTGCGCGCACCCGCAGCGACCATATAATCACGAAAGGTGCCGACCTGCCGTGCAAACGGAACTAGCCCGAACAGCGTGTTGGCATTCAGTCCGTTCACCAACATCGACAATTCCCGTACAAACGCATCTGTCGTCACCCCCGCTGCGCTCGCCTTGTTCCAGACAGTCGAGCTATTATCAAACAAGATCAAAATACGCTGGCCGCTGTCCTCGATGCCAAACAACGAGGCCGAGGACGACCCCGTCTTCAAACCTTGCAAAGCACCCAACACACCAGATTGCCCGAGCAAGCCATCCGACTGTAAGGCTGCTGGATTGCGCTCAATCGGATTGAATTCACTTTTAGGCATGGCAGGTAGCGAGGGCAGCGCATCTGGCAGCAAAGCAGCCGCACTAATCCGCTCGATCTGCATCGGCGAACTCGCGGCATTTTGAAACTGCGCTAGCGCCACTTTATGCTGCAGCTCTTTTTGTGGTAAATAGATCTTCTTTTTTGCCACGAACTCAGGATCCGAGCGGAATTCCGGCACCAGTACTACCACAAATACCGCAAGGCCCAACAACACCCCCTGAATCAACAACGCCAAAAGCAGTGCCCCGAACTTTGAGCGGCGCGGCTTAGAGCCAACCGTAGAATCCTTTGATAATAAACGCATACAAGAAAGTCAAACTGCCAATAAAATAGCCATAAAGCAAAGCCTGATTTATCAAAAAGACGGCTGACTTACCTAACAAACTACCCTGCTGAAAAATCACTCAACACCGCAAAACACCGCTTGACTTCAAAGGTCCGATTTCTACTGTCGGCATCTTCCAACTTTTAGGGGTAGTAGCTCAGTTGGTTAGAGCGCCTGCCTGTCACGCAGGAGGCCGCGGGTTCAAATCCCGTCTATCCCGCCATTT
>DBBT01000002.1:14407-16988 GCA_002292345.1 Opitutia bacterium UBA977 | reverse complement strand
GCCGACCATTTGATCGCGGGCGACCATGCCGGTGATGCTGCGGTCGGCGATGGTGATGAGGAAGTTCTTGCTGGCGACAGCTGGGAAGCGGAGTACGCGGTCGACGGCGTCACGTAATTGAATTTTGGATACATCGAGCTCGGCGTGATCTTCGACTAGGCGGGTGACATCTTTGAGCATCTTCGGTGTTTTACCGAGTAGGACGCCCATTTCCATGTCGATCGGGTTGTTTTCGAAGTGGGAGTCTTCGAGCACGAGTTGATCGTCGTCGGTGGCTTCGCCGACGATGGCGACGGGGCAACGCTCACGTGTGCAGAGTGCCTTAAAGGCTTCGATGCGGTCTGGCATGACAGCCATGACGTAGCGCTCTTGGGATTCGTTGCACCAGATCTCCATGGGGCTCATGGAGGAGTCTTCGTTGTGAATGTTGCGCAGGTGGAAACGTCCGCCAGTGGCTTCGACGAGTTCGGGCAGGCCGTTGGAAAGTCCGCCAGCGCCGATGTCGTGAATGGAAAGCATGGGGTTTTCGTCGCCGAGGGCGATGCAGCCGTCGATCACTTGTTGGCAGCGGCGTTCCATCTCTGGGTTGCCGCGTTGGACGGAGTCAAAGTCGAGAGCTTCGGATTGGGAACCTGCGCCGATGGAGGAGGCTGCGCCGCCGCCGAGGCCGATCTTCATCGCCGGGCCGCCGAGTTGTAAAATAAGTGCGGTCGGTGGAATCGGCTTTTTGTCGACGTGCTCGCGCTTCATGTTGCCCATCCCGCCTGCGACCATGATTGGTTTGTGGTAGCCGCGGTGTTGGCCGTTGTGCTCTAACTGAAGGGTGCGGAACATGCCGCAAAGTTGTGGGCGGCCGAACTCATTGCCAAATGCTGCGCCACCGATCGGGCCTTCGAGCATGATGTCGAGCGGCGAGGCCATACGCTTCGGATGCTCGGCAATGTGCTTTTCCCATGCTTGGATGTAGCCCGGCACTTCGAGATTGGAGACCATGAATGCGGAAATACCTGCCTTGGGACGACCGCCGATACCGGTGGCACCTTCGTCGCGGATTTCACCACCAACGCCGGTTGCAGCGCCGGGGAAGGGGGAGATCGCGGTGGGGTGATTGTGTGTCTCTACTTTGCAAAGAATGTCGAGCTGGCTCGGTGTTTTGCGGTAAGTCTTGGTTGCGCCCTGTTGGTCGACTTCCCACCAGTCGGCGGCGGAGCCAGGGATGACGCCGCAGTTGTCGGAGTAGGCCGAGAGTGTGCCCTCTGGGTTCAGCTTGTGGGTGTTGCGGATCATGCTGAACAGCGAGAGTTCGCTCTGTTCGCTGTCGACGATCCAGTCGGCATTGAAAATCTTGTGGCGGCAGTGCTCGGAGTTGACCTGCGAGAACATGACGAGCTCGGCGTCGGTCGGGTCGCGCTCCATCTTCTGGTAGGCTTTGACCAAGTAGTCGATTTCGGGGGGCGACATGGCGAGGCCCCAGTCGATGTTGGCCTTGTCAAAGGCGGTTGGGCCTTCTGCCATGAGTGGCACGGTGCGCAGTTCGGTTGGCTCAAAATGACGAAAGAAGTCGGTCACATCGTCGTAAACAGCTTCAGTCATGCGGTCGTGCAGCGCGAGCACGGCTAGGCCGAGGTCTTCGATGCCGAGTACGATGTCGTCCTTGGAAGTGAGGCGGAAGTGGATGCCGCGTTCGACGCGCGCGATACCTTGGATGTCGCAGTTGTGGAAAATGTCGGTCGCCTTGGAGGACCAGGGCGAGATGGTGCCCTTACGCGGAGTCACGAAGAAGCCGCCTTCGCGTTCGAAATGGTGGTTGGCAGCGAGCAGGGCAAAGGTGCGCTCGGTGGTTTGATCGTCGAGGACGTTGGCCGACTCGATAAAATAGACTTCGACGGCGTCGATCGAGGCGATGTCGAGCTCTGGAGCAGCAGTGTTGAGCGCATTTTCAAGTGCGGTGAGGCGGAAATCGGAGAATGCGGGACGGCCCTGAAGAATGATCGGTTGCATATCAGTAAAAGTGAGAAAAGAAGTAAGTTGGCGATTGATTTGAAAGGGAACAACTCGAAAAGCTGGGAAAGGGAATTTTGAATGTGGAAAAAGGATTTGAGGGCCCAGAATTGGTAAGATTAACCGCAGAAGACGATGATAGAGCTATTCCTGCCTGTATTTACCAGGCAATGCTAGTGTCAGATTTTCACTGAAAATAAAACCACATCAGTGTCGCATCTAGAGATTTAGTTTCTAGCTTCGGGAATATGACACAAATATCACCTGTTCGTTGGGGCATTCTTGCCTGTGGGAAAATCGCACATGAATTTGCGGCGGCGCTGAAGGATTGTCCTGACAGCGTACTGCATGCGGTATCGAGTCGTGATGTAAGGCGGGCGCAGACCTTTGCGGATCTACATCAAGCGCCTCGTGTGTATGGAAGCTACGAGGCAATGCTGGCCGATTCGGAGGTGGAGGCGGTTTATATCGCGACGCTGCATCCGTTGCATTTGGAGTGGATCGCGCACTGTGTGCAGGCCGGTAAGCATGTGCTGTGTGAAAAGCCGCTGACGATGAATCTTCGCCAAGCCAAGCAGGC
>DBBT01000002.1:0-14367 GCA_002292345.1 Opitutia bacterium UBA977 | reverse complement strand
CTGGTAACCTCCGGTGTGATCGGCAAGGTGCGGATGATTGAGTCAAACTTTTGCTATAATTCGGGAGAGCAGCCTGAGTCACGGCTACAGGCTAAAGCGCTCGGCGGTGGCGCGATTCTAGATATCGGTTGTTATACGATGTCATTTGCGCGCTTGATTGCTGGTCGTGCACACGGCCGCTTATTTGCGGAGCCGCTGGAATTGAAGGCGGTGGGACATCTGGACGCGAAGACCAAAACGGACATGTGGACGACGGCGGTGATGCGGTTCGAAGGTGATATTTTGGCGAAGACAACCTGTGCGCTGCGTATGAATCACGAAAACGAGGCAGTAATTCTGGGCGACAAAGGCCGTATCACGGTGGAGATGCCGTGGCAGTGCCCTGGCACGATTCGGGTTGAGTTGGACGAAAAAGACTCGGCGCAAGAAATTGCGATGCCGAAGCAGCGACCCTTGTTTGCGTATGAGATCGATTCGTTTACCAACGAGATGCGCGGTCGTCCGATCGCTGCGGATGCCGTGGCGATGCGTTTTGACGATACCTTGGGCAATATGAAGGCACTCGATTGGTGGCGCGCAGAAATCGGCCTCGGCTACGAGGCGGATGCGGTGCGCTAGTCTTACTATTGCAGGGAATTAATTGGTCGTAGCGAGTGATTTTATCACAATATGATGGCGCTCTTTGATTGCCATTTGTGTGTGCTTAAAGTGTTTTTTCATAGCTTCTTCGCCTTACTTTGAGAAAGAGCAGGATCGCAGTGATACTTGGATGATTTGAGGATGGCGGCAAAACTCAGCTGGTTTTGATGTTGAAGTCCGAAACGAAAGTAAAATTCTCTTGTCTGGCGTTCGATTTGATATACCAAATCTACTATGAAAATTTGCTGTATTGGAGCAGGATATGTTGGTGGACCCACGATGGCTATGATTGCCCATAAGTGTACGAACATCACGGTCACAGTTGTAGATATTAATCAGGCGCGGATCGATGCATGGAACTCCGATGAGCTGCCGATCTTCGAGCCTGGTCTGGATGACATCGTTAAAAGTTGCCGTGGCAAAAAACTCTTTTTCTCGACCGATATTGATACAGCGATTCGTGATGCGGACATCATCTTCATGAGTGTCAACACGCCGACCAAGACTTACGGCGTCGGCGCTGGGCGTGCCGCGGATCTGCGCTATATCGAGAAGTGTGCTCGTAAAATTGCTGAAGTCGCGGAGAGTGACAAGATCGTGGTCGAGAAATCCACTTTGCCAGTGCGCACTGCTGAGTCGATTAAGCGTATCCTCGAGTCCAACTCCAAGGGGCGCAAATTCCAAATCCTTTCTAATCCTGAATTTCTAGCTGAGGGTACTGCGGTGGCTGACCTTGAGAAGCCAGACCGAGTGTTGATTGGTGGTGATCAGACGCCAGATGGTCTCGCCGCGATTCAAACTTTGGTCGATGTGTATGCGCAATGGGTGCCGACGGAGAACATCTTGACCACCAACGTCTGGTCGTCCGAGCTCTCCAAGCTCACCGCCAATGCTTTTCTTGCTCAGCGAATCTCTTCGATTAATGCGATTTCAGCGCTGTGCGAAGCGACTGGTGCCAATGTCGACGAAGTCGCACACGCGATCGGTACTGATAGCCGTATCGGTCCAAAATTCCTTAAGTCTTCCGTCGGCTTTGGAGGCTCTTGCTTCCAGAAAGATATCCTGAATTTGGTCTACCTGTGTGATCATTTTGGTATTCCAGAGGCTGCGAGCTATTGGAATGGTGTGATCGAGATGAACGACTTTCAAAAGCATCGGTTTGCGCGTCGTATCATTTCCACGATGTTTAACACCGTCTCGGATAAGAAAATTGCTGTGCTTGGTTTCGCATTTAAGAAGGACACCAACGACACCCGTGAGTCCGCGGCCATTTACATCTGTAAGGATCTGCTCGATGAACAGGCCAATGTCAGCATCTACGATCCGAAAGTGCCAGAAGCTCAAATTCGTCGCGATTTGGGTCTTGCCAATGAGGATCGCTCTGTGACCGTTTGCGGAGATGCTTACGAGGCGACAAAAGATGCGCATGCGGTGTTAGTTCTAACTGAGTGGGATGAGTTCAACGCGCTTGATTTCAAAAAGATCTATGATCATATGAATTTACCGGCCTTCCTATTCGATGGCCGTAACCTGCTCGATCTCGAAGCGCTTCGCCAAATCGGCTTTGAGGCGTCTGGAATCGGTCGCGGAGAGGTTTAAGCCCTGCTTGTAACAGCTTAATTTTAATAGACGTGGACGGTGCGAACCTCAGTCGCGTCTTTTTTATATATGCAAATTATCAGTTGCCTCAGCGGGAGGATTCTCTTTCACTGCAGTCTTATTAATTTCATTCAACTACTAAAGTATTACCATGATAGTTAAACCGCGCATCCGAGGATATGTATGTATTACCGCACACCCGAAAGGTTGTGAGGCTAAAGTGCGTGAAGAAATCGAAGTCGCCAAGGCTGCCAAGAGAAGTGATGGGCCAAAGCGGGTTTTGGTGCTCGGCTCTTCGACGGGCTACGGCCTTTCCTCCCGAATTGCTGCTGCGTTTGGTTTTGATGCGGCGACTTTTGGCATCTTTTTTGAGCGCCCATCGACCAATGGCAAGCCGGCCAGTGCTGGGTGGTATAACTCCGTGGCATTTGAAAAAGCCGCTCACGAGGCGGGTCTTTACGCCAAAAGCATCAATGGTGACGCATTTTCCAACGAAGTCAAAGCGCAGGCAATCGCACAGATCAAAGAAGACCTCGGTCAAATTGATCTGGTCGTGTATAGTCTTGCTTCTCCGCGTCGCACCGATCCAGAGACCGGCGAAGTTTACAAGTCAGTGCTCAAGCCAATCGGTGACCAAGCTTTCACTAACCGCACGATGGATACCGACCGTGATGAGGTCAAAGACGTCACCATTGAGCCCGCGACTGAAGAAGAGATTCAACACACCATTAATGTAATGGGTGGCCAGGACTGGGAGCTTTGGATGAAAGCGCTCAATGATGCTGGCGTGCTGGCACCTGGAGCTAAGAGTGTCGCTTATTCCTACATCGGCCCCGAAGCCACTTGGCCCGTTTACACCAACGGTACTATCGGCCAGGCCAAAAAAGATGTCGAACGCGCGGCGGCGGCCATAACCGAGACTTACGATTGTGCCGCCTACGTTGCAGTCAACAAAGCTGTCGTCACTCAGGCTAGCTCGGCAATCCCTGTCGTGCCACTTTATATTTCCATTATCATCAAGCTGATGAAAGAGAAGGGTACACACGAAGATTGTATCGAGCAAATGGTGCGCCTTTTCGATGATCGCCTCTATGGTAAGGATTTACAGCTCGATGATCTGGGTCGTATTCGTGTCGACGATTGGGAGATGCAACCCGACATTCAGGCGAAAGTCATTGAAATTTGGCCATCGATTACATCCGAGACGCTTGATGTTCTCGGCGATTATACTGGCTACCAGCGTAACTTTCTTACCCTGTTTGGTTTTGGGCTCGACGGCGTTGATTACGACGAAGATGTCGAAATCGACCTGCCGCTGCCTAGCAGCTTGTAAAACTCTTGGCGTAAAGCCAGATGCTACGTTGCGAGCCCGGTTATCTCGCGTTCATTATCCCGATGCAAAAAATGCTGCTACAGCGCACAGCGCTCTTGGCTCACCACGCCTCCTCTGCGTCCGCAATTACGCTTTCTTCGTCTAGGCTAAAACGAATCAGCATCGGACGGCAACAGACTTCGCAGTCGTAGTCCCATTCCGTAGGTGTCTCTGATGGTGCTGGCGCTGTGACTGAGAATACCTCAAAGCAACTCGGACAAGTAACGAGGCAGGATTGTGAGGATTCCATTCTCTAAAGATCGACCAACTGAGGCACATCTGTGAATAGTAGTTTCAGATCGATGACTGTTTCGTCGATGCTGACTATTTTTGAGAGTGCCTTACGATAGGCTTCAATTTGTGGGCGATGGTGCTCGCTGGCTTGCTCTAGCGTATTGTTTGGATGGATACGGTCGCTTTTGAAGTCGATGATCTCAGCGCGGCTGATAGTGCCGTCTTCCGTTTTATGAATGACAACGCGGTCGAAGATACCATTCGTGAATTGATCACCTTCGACATAACTGAATGCGCGCTCGCGCCAGACGACGGTTGCTGTTTCGGGCTTAGTAAAGAGTGTGCGTATTTCGGAATTTTTGAAACAGCTGTTGAGGGCGCTTTTAACTTCTGTAGGGAAATGCTCCGTCTTTTTCTTATGCAGCAACAGCTGAGGTGCCACCTCTGCGTGCTCTGTCGTGTCCTCTGGCTTAGAGTTAGCGGACGAGGCGGAGCTCGTCCCTCCCATATTAAAGAGGTCGAGCGTGAGGTTATTGTCTTTGGTGAATTCTAGCCATTCGATTTGTTCGAAGGCGTCGTGTAGCTCGGTACCAAAGATGCTGGCGTGCTCATCGAGGTCGAAGTATCTGGCCGCGGCGAGTGAACCTGCCTTGCTGTTAGATGGGCGTGCTAGTTGCAATCGCGGATGTGCGGGATCGAAGGCGGGCGCCGATGGTGGTTGGCTATTGGTTGTTGGTTGCACGGTTGCTTTAAACGACTCATGCCAATTTTGATCGCCGGTTCTCCAGAGCACGGGATAGTTGGCCTTGGGGAATAGTTCGGTCGCTTGAGCCTCCGAGCCGAGCCGCTCTTTAAGGAAATGAACAGTTGATGTTTTGCTCACGCGATGGAGGTCACTAATCATATAGAGTCCGCGTTTGGCGCGGGTCATCGCGACGTAGAGTGTGCAAAGGTTGCCGAAGCCGCTTTGACTGATACTTTGTTCTAAGAGTTGGTTGAGCATCGGGTCAGCCTGCATCAGGTCTTTCTTGATCGGCTCCATGATCCAATCGGCTTTACCTTGCGGATCAAGTAGCGGATTGATCCGTGTTTCGCTGCGCGAAGTCTTGTCTTCGTTGACGAGGATGACTACGTCGTATTCCAAACCTTTGGATTTGTGGATCGTCTCGATGACCACGGCATCGCCCGCGTGGCATTCGCCGCTACTACACTTTCTAAGAAAGTGAATCAGGCCATCGATATCGCGGCGCTCTTCGCTGTCAAAGGCACGTGCTTTATCAATCAGGCGATTGAGACGTTCTCGGTGACGTGTGTCGTCTTTGGGTAGGTGAGCGGTGATTTGCTCGGCCGCCCAGCGCACGGCACTTTCATTACTATCGGACAGTAGGCGTTTGCGCAGTTCTTCAGTGGCACTGGTGAGTGCCGGGCCGTCGGTCGAGACGTCGATCAGATTGAGATAGCCGTGTGCATGGCTATCACTAGGGTGTGCGGCTAGGTTGAGCAATGCGAGGAGGGCAGCACCTGCGGCGTTATCGACAGCGGGCTTGATTGCGGAGCCGGTATGAATGGGTAGCAAGCAGTTCTCGCGCAGGTAGTCCGCGACTTCATTGGCATCGGCATTCTTACGTACGAGCACACCGACGCTCATGCCACGTTCGATCGGGTTGAGATCTTTAAGTAGCTTGAGAATGAGTTCGTTGCGTGTGGGGCTGTCGTTTTTCTGTGCTTCAATCCAGCAGCTGAATCCGCTTGAATCTATAGTGGCAGGCGAAGCTTCGTGCGTTTGCCATGCGCGTGCCCAGCGAGCGGCTGCATCGGCAGAAAAGGTTTCGGCAATCAGGGCGTCGTCTTCGAATACTTCGTTAACCGCGTCAAGGATTGGAGTGGCTGAGCGCCATGACATCGAGAGTGGGTGTTGCTCGATACGGTTTGCGCCACTGGCGTTGTAGCGCGTTTGGATGTCGTGGAACAGGCGGTCGTCACTGTTGCGCCAGAGGTAGAGGCATTGCTTGGTGTCGCCAACGTAGAAAAAAGATCGCTCACCGGAGTCGTCTTGCACGATCTCATCGATAAGATTGGCCACGACTTCCCACTGTGGACGGCTCGTATCTTGGAATTCATCGAACAACCAGTGGTCAAATTGACCGTCGAGACGAAAGTCCATGAGTTGCCGCGTCATCGGATCGACTTCGCCCATGGGTGAGCCTGCGGATTCGGGTGCGAGTAAGTGTGTGAGGTCAGCGAAGGCGAGGCGTCCAGGGCGGCGCACGATGCGGTCGTAATTGTCGTGATAAGCTTGTAGAATGCGGTGCACGCCTTGGGTGTTTTCGAGCGCACGCTTCAGGTGATGCCAGACGATTGCGCGTAAGCAGTCGGCGAGGGCATTGCAGAGTGCGGAGCTCAGTTGTATCTCTTTGCGTACTTTGATGGTCGCTTGCCCAGCTAGGATGTCGGACGCGACTGCCAGTGCATTATTGAGTAAGGTGTTGAGCTTTTCGTTGCTTCCGTAGTTGCGGATTGCGGAGGCCGCCGAGTTAAAATCGTTGACCTGTGCTTTACTGAGATTGTCGGGTAGGGCGGCGAGTAGTTTGTTTGCGAGCTCCTCCCAGTCCGGTGCGACACTGGTCTGCCATGGGCAACCTTGCGGCCATATTGTGGCAGTATGTCCCCAACGATCGGCAGCGGGAGTGTTGAGGTAGAGTGCGTACAGCTGCTCAATGAACTCGGAGACGACTTTCTCAATGCTGCGTGCTTCTTGTCCATAGGTGGCTTGTTTGAAGGCGTGCCAAAATTCTTTGAGCTCGGTGGTGAGTTCCCCAGGTCGATGCACGATGCTGTCGCGCACTTCGTTGCGCATGCGTGATTCGCTACTTTCGTCGAGCAGCTTGAGACTGCCGGAGAGGCCGAGCTCGAGTGCGAAACTGGAAACGACGCGGAAGAAAAAGCTGTCGAGCGTCTGCAGGTTGAGCTTGTGCATGCTATTGATCAGCAAGTGTAGCAAGTGGTGGTAGCGCGCGCAGTCGGCAGTGATCACTAACTCTTTGGAGAGTTTTTCAGCCTCAGCAGAGTCCTCGGCCGCATCGCAAAGCTTTTCAATGATCTTATGAAAGAACTCACCAGCAGCGGTGCGTGTAAACGTCAGGGCGATAATACGCTCTGGTTGCTCAAAGGCATGCAGCAGATAGATGAAGCGATTGGTTAGGGTATAGGTCTTACCTGAACCAGCGGCGGCGGAGATCGCAATATTTTGAAGTGAGTTCAATAACTCAAATGCTAGGAAGTCGGTGAGCCTTGTCCATCTACAATACGAATTTCACTGTCTAGGATCGCACCTGCTGCTGATTTGATTTATATGAGCGAGCCATGGTAAGCCTGAACAGAGTGTCGCTTTGACTGGCACCACGATCGGATCGACACAAAAAAACGCCACTCCCGAGGGAGTGGCGTTGATTGAAAAAAGTAGGTCGACTTATTTGAATGCAGCTTCGGCTTCCGCAACTGTCTTGGAGACACGGGAAACGATCTGGTAAGGGTCGCCTTGTGAGTTTGGACGACGGTCTTCGAGATAGCCCTTGTATGCATCATCAGCGACGAAGCCGTGTGGGACACGGATTGAAGCACCACGGTCAGCTACACCCCAAGAGAACTTGTCGATGGACTGTGTTTCGTGGAGACCTGTGAGGCGCATGTGATTGTCCGGACCGTATGCAGCGATGTGCTCGTCCTTGTATTCTTCGAACTTGTCCATGAGCTTGAGGAAGTAATCTTTACCACCGGTGTCGCGCATGTAGTCTGTAGAGAAGTTGCAGTGCATACCGGAACCGTTCCAGTCACCCTGGTAAGGCTTGCAGTGGTATTCGACATCAACGCCGTACTTTTCGCAGAGGCGCTGGAGGATGTAGCGAGCGACCCAGATTTGGTCACAGGCTGTGTGTGCACCTTTGCCAAATACCTGGAATTCCCACTGACCCTTTGCCACTTCAGCATTGATGCCTTCGTGATTGATGCCTGCATCGAGGCAGATGTCGAGGTGCTCTTCAACGATCGCACGAGCGATTTCGCCGACAGAAGAGTAGCCTGCCCCACAGTAGTAGTCGCCTTGTGGTGCAGGGAAACCTTCTTGAGGCCAGCCGAGTGCGCGGCCGTCTTGGAGGAGAAAGTATTCTTGCTCAAGACCGACCCAGAGGCCTTTGTCTTCGGCAATAGTCGCACGAGCATTAGATGGGTGTGGAGTGCCATCTGGGTTCATCACTTCACACATTACGAGGAAAGCGTTTTTACGAGTGCTGTCAGGGTAGCATGCTACTGGTTTCAGGATGCAGTCAGAGCTGCTGCCTTCGGCTTGTTGAGTCGAACTGCCGTCGAAGCCCCAAAGAGGGCAGTCGTCGAGCGACCATGTGCTGAGATCGCCGTCTTTGACGCATGTCTTGCCACGAATGTTTGCGACGGGAGTATAACCGTCGAGCCAGAGGTATTCTAGTTTAATTTTAGCCATAATAATTTGTGAATGAGTTGTCGTTGAATTGTCAGATTAAGCAGTTTTTAAAAATGAGTGAACAGATTGATCTCATCTTAAGAGACATGCAAATTTAGCAAAATGCGTGCCAGAGAAGGCTTCGCAAGTTTTTTTGGCCACGATTTAATAAATCTGCGCAGAATCCCGACGAGTTCTTGCCAAATAGAAGGTGGAAGGCTCAAATTGAACACATATTCATGCATGAGGCTAAAAATACTGCGCGGGCAGTTGTTCGTATCGGTTATGATGGCCGTGTGCATAAGACGTTTAAGGGTCCGCAGGCTCGTGAGCGCTTCGAAAATGAAGTGCGAGTGTTGGATTTTTTGCAGAAACATGGTTGCGATTTTGTTCCCCAAATAATTGATAAGCAGGACGATGGCATGTATTTGGTGACGAGTAACTGCGGTAAGCTCGTCGATCATGTGAGTGACGAAAAAAAGAAGCGAATTTTTTCGGAGCTTGAGCAATACGGCGTACGTCATGATGATGCAGAGGTACGTAATATCACCTATAATGCGCAGCTTGGCCGGTTTTGTGTAATTGATTTCGAGTTTGCGACGATTTTGGAGCCCGGCTATCCGGCTTCGCCGAAGATGCAATCGAATCCAAATCGTGATGAGTGGAAAGCATAGTATGGAAGAAAAGATAGCAGATTCGGCAGAAACAGTGCGATGGTTTGGCCAGACGGATGTTGGACGTTTCCGCAAGGACAACCAAGATTCTTTCCTATTGCTGGCGGTGGATGGCGAAGGCGTTAAGCGCCTCGGTAAATACGGCGAAGCGGATCTTAAAGCGAACGATTTCATTTTTGCCGTGAGTGATGGTATGGGCGGCGCCAAGGCCGGGGATTTTGCCAGTCGTATCGCAATTGATAAGATCGCTCGACTGATGCCGCAGAGTTTTCGCTCGGCGGCATCTGGCATCGAGATCGGCTTTCAGGATCTTTTGGGTGAGTTATTTGATCAGATTCATGCTGAGCTCACGCATTTGGGATTCAGTTACGAAGAGTTGCAGGGTATGGGTGCGACCTTAAGTCTCTGTTGGGTGCGCCCAGGGTGGCTCTATTTCGCGCATGTGGGTGATAGTCGTATTTATCATTTGCCTGAGGCGGGTGGTATTAACCAAGTGAGCCACGATCACACGCATGTCGGATGGTTGCAGCGTGACGGAAAATTGACTGAAACGGCAGCGCGTAGCCATGCTGGGCGCAATGCGCTGCAACAAGTACTTGGCGGCAAGAACCAGAAGCTCAGTCCGCAGTTCGGAGCGATCGGCTACGAGTCCGGGGATCGTTTTTTAATTTGCTCCGATGGTTTGGTCGAAGGTCTATTTGACCGTGGAATGGAGCGGATCATTCGTAGTCCAGCGCCACATCTTAAAGGCACGCCAGCGGAGATGCTGGTGCATGAAGCGGTGCAGACTGATGGTAAAGATAATACCACTGCGGTCGTGTTTGAGATGGCGTAAAGTGGCGCGCTCGCTTCGCCAATTTTTTAAAAGCCTACGCGATCTCAATTCCCGTCGCACCGCTCTTTCGGTCTTTGGCGATGAGCATATAGATCGACGGAAGAAAAAGTAGTGTAAACAGCGTTCCGATTGCCATGCCGCCAACCAGCACTAGGCCGATCGAGTTACGTGCTTCAGCACCTGCACCCGTGACCAGTGTCAGCGGGAAGTGGCCTGCTACGGTCGCCACGGTGGTCATTAAAATTGGGCGTAGGCGCACTTCGCTGGCTTCTTGAATCGCATCGAGCTTTGCTTTGCCTTCGCGCTGTAGTTGATTAGCGAATTCGACAATCAAAATTCCATTCTTCGCGACTAGGCCGACGAGTGTGACTAGGCCGACTTGTGAGTAAATATTGAGCGTAGTCGTCCATCCATCCGTGAAGAATGAGACGTTGGGGCTCATCATTTTCAGAAAGGTGAAAATCAATGCGCCAAACATGGCCAGCGGCACGGAGCCAAGAAGAATAATGAAGGGGTCGCGGAAGCTGTTGAATTGAGCGGCGAGGACCATGAAGATGAGCACCAGAGCGAGACAGAAAGCAGGCAGGAATTTATTGCCCTCGGTGCGGAGTTGGCGTGACTCGCCGTCGTAATCGATTCGGTAGCCGTCGGGCAGGATCTCTGCGGCGGTGTCTTCGAGGAATTTGAGACCTTCGTCCAGTGGACCCATATAAACTCCGCTCATCTTAACCGCGTTGAATTGTTGGAAGCGATTGAGCGAGCGTGGTTGCACGCTGTCTTCGAGTGTGGCGATGGTGCTCAGTTGAATGAGTTTGTCTTCTGGGCCTTTGATATAGATGTCTTGTAGCTGATCTGCATTGAGGCGGCCGGCGCGTCGAATTTGCGGAATGACTTTATAGCTACGCCCATCGATGTTGAAGCGGTTGACGTAACCGCCGCCGACGAGCGAGCCGAGGTCGGCGCCGATGGCGCGTTGATCGAGGCCGAGTGAGCTGACCATATCATGGTCGATAACAAATTTGGTTTGTGGTTGGTCAATCTTGGTATCGATAATCGGTGGAAAGGCGAAGCGTCCACTTGCGATTGCTTTTGCGTGGATTTGCTCAACGAATTTTAAGATCTCTGAAGGCTCGGCAGTGGAGGCAACGATAAAGTCGATTGGAAAGTCGCTGCCGCCTGGTAGTGCGGCAGGGGTGACGGGGAAGATTCGAACTCCAGGAATCGCACCGAGTCCCATTTGAGCTTCCGGTATAATATCAAAGACGGTGCGTTCGCGCTCACTCCACGGAGCTAGAATCATGCCGCTGAAACCACCATTGGGGTAGGTGAGTTGGAAGCTGTAGCTGGTTTCAGGAAAACTAAAAAAAACTTCGTTAGCTTTTTCGGTGAAGCGTGAGGTTTCTTCGATAGCATAGTTGGCGGGCGCATCGACGATGCCAAAAATTACACCTTGATCTTCGGTCGGCGCGAGTTCCTTTGGCGAGAGCACGAACATCGGTAGGCACATCAGAGTGAGCCCGCCCCAACAGCAGTAAATAACCCAACGAGTCTGTAGGCTAGTTCGTAAGATGCCGCCGTAAGATTTTCTCAAACGGTCAAAGCTATTGTTAATTAGCAGTGCAAGCCCAGTATGTTCGCCGCTCTTGAGCAGCTTGGATGAAATCATCGGACTTAAGGTGAGTGCCACGATGGTTGATATGATCACAGCGCCACACAGCGTGAGCGCAAACTCGCGAAACAGTGATCCAGTGAGTCCGCCTTGGAAGGCGATCGGTAAATAAACTGCAACCAGCACGAGTGTGGTGGCAATGACCGGTCCGATCAGTTCGCGCACGCCGAGGAGTGCGGATTCGATCGGCTTCATGCCAGCTTCGAGGTGGCGTTCGATATTTTCGACTACAATAATTGCATCGTCCACGACAATGCCAACTGAGAGCACGACGGCCAGTAATGTGAGCAAATTGATCGAGAAGCCGAACAACTGCATCAGAAAAACCGCGCCGATGAGTGAGATTGGGATGGTGATGATCGGCACTAGGACGGTGCGGATTCGACCCATAAAGCAGAAGATGACAATCATCACGATGATCAAGGTCTCGGTGAGTGTTTTGACTACTTCAAAGATCGACTCTTCGATATAGATGGTCGAGTCATAGCCGATGTTGGCTTCGATACCCTCGGGGAGTTCGCCTTTAATTACGTCGAGTTCGGTGCGCACGGCTTTGATCACGTCGACAGTGTTGGCGTTGGGCAGAACGTGCATGCCGATGAAGACCGCCTGCTTACCAGAGAAGCGTACCTCAGAGCTGTAGTCATCGCCGCCGAGTTCGACTTCGGCGATGTCTTTGATTCGCACAATTGTGTTACCCTGATTCAGGATTGCGAGTTGCTCAAATTCTTCGACAGAATTGAGGTCAGTATTGGTGGTCAGGTTTACGGTAACAAGGTTGCCCTTGGTCTGACCGACTGCGGATAAATAGTTATTGGAAGCAAGGGCTTCGCGAACCTGTGCGGGATAGATACCGAGCGCAGCCATGCGTGCTGGGTCGAGCCAGATACGCATCGCGAAGGTGCGCCCACCAAGAATTTCTGCTTCTTGCACGCCTTTAATCGATGTGAGGCGAGGTTGGATGACGCGTACTAGATAGTCGGTAATTTCGTTGGCTTCGAGTATGTCGGATACGAAGGAAAGGTAGGCGGAAGCACGTTCGCTTTCGGCAGATTCGACGCTGATGATTGGCACTTCCGCTTCGGGGGGCAGATCGCCGCGGACTTGGTCGACCTTTGAGCTGATTTCGGCGAGGGCTTTGGTCGAATCAAAGTTGAGTTCTAGTCGCACGGTGATGGTGGACATGCCAAGCAAACTTTGTGAGGCGATGTAATTGATGCCGTCCGCAGAGGCGACGGCTCGCTCCAGCGGGGTGGTGATGAAACCACGTACGAGATCTGCATCGGCACCAGTATAAACCGTCGTGATTGTGACCTTGGCGTTTTCGTTACGCGGGTATTGTCGGACCGTGAGCGAAGAAATCGCCTGCAGACCCGCAATCACGATTACCATGCTGATCACAATTGCGAGCACGGGGCGCTTGATGAATATATCGGTAAAAGCTGGCTTCATGGGTGACTCGAAATGTGTGGACGTTGCAACAACGAAGCCGATTAAGAATTCTTCGGACTCGGTGCGAGTTCCGGGATGGGAGCCAAATCGTTACGAACAGTGATAGACATACCGTTGTTCAATTTGAAGGCGCCGGCCGAGACGATCTCGTCGCCTTCTTGGAGCCCTTCTAGTATGCTGACAAAATCACCTGTGCGCTTGCCGGTACGAATAAACGACTGCTTCACGATGGTCGTCTCTAGGCCAGAGACTTCGTCGGTGGCGGTGGTCACTTTAAAAATTGAATTTCCATACGGTGCATAGACAATCGAAGTGGCTGGAACGACCAGCACGTCATTTTTATTAGGTAAGATGACGGAGACTTTAACAAATAGGCCAGGGCGAAGCCGTTCATCTTCGTTTTCTAGTGTTCCTTGAAGTTTGACTGTACGAGTGACTGGGTCGATTTGCGGGCTAATTGCTGTGACACTACCTTCGAATGTATGTTCGGGATAGACGTCGCTTCGAAGTGTTATTTTCATGCCAGTAGCAACTCGAGCAATAGCCTTCTGGGGGAGCGTAAAGTTAACGAACACCTGATCGTAGGATTGCAGGGTAACGATGGGAGAGCCCATTGAAAGGTACTGACCTAGGTTGATCTGACGTATGCCCACTCGACCGCTAAAAGGTGCGCGGATGGTTTTTCTCTCAATGATCGCTTCCAAGTTTTTCATCTCTGCGGTGGCCTTGTCAAAGTCCGCTTGTGCGCGATCCAACTGTGATTGAGCAATCGAGTCTGTGCCGCGCAAGCGTTTGGCACGAACCAACTCAAGTTCTGCGAGGTGAGCGCTGGCCTTATTGGAGTCCAGTAGAGTTGATTCGACTGTGACATCCAGTTGAACTAGAACTGTGCCCGCTTCGACATGTTGACCGTTTTTAAAATTAATTGCACTCACCAAGCCTGCGACTTCTGCATCGAGACGCACGCCCTTGTCGGGCTCGATTGAGCCGATCGCTTGGACACTATCGATCCAAGATTGACGTTCGGTGATGAAGGTCGAAACACTTTCGGGGGTCGGGCCCATCAGTTTGCCAGCATCTGCCATCCCTTTGAATGAGAGCATCTTGGTGCCAATGAGGAACAAGAGGACGAGTGCGAGACCTCCAAATATGCAAATTCCAAAGATTTTTTTCTTAATCATGATACGCAGTTTCAGTGTGATACCGCTATTTGCAGCATTTTGTGACGTATTAGAAAGTCAATTTAGGGAAAGACAAACACTTGTTTGAATTTTGCTTAAAACAGGTGCTTTTTTGGAAAAATGCAGAGGAAATGAGAAAATGAAAAAAACCGGTTGACGAGCACCGAACGCGAACACTTAATGCCGCCTTTCTAGGTGTGGCCGGATAGCTCAGTCGGTAGAGCAGAGGACTGAAAAT
>DBBT01000041.1 GCA_002292345.1 Opitutia bacterium UBA977 | reverse complement strand
CGCGCTTCGCGGTCAGGCGCAGGGTATGTTGGTGTTTTTTACGCTGGGGCTAGGGATGTTTATCGGTGCTCAAGTCGCTGGCATGGTTGAAACACGCACCACCACAGAGGCATCACAGGCGTTTGCCGCTGAGATCGCAGAGAGTCGGGCGACGATTCAAGTCCTCGTCGAGCAGCAGCAATCTGCGAGTTCGCCAGCTGATGCGCAGGCGCAAATCGAGCGTATTCGGGCCGAGACGATTCCACAGCTACGCAAGCAACAATTGCAGTCGATTGATTGGAGGCCGCTATGGGGAGCACCCGCTGCGTTCGCCGGCATCGTCCTGTTGATATTCATCACATTTTTTAGAGAGAATCGTATTCAACAAAGTCGTACGTTATGAAAATAAATCGCCGTCAATTTCTTAAGACATCCTCCGTCTTTGCCGGATGGAGCATCCTGCCTACGGGCGCGTGGTCGAACCCACTGAACAGCCGTTTCTGCACTGCGCATATTGGCGTAGGTGGTATGATGGGCTGGCGCGATCTTCGAAGTGTTGCCAGCCATCCGAAGGTCCAGATCGTGGGGCTGGCGGATGTCGACCGCACTGTTTCACGCGGCGTCTATCATCTAAACAGATGATAGGCGACGACGCTGTATATTGATAGTATAGACGATACATATAGAGCCCGCCCCTCGTTGGCTAATCAGTAGAAATAACCTCGATCAATAAATGAATCGCCGTAAATTTATTAAAACAGCCAGCCTTGGAGCGATCGCGTATGCCGCTTTGCCTAGTATTGGTCTGGCTTGGGAAGATATTCCCGCGCGCGCGGGCAAGGTCATCACCGGGCGCAAATTGAACATTGCTTGTATCGGTGTGGGCGGAAAAGGCCTGAGCGATGTCCGCGGCGTATCGAGCGAAAACATCGTGGCCTTGTGTGACGTGGATCTGAACAAGGGAAAGGGGGCGTTTGAGGCGTTTTCGGGAGCCAAACGATACAAGGATTTTAGGCGTATGCTGATCGAGATGGATGATCAGATCGATGCGGTCACCATCTCTACGCCCGATCATATGCATTTTCCCGCCGCGATGATGGCGGTGAAGATGGGCAAGCACGTGTTCGTGCAGAAGCCGATGACGCATACGATCGAAGAGGCCCGGGCGCTGACTGAAGCAGCACGTAAGCATCAGGTGGCGACCCACATGGGCATTCAGGGGCATTCCATGGATGGCATCCGTCGTATGCGCGAATGGAACGCGGTGCAGGCCATCGGCGAAGTGGAGGAGGTGCACATCTGGACCAATCGTCCCATCTGGCCACAGGGAGATCGACCTTTGGCGCCGGCGCAACCTGTCCCCGAATCCTTAGATTATAATTTATGGCAGGGCGTAGCCCCTGAGCGGCCTTACAATCGCGCCCACGGGCACTTTGCATGGCGCGGCTGGTGGGATTATGGCTGCGGCGCGTTGGGCGATATCGGTTGTCACGCCATGGACAGTGCGTTCGATGTGCTCAAACTCGGCAACCCAACGAGTGTCGAGGCCGAGTGTGGCCCGCAAAGTCAGTGGAGCGCACCGGCATGGTCGATCGTAACTTATCAATTTCCAGCAACCGCCGATCGTGGGCCAGTCAAGTTGGTCTGGTATGACGGGAATAGAACCCCGCCTCGCCCGAAGGAATTAGAAGAAGGACGTAACTTACCTGGAAGCATCGGTGGTCAGCTGTGGTATGGCACCGAGGGCACCATCATGGTCAGCGATGTCTACTGCAGATCTGCGCGCATCATCCCACAGGAAAAATGGGTGGACTTTGCCAAGAACCGTATGCCAGAAAAAACCGAGCAACCATCGATCGGACACATGCAAGAATGGATTGAAGCCTGTAGGGGCGGCGCACCCGCAGGAGCCAATTTTGATTACTCGGGCCCGCTGACGGAAATGGTGTTACTCGGTAACCTCGCGGTCCGAACCGGCAAGCGCATCGAGTGGGATGCTAAGAATATGGTATGCACCAACGAGCCCGAGGCTAACAAGTTCGTTCGCAAAACTTACCGTAAATACTAATATAGAACTGCTATGAAATTAAACATGATACTTGGAGCCGCGCTCTTATTGGCTGGTTCGTCTGCTTTTGCGGAAAACACTTCTGTTGGTATTGAGCAATCGGACACCGCTGGTTGGACGCCGCTGTTTGAAGGCGACCTGTCCGATGCCGAATTCCCTGATGGGGTTTGGACGATTGAGAACGGTGAACTGACTGCGAGTCAGGACAAATTGATCTACACCAAGCAGGCGTATGAAAACTTTGTGTTGGACTTGGAATTCAAGAACGGCCCTGCGGCCAACGGTGGAGTGTTTGTGTACCTCTCGGATCCGAAGGGCTGGGTCAAAAACTCGGTGGAGATTCAGATCACCGACGACAGCGCTGCGAAATGGGCGAAGGCGAATCCAACGTGGAAGTGCGGTGCCATTTTTGGACGTTTAGCGCCCAGCGAACAGATGGTGAAACCCGCGGGCGAGTGGAATCGCTATACGATCGTTTGCAGGGGTCCTTTCATTGAGGTCATCCTGAATGGCACGCACGTCAACTCCATGGATATGCGCAATTGGGATTCGGAGACGCATAACCCGGATATGTCGAAGAAGCCGCCTTGGCTGAGCAAACCGCTCAACACACTTCCCACCAAGGGCCGCATCGGCCTGCAGGGTAAACATGGCGGCGCGCCTATCTGGTTCCGCAACATCAAAATTAAGGCGCTGGATTGAGCGTTGTGACGCACATGGCTTTGCCAGTACGCAGCAGTCGACTGCCCCATTCATTTAAATAAATAGAAACCTAATTATACTATGCAAAACGAATCCAAACATTCAGAAATCCATAAACCTCATCTACCCTTTTTGGTATTTATCTGCATTGCTTCTGCACTTGGCGGACTCCTTTGGGGCTTCGATGCGATAGTGATTTCCGGCACGATCAGTTCGGTGAAAGTGCAGTTTGCGCTGTCGCCGGCGATGGAAGGATTCTTTGTCAGTTCCGGCCTATTGGGTGCGGTATTCGGTTCCGGCCTGTCGGGTTGGTTGAGCGACAAGTTCGGTCGTAGTCGCAATCTGTTACTGGCTGCGGTGTTGATGTTGCTCTCTGCTTTGGGTAGCGCATGGGCCACGAATATTGAGTTTCTTGTGTTTGCCCGTTGGTTAGGTGGCCTCGGTGTGGGTATTTCCGCAATGGTCTGTCCGCTGTATATCTCCGAGATTTCACCGACGCACTTGCGCGGTCGTTTGGTCACGATGTTTCAGTTTGCGATTACCTTGGGCATCATGGTTGCGCTGTTTAATAATTATTTTCTGCATCAGTGGGCGGCTTCGGTTGCTGATACCGCGGCTGAGGGCAGCTTTATGAAATGGTTTGTGGCCGACGAGACATGGCGTGCGATGTTTGCCTCGGAGTTGGTGCCAGGCCTGTTCTTCCTTGTGCTGGCGGCGCTGCTGCCAGAGAGCCCGCGTTGGTTGGTCAAGGTGGGGCGCTACGAGCAAGCGGGCAAGGTGCTTAACCGCATCTTTCGTAATGGTGCGGAAAAGGAGCTCGAAACGATCAAGCAGACAGTGGCTAAAGAAAGCGCCACCAAAACGAATTTCCTCGATGTGTTCAGTCAGAAGTATCGCAAGCCCCTAATTATCGCCATGCTGCTGGCGGCGTTCGCTCAGTTCAGCGGGATCAATGTGGTGTTCTACTACGGCACCTCGATGTTGGAAAGCGCCGGCCTGAAGGCTGACGGTGCTTTAAGTGGTATGGCCGTGATCGGTTTTTGTAATATGATTTTCACTACCATCGCGATGGCCTTTGTGGACAAGGTTGGCCGCCGTAAATTGCTGCAGTTTGGCACCGTGGGTGCCATCGCTTGTTTGGCTGGGATCGGTGCGAGCTTTAACAGCGGTGCGAACACCATGCTGATCGTATTGATGTGTGCCTTTGTCGCGTTCTTTGCGTTCTCGCTCGGCCCGATTAAGTTCATCTTCGCTTCGGAAATCTTCCCGACCAATATTCGTTCACATGCGATGGCGATTGTCATTCTGACAATGTGGGCGACCGATACGATTGTCGGGCAATTCACACCAAGCCTGCGCGAGGCCGTCGGCCCTGCTGTGACGTTCTTTATCTTCGCTGCGATTCTGGTGCCGCAGATTTTCATGGTCTGGAAGTGGATGCCGGAAACCGCTGGCCGTTCGCTGGAGGAAATCGAATCAACCTATTACGATAAGGACGCTTAGACGGAATCCGGACTTAATTATCAATTTCACTACAATTATATGAAAATAAAGAAAACACTCTTGGCTTTGATCGCCATCGCATTGCTCGCGACGCAGATGGTGGCGGCAACCGACTACACTGAGCGGGTCAATTTATTCCTGGGTACTGCCTCCAGTGCGCAGACCAGCCCTGCGGCGATTCTTCCGTTCGGAATGATCTCACCGGGACCGTTCAATCAGCCTAAAGCACCCTGCGGTTACAACAACCGGATCAAGGAACTGATTGGCTTCAATCATACCCACCTGCAGGGAACTGGTTGTGGCTCATATGGCTTGGTTGTGATGCTGCCGACCACTGGCAATCAGGAACTGGGAACGAAAGTGATCGTGCCAGCGGAGAAGCAATGGGCTCAGCCAGGCTACTATAAGGCCGTGATCGACGAGATGGGGATCACCGCTGAAATGACCTGCACCAAGCGTGCGGCGATTCATCGCTACGCATTTCCAGAGTCGGATTCTGCGCGTGTGTCGGTCGATTTGAGCCAGGGCATTAATTGGGCAGGGCATAAGCCCGGTTCGATGGACGGAGCGATGCGGCAAGTCAACCCGACGACCTTAAGCGGTGTCGCGCATACCACTGCGTGGCGTGAGCATTCGGTTTACTTCCATATGGTATTCAGCAAGCCGGTGAGCTTTACCGACAAGGAAGAGCAGGGCGGCTATGTGTCGTTTGCCACCGAAGACGGTGAAGCGCTCTTGGTTAAAGTCGGTATTTCCTATGTCAGTGAGGTCAATGCCAAGCTGAACTTAAATACAGAATTGGCTCATTGGGATTTTGATGCCGTTCGCCAAGAGGCGAAGGCCGAGTGGAATCAGCAGTTGTCAAAAATTGATGCCCAAGGCGGCACCCCGGATCAACAGGCCAACTTCTATTCGGCGCTGTATCATTTGATGTTCCACCCGCAGACCTTTAACGATGTCAATAACGAGTATCTCGGTATGGACGGCAAGGTGCACAAGACCGCCGGCCATAATCACTATAGCGTGTTGTCGCTTTGGGATACGTTTCGTGCCGCACATCCGCTCTACACGCTGATCAATCCGGACGTGCAACTGGACGTGGTCAAGACCATGCTGGATGACTACCGCGATAGCGGTTGGGGGCCGAAGTGGAAGCTAGCGAATAAGGAAACATCTATCATGCCAGGCACTTGGGCAGATGTGGTGATTCCCGATGCCTACATAAAAGGTATCCGAGATTTCGATACAGAGGCCGCGTTTGCATTAGTCAAAAAGAACGCCACCGTTGTCGGGCGGCGCAATGGTCTTGAGAATTACCTCAAGCTTGGTTATGTGTCTCATCCTAATTACATTAACGTATCTAGGACCCTCGAACACGCCTATTGTGACTTTAATGTCGGGAAATTTGCCGAGGCTTTGGGCAAAGACGCCGACGCCGAATTCTTCTACACGCAGACCCAGAACTTCCAAAACTTATGGGATCCGCAGACCAAATTTTTCCGTGGCAAGGATAAGGACGGAAACTGGTCGTATCCCGATGATTTCGACCCTTTCACCTACACTGGTAAGGGCAACAATGACTACTGCGAAGGCAACGCCTGGCAGTGGAACTGGCACGTGATGCAGGACACCCAAGGCTTGATCAATTTAATGGGTGGCGATGCCGCGTTTGAACAGAAGCTAGATGTATTCCTGACGGCTCAGGGCGGGGATCATGGCAGTGAGGAGTTCGGCCAATACTGGCATGGCAACGAGCCCGATCAGCACGCGCTGTATGCCTACAACTACGTCGGCGCACCTGCGAAGGCTGCGAAGTGGGTACGCCGTGTGCTGGAAAAGGAATACCGCAACGACACCTGGGGCATCAGCGGCAACGAAGACGCCGGCCAGATGTCGGCTTGGTATATCTTTAGCGCGATGGGATTTTATCCTTATCTCCACTCGGTTCCCGAATACACCATCGGTAGTCCAATCTTCGATGCAGTGACGCTGAACCTGCCCAACGGCGCAACATGTGTGATCACGGCGAAGGACAACTCCGCCGAAAACATGTATGTGCAAAGCATGTGTATCAACGGCAAGGCTTGGGACAAAAGCTTTCTGCCGCATGAGGCATTGGTTAACGGCGGAACGATCGAATTCAAAATGGGGCCTAAGCCTTCGAAATGGGGCACCTCGGAAGCATCGCGTCCATACTCGATGACTCCCCGAGATCAGTAATTTGCTTTCGCGTTATTGAAGGTTTGCATCCTGTCTATCATTCACATGGATGATAGGCAGCCCGTTCGTCGAGCAGCCAGTGGAAGAGGGCGCCTACGCTGTGACGATGCGCATCCTCCGCTCTGGATGTAGCCGAAGCAAAGCTGGCAGTGATGGAGCAGTTTAAGCCTCAGCAATGGGGCATCAAATAGAGGCCTGTCACGAAATAGCAGCAACGCTTTGACTATTCCTTACCTTTTACTGGAAGGATGCCAGTGCGATAGGCTTTGCTAATGGCCGCGGGGGCATTCTGGACTTTGAGCTTTTCGTAAATGTGCCGGACGTGGGTGGCGACTGTGGGCATACTGATCTTCAGCCGGTCGGAAATTTGTTTCTTCAATAATCCTTCGCCAACTAAACTTAGCACTTCCATTTCACGATCAGTCAGAGTGATGGCGTCGATGTTTTTTCGTGGCTTTGCTTGAATCGTGTCTAGGATGAATTTGGCGATGTTCGCGTCGAGTGTCGCGCCACCGGTCATCACCGTGCGGATGCCATCGGTAATTTGATCGAGGCTGGCGTTTTTCAATAAATATCCTGACGCCCCAGCGGAGATGGCCTCCAGCACATCGGCTTCTCGGTCGGATTGACTGAGAACGATTAGGTGAGTTTTGGGCACATATTGTTTAAACCATGGGATGGCTTCGAGCCCGCTGATGCCAGGCAGGTTCAGGTCGAGAAGCACCACATCTGGCGCTGTACTGTCGTTGGCGTCCTGCACACTGCGCAGGGCGCGTTCTGCGGTGCCGAAGGTCTGTTTCAGTTCAATGTCGTCGACTGTTTCTAGGGCGAAGCGAATGCCCTCCCTGTAGTCGGGGTGGTCTTCCACCATAATCACGCGGATTAATTTTTTCATAATGTGTCTGTGCTTAATAAAATTAAAATAGAGAGCCCGTGTCAAACGGGCGCGCCTCGGCTTCGGAAGCAAGCTTTTTGAATTCTGTGTAGCCAAGAAATTTTTAATTTTAAGGTAATGCAGGTTCCATCACCATTTAGTTGTGAAGAAAATACTTTTGCGCCGAGCAGGCGTGCGCGTCGCTGGAGGGAAGCGGGAATTGCTTTGTCCCCAGTCTCTAAAATACCGCAGCCGTTATCGTTGACTGTCAAGGTGAGCGCATTGCTGTTTGCACTTAGCTGTGCGACAACCTTGGTGGCATCGGCATGGCGACTGATGTTGATTAAGCACTCCTTGAAAAATAGCCTTAAATCGTCAAGTGCCCCGGGTTTTAGTTGCTGCAAGAACTGTTCTCCCTCTATTATAATTTCGTAGTCGAGCTCAGCTAGAATACGTTTGGCAGAGCGTTCCATATCTGTAGGGAGCTTGCCGAATGGACCCTGAGCTTCTTGTTGGTTGATACAATGGCGGATGGCGCCGCTGGTGCGTTTGATTAGCTCCTGATTGCGCTGTAGGACATCTTCGAGTCGTCCCGGCGAATGCATCGCATTCAGTGCCACATCGCCCAGTAAGCCCATGGTATGAATATTGGCGCCGAGCTCGTCGTGTAGGTCGGCGGCGAAACGTTCGCGAATGTTAGCTGCTTCTCGCATTCGCAGCATACGATCGACAAGGATGGTGATGAGGATCCCTCCGCCCAAGAGTACGGCTAGCCAGATCATTCGGTTCAGATTGGCTTTTTGCTGGACGTAGCGTTGGTTCAATTCTTGCTCTACTAGTGGGCGTTCGCTTTCCAACTGATGGCGCTGGGCGAGTTGCTCAAGCCAGATGCGGGTTGGCAGAATGTTGCCGAACTGATTACGGCCATCGGTGAGTGCTGCCAATTTCCGGTCGGAGCTTTCTGGTACATCGGAAAGCACTCGGCAGTTGAGCGCCACGTTGCGACCATTGGCAAATAGCTCGATTTCCGCGAATCCGATGCGTGCGCTGAGTGGGTAGAATTGTTGGGCGAGAATAAACGGTTCTAACGCGGTCAGTCTGACGTAGCGGCAGACAGTCTCGGGGATCTGCTCGATCATTATTGGGCCAGTATCGTAGACGGTATCTTTCCTATATTCGAACAGGCGTGTGGCATCCGAAAAGTCAGCTTGATTGGCACCTTCCACTAGCAGTCGCTGGGGGATGCCGAGATCGGAGGGCAGTGCCTGAGGCACGTTGTCACTAACATCCATGGCATGCAGCTGAATTCGATTGATGGCTTGAGGCGCGCCCAAATCGATGATGAACGATGGTGAGTCACTCTCTCTAATGTTGGCAAGAAATGCCACGCTTTGTTCACCTTGCGCCGCATCCATTAAGTAAGGCATAAACCCATCGACTAAGAAGTGCTTTTTATGTGAGAGTTCTCCACGATCTGTGTTCGAAGACGTCTGCACCGATTGATGTAAGGCGATGTTTTCTTGGTCATTATAAATCAAGATCTCGGAGAGTTGTAGTAGGTGCTTGCCGTCCCATGAGCGAGGGCTCAACATGGTCGCTTCGATGCGTATCCAGCAAGCGGAAGTTGCGGGCAGGGGAATGATGACTGGGGCGTAGCGTGGTAGCAGTTGATCCTTAGGCTTGCCGCCGCCAATTACACTGCCGTTCGGATCTCCGCGTTGGCCCGCGAGGATGCGGAACTCCAACGGGAATCCTTCCGCCTGATATCCGGATTGAGCATTACGTATAATCGCCGGCACCAACACCACCTGATTAATGGACGTTGGCTCGTCTAGATCAATTTGAATCCACTCGGTATGCTGCGGGTCGTCGTGAGTCACAGAACGCCAACCGACAGTGCCATAGCCAGTTCGCAGACTGTAATGTGCTAGTTCGCTCAACTCGGTCTCGATCTTCTGTAGGCGCGCTTCCAGTTGAGTGGTGGAACGCTCCGGAGGCGCTGCCAATGCGCAGGTTGCTAGCAAAAGGCTCACTAGTAGGTGCAGAATTAATGGTATTCGATCAAAATGCATAAGTTTCTATAGCATGGATTCGTCCGGCAAGCTATCGTGTAAACAGATGAGTTAAGGATTTTGGCAACGAAGTCGCAGAGCGTGTGTGCACTATCTTAACAGAACGCAGGTAAACGATTTTAATAGTTGCATGGTTTCTTTATCTTCCGAGCGGCCGGATGCAGGCAATGTGTCACTCTTTTTTTGCAAAAAATACTGAAATTTTGCACACCTTTCGCATCATCTAAACAGACGATAGGCGACTGATTGGAAATAGGCTAGAATACCTCATCTTAGAAATTCTAGGCGAATTATTTACAATTATTTAACCCCCAATATACCTCTATCATGAAGTCTTCTACCCTGATTAAATTGTCCCTTAGCGCAGTTGCTCTACTGTGCGGCGCCGCTACAGCTCAAGCCGCGACCATTGTCCAACTAGGCGCACAGGGCGGTGACATTGGTATGGTAACGGCTTCTGGTAGTGGGCCCAATACGGCCGGTGCAATTTATGACGCAGCGACTCTTTACAGTCCGTCTGGCGCATTAGGCTACACTGGCCAGGAATTCGGTGGAGTAGTCTTGAAAAGACAGGGCAACAATTGGGCTGATAATGCTGGCGGAGACTACATCCAATTGTTGGCCAACGTGAGTGCAAACCCTACGTTGTTTTACGAAGCCATGCTTGCCTGGAATGGCGGCGCCAATAATTCTGGGCAGTCGGCCTTTCTCGGCTCTTCCAGCGATACCGTATTAGAGTCATTCCACATTGAGTTTAAAGGGCGCGGCAGCTCTAATAGCCCCACAGTCAGCTTCTTACTCGAGACGTCTACAGGGTGGTATCAAGCTAATGAAACTGTACAAGTAATCGGGAATGCTTACGCAAGTTTCGATGCGAATATCGCCAGCTTAACTTGGACTGGATATAGTCAATTTGGCGTGTCGGCAGGTGCCGGAACAACACCTGACACCGCGGACATTGTGTCGGTTGGGTTTTATTTTTCGGATACCGCCACTAGCGGTAATTTTTCAGGTGGTATGGTCCGGAATTTCGAAGTCACTGCGATATCGGGTGGGGATCAAGCGCCCACTGCTGCCGCACAGAGCGTGCAGTATGTGTTAAACACACCCGCGAGCATCACGCTGGCCGGCAGTGATCCGGAAGGCAGCAGCCTGACCTATTCGGTGGGTACGCCTACGAACGGGACGTTGAGCGGAACAGCCCCCGATTTAACTTATACGCCTAGCGCAGACTATACGGGCTCCGACAGTTTCACGTTCACGGTG
>DBBT01000124.1 GCA_002292345.1 Opitutia bacterium UBA977 | reverse complement strand
GGGAGATCCTCGTGTTTGAAGCTTTGCAGGAGTCGGGTGGCTTCGGCTGCGGCCTTTTGGCTGGTGCTGAGGTTGGCCTGCTTGCTGTCGAATTCTTGTTGGAGATCGGCAAGTGTGGTCTCCAATTCTTGAATGACCGATTGTATGCGCTGCCGCTCTTGCTCGGTTTGGGCGCTGTTGATGGAAGCTTCGAGCAGTGCGGCTTTGTTGGCGACGTCTGCTTCGATTTGAGCGAGTTGCGCTCGCATGGCTTGCAAGGTGGGATCGTCGATCTCGCTTTCGACGCCGGCGTTTCCTGAACCGATTGATAAAATGAACAGCAACAGAATCGCACCGAAGCCGCAGCAAAGGCAGTCTAGAAAGGAGAGGCTGAATACCTCAATCTGGCGTCTTTTTATCATTATCCTTTTAGAGCGTGGGCCAATTGTTGTCAGGAACGAGGGTGATGCCGTTGGTGCGGCCACTGAGTTGCCAGAAGAGGCCAGCTGCGGAGGGATCGCCTTCGAAGGGGAAGAGGATCGCGTTGAAGGGGTAGTTCGGGCGTGTGGCCATTGCGCCTTTGAAGAGTTGCACGCGGTCAGCTTCGGAGAGGCTTCGCTGACTGGGGTTGGGCGCGCTCGGCAGACCGTCGCTGATCAATAAGAGACTGCTAGGCCGCTCTTTTAGGCTGCCGACGGTGCGCAGGGCTTTGGATAGGTCGGCGCCGCCGGAGGCTCGGAGTCCGTCTAGTCGCTCGAGTGTTGTGAGTAGGGCGCTATTGTCGTAAGGGTCGATGTAGGGGCTTGCGGCGCTACCAGATACCGCCGAAGTGGCTTCATTCATCTGCAAGATCGCAACTTTGGTGCCCTTTGGTATCGCGGCGACCACGGCACGCACGGCGGCTTTGGCACGCAGCCATTTCACGGCGCTTGCTCCGCCACCGGTACCGATGATTTCTAGGGCGCTCTTAGCGTCTACGGCCAACATACTGCCTGAGTTCTCGAGTAGAATAATGGCACGTGGCCCGCGCAGGCGTAACCCGGATAAGTAGCTCTGGTCGGCGGATGGGCGATCGAGTCCTGCCACGGCATCGACGGTTTCCGTTGTGGTATCGAGTGTAGCAAGTGCCTTGGTTTGATCTTCAATGGCTTTGGCGAGCCGCTCTTGCTCGGCGGCAAGCTCCGCGACGCTGGTAGCATTGGCATCAGGTTGCGGATCAAGTGCGGCAATGTCTTTCTCGAGAGATTTTTGTTTGGCCTCAGCGGCTTCGATTGCTTGTTGCAGAGTCTCTTCAGCGGCGAGTGATTGTGTGGCGTCTTCCTGCGACTGAACGATTTGGCTTTTCGCGGTCAAGATGAAGAGCAATAAGACGGCACCGAAACCACAGCAGATACAGTCGATAAACGACAGTGCGGAGCTTTGTGCTTCTCGGCGTTTCATCGATGGATTGTCAGTGGCGCGATCGTGCGAACTTTAGTTGAAAGAGGTGCTGTCGTCTGCCGAAGGCTCTTCGTCGCGGTTTTCAATTTTAATCTCGATTTCGGCGTCCTCCTCTTCGTCTCGGTCGTAGAGTTTATCGATGATCTGTTCGCGGCAAAAGGTTTGGACGCGTAAAATAAGGCCTTCCTGTCCGCTTTGCAGGAGGTGGATCAGGAGCATCAGCAAGATGCTGATGATGAGGGCGACGAGGGTCGAGTTGAAGGCGACGCCGAGTGCGTTAGTGACGCCGGAGATGTCGCCTTGAAGGGCTTCGTCCGCACGGTGCAGCGCGACGCCGATGCCACGAACGGTGCCGATGAAGCCGATGGATGGGATTGCCCAAACCAGATAGCGAAGCATAGACAGTTCGCTCTCCTGTTGTTCTGAGGCGACTTCGAGTCGGCCCATGATGGTCTCAGTAGTTTCGGGCACGTTACCTGTCATATGGTAGCGCTCGAGACCACGGGCCATGACGTAGGGGAGGATTTTATTTTTGAGATCGGGGCGTACGCTCTTTTCGTCGATTTGTTCGGAGAGTTTACCTGCGCGTTCGCGGGAGATACTGCGAGCGCCGCTGAGTAGGTCGACCTCTGGTTCGGCTTCGATACCTTCGCTCTCAGGAGCGAAACGTCCGAGGACGGTAGCTTCCGAGTGAACGAGGATAAATTTATAGATGAGAATCATAATACCCCAGAGAAAGAGAGAGATGCAGATTTGTTGCTCGTAATCTTTAAGGATGACGAAGATCCCCGAGGCTGAGCCGACACCCTCGACGCCGTAGCTTTGCGCGAGTGCTGCTTTATTCGCGGCTGGTCGGATCAGTCCGCCGTAGAGCACACCGACAAAGATAAAGGAGGCGATCAGGCCGAGGCTGAAAATGAGGCCTTTGACTGAGAAAAGGCCGCGTTCGGGATTTCGTAAACTCATAGGTGTCGTTTTTGTATGTGGGGATCGCAGTGCGCAGCCTAGCAATATATAAAGAAATTAGTGGTTTCGGATTGGTATCGGCTTGGGCGATGGCTGTATTTACCCCCTCATCCTGATGTTTATTATCGATATTGCAATTTCCTTACTAAACAATAGTGTCCAGTTATGTTTAATGCGACACTCACTCCTCTTCTCTTAAGCACTGCGTTATTTTTTAGCGGATGCTCATCTTCTAATAGTGGCAATACGGGGCGTAATGTCGGCGTGGCGGCTGGTGCGATTCTTGGTGCTGTGATTGGGGCTCAGCTTGGTGACGGTAGTGGGACGAATGTAGCGGTGGGTGCAGCGGCGGGTGCTGCACTGGGTGGATTGGGTGGTAGCAAGTATGACCAGAACAAGGAGGAACTCGAAGCCGCTGAGGCTCAGCGGCAGTATGAGTATGATCAAGAAGCCCAAGCTCAGGTGAAGCTGGAAGAAGAAATTCAGGCCTTGGAGGCGAAAAGAGTGCGCGATGAGATTGCGCGTAATTCGACCACATCAGATGTTAGCGCGGCAGAGCGTGAGGCGGCACGCCTCGAAGCGGAGTTGGCTGCCAAGAAAAAAGCCTATGAGGATTCTCAAGCGCGAGCGAAACGCATCCAAGAAGCACAGGCGCGTGTTGCCAAAGCTCAAGAAGAGCTCGCTGAGATGGAGCGTCAGGCAAACGGCGGCTAATCGTAGCTGTCTGTCTGTTAATGTCTGCCTGCCGCAAGTGGCGAATCAGGTGTAGTTCGCGTGTCGAAGCTGCCGGCTTGTGTATATAGATTATAGCAACTCGAATGCGTTATGCTTTAATGCTTTTATTTGTTAGGTGCTTGTCGTATACAGATTGCTAATGGTCATTTTTGGCCGTTTTCCAAAATATAATCTTAAATGAAATCATCGCAATATATTGATATCCTAGGGCAACAAGTCGCTAAGCGAACGGTGCTTTTTGTAGTTGGGACAGTAACGATTGTGGTTGGGGGTATCGTCGGATTGCTGTATTATTTGTTGCTGGCTGGCAGTGCGCCTATCGTTGCAACAGCTGCAGCACCGATTGCAATGATGGCGAATTCAAAGGTCAGTAAGCGCGTCGATCAGCCAAATAGCAGGGTGCCGTCGCAGTCTTCACTGGTGCTCCTGTTGGAGAAACATTTAAAGGCAACACAGCTCAGTGAGGTAAAGTCTTTGATTGTGAATGGCATGGCCTCGACTGAAAATACGACCTGTGAATTGGTTGCAATGGCGCGTTGCCCAAATCTGTATACATTAAAAACAGAGGGTGTTGATTTCAAGTATACCGCAGCGTTTGGCTATAATGGAAAGCAAGGATGGGTTAAGACAGACTTTTTAAATTTAAATAAAGACGAAGTCGGATTCTTCACGCGGGTGGCGTTGTTTGAGAGTTCGCTCGCACACCTAGCATGGAGCTATCATGCCCATGAGTCACTTGATTACCGGCTTGAGTCGGTTTTGGAGCGTTTGCCTGATGAGCAATGGCAAGGGCGCGTTTGTGCGGTGGTCGTGAGTCGTGGGCTATTGCCGTTTCCTATTTATCATTATATCGACCAGCAGAGCTATGAGGAAGTCTATCGCCGGGCTCAAGTTCTGAGAGGAATAGATTTGGTGGATCTTGAAATTCACTTTGCGCGGCCTGAAGTCGCGGCATCTCCTCGTCTACCAATGGGTTATAAACTCTACTTTAATGGCACGTTAAATGACACCATCGCGTTCACTAAAATTCGACCGAATCGTGTCGTATTTGAGTCGCTATTCGATGCCCCTTCAGGGGCGACTGCTACGAGCTTATCGCCTCGTCAGGCGCGCGCCAATTAAGCTTTATCGCTCTCTTGGGCAGCGATAAGGATTCCTTTGCGTTCGCGGCGGTTCTTATCTTCGCCGAATGCACTGCGCCAGTAGCGCCAAGGTAAGTTCACTAGGCAGATGAAAAAGATCTGGCTGGCGGCAAAGCCGATCGTCCACCAGAAGCCACTGCTGGTAAAGCCATAGGCGTGTAGGCCAACGCCGAGTAGGTTGGTGCCGAACCACGACCATACGGTCACGATGCTACCACAGATAGCCAAAGCCATGAGGCCGCGCTCTTTCACGATCCCGCCCCAGCGCGCGTGTAGCACGATGGCACCCATGATCACGATCATCAGCGCGCCATTTTCTTTCGGATCCCAGCCCCAGAAGCGACCCCAGGATTGATCGGCCCAGATGCCACCGAGGATAGTCCCCACCAGGCTAAACAACGTGGCAAAGCAGGTGATACCATAGACCATACTGACGATGGATTTGGCCGACTCTTTGCTGAAGCGCTTGGAGAATAGTCCGAGCACAGTGAAGATCAATGCAAGTGCGCCGGCAAAGAACATAGCGGAGTAGCCGAATGTAATGACAGTGACGTGCGTCGCTAGCCAGAAGTTGGAGTCGAGCACTGCGCGCATCATTTCAAGCGTGTCGCCGCTCATGGATAGGTGGTGCGCAATGATGAGCGTGCAGAACCCGACCAGCGAAGCCATCGCCGCGCCGACGCCGTTCTTATAGAACTTTTCAAGGATCACACCGAGCAGCACGGCACCCCAACCGACGAACACCGCAGAAGAGTAAAGATTCGTCACAAAAACACCGTAGCGCTCTTGAATGTACATACGAGCAATCAGCCCTAAAGTATGTATAGTAAAGGCAAGCAATAGCACCCAAAATGCCGCTTTGGCCAGCGGCGCAGGCCAGCGCAGCCATGAGATGCAGACGGTCAGGAAGATCAGCACGTAAAGCTGCATCGAAAGGTAGAACGGTTGCGCTTGGTTAAAGAGGCGCTCAAAATGCACACGACCAATATCGTGCGGGAATGCACCGATAAAGCGCTGGCGTAATTGTTCGACGGTTTGGTTGAACATGTCGGGCTGATCCATGCGATATGCCATTGTCAGGCTGGCGTAGCTCGTGACGTAAGGGCTGAGGTCATCGCCCCGCATTACGTCGAGTAATTCCAAACCAATATTTTTCCAGTCGTCGAGTGGGTCGACGGGTGCGATTGGCGGCACGACGCGCAAATAGGCGGTCTTTGAAAGTTTCAAATAATCGTCGCCAAATTGAATGAATCTGCTGAGTAGTTCGGCATCGTAGTCCTCTCCCGCTTGCTGTTGACGGAGGGCCACGAGTCCTGGTTCGACACTGCTAATGTAGCTCTGATATTCATCGACGAGTCGATCAAGCCGCTCTGGGGGGCCGACCGGGTGCAGCGAGTGCATTACCCGGTGGTAGAGTGTGAGGCCGTCGTTAAGATCGGCGATTTGTTGCTCGTAGGGGCTACGTTTTTTCGGTTCAGGGTTGATTTCCTTATAGAGTCGCAGTATCTCGTCGAAGTGCGGTAATAGATCATTGAAGGCGTAGTGGCGCTGGCCTTTTTGTGCGAGGCCTGCGATGCCAAGATCGTCTGGGAACTCGATTTTAAACACGCGATAGGTGTCGGCCACTTCAGGACGCATGGTCAGATCCATGAACCATTCGATCGGACTAAGTGTCACGCCTTCGGGGGTGACGACTTTTTGACGTGCAGCGAGCACGAGCAGGGTGTTACGCGCAACCGAGTCAAGCGGTTTGATGCGTCCACCCACTTGCACTGGCAGCTCAGCAAAGCTGTCGATGTCGAACTCAGACGGGTTATTGGAAGGCTTGAAACCGCGGGCAATGATGAGCGTCGCGATGATTAAGATGAGACTGAAGGCAAATTTTTTCACAATGAATGATTTTGACTACGAAAAGCGCGAAATACGCGAAAAAGGAAAATGCAGATGGGTGGTTTCTTGAAGGGGCGGTGTTGGATTAATGTGCCTGATTCACGAAGCGTTCATACTGCACTTTTGGATAATGTCCAAAATTGATGAGTATGCCTAACACTTTGCCTGTCGCCTTTAGGTAGTTGATGACTTGAGCGCGGTGTTGATCGGTGAGGGTGCTAATAGCTTTGATTTCAACTATGATCTTCTCAAGGCATATAAAGTTAGGCTCGTATCGCTGTTTTAGTTCCCGTCCCTTGTAGTGTAGAACTAATGGTGATTTTTCGACTGCTGGAATGCTTTGATCTTCAAACTCCATGGCTAGGCATTCTTGATACACCACTTCAAGGAATCCACAGCCTTTCTCTTTGTAGACTTCGAACGCAGCTCCCATGATCTGATAGCTTTCTTTTTTATAGATAATTTCAGTCGTCATGTTTTCGCGTCTTTTGTGTTTTTCGTAGTTAAAAAATTTAGTGGCTACGTTTGTTAAGGAATTTAAAGAAATGCATGCCGAACTGGACGAGCATGCCCACTCCCATTAGCAGTACGCTGACGTAGGGCAGGACCCAGCCTGGATTACGCACGACTTGGAAGATCGAGGTGCGGTCGTCGTTGGCGAAGGAGGCTTGGTAAAAGGTGAGGCCTTCGTAGCGCAGCGGATGATTCATGTAGATCAGCGCTTTTTGGTTTTTTGTGGTATCGCTGTGGCGTACCATGACTTCACTGGAGTAATTAAAAGGGATCTCAGTACCAGGATATTTCTCGTGGGAGAAATCGACCAATTCGACTTCGAATGGGTAATAGTGGCGCTTCAGCCGTAGGGCGATCTCCCAGCTTTGTTCGCCAAGAGTCACCATTTGCGGTGGAAAGCGATCGTCGATGACATTCGAAACCAACCAGATGCCGAGTGAACCCTCGGGGCCGAGCACTTCGACGTAAGCAGTGGCGGTGTTGATCTGATTCTCCGCATATGTAACCGCAGTCGGTGTAACGACGACGTTCATCTTAACGGCGACACCTTGGTTGGCGGGAGACTCGACTGGCGCGGCACCTTCTTGGGCACGGCCGATTTGTGCGTTCGGATAGTAGCTGACGGTACGAATGGTCAGTGGACTCTCTGGCACGGCGACTGTTTTACCTGGCTTGAGCAGTGCAATGGGGATGCTATGCACGGTGTCGAAATCGGCGTGCAAGCGATCAATCAACACGAGTTCGTTTTCGCGATATTCTTGAGAGTAGTTACTGCTGGCGCCCTCATCGACGGGCATTTGGCTTTCTTCAGAGAGCACGTCGGTCAGTAACTCGCTAATGAGTAGCAGGATCAGGCCGATGTGGATCAGGAAGATGCCGGCTTTCTTGGCGGTTAATGTAAACCGAGTGACGTGGGCGGCTACGAGATTGATCAGCAGCATGCCGCCGAGCAAGTAGCCACCGGGCATCGGGATGCGTAGCCAGTAGAGCTGATCGTATGCGATCCATGCTTCGGGGTAAGCCCAGATCGCTAGGATGCTTTCGAAGTAGTCCTTCTGTGTTTTCCAGATGCCAGTTTCGACTTGGGCGAGCGTGCCAAAGAAAATCAGCACCATCGACAAAGCGAGCAAGACGACGGTGAGCCGCAGGGATGCAAAGAATTGAAGCAGCGCTTTCATGATTTAGTGAGCGTGGTCTTCGATTTGAATCGAATCGAGGAATTGCTGCATGGATGCTTCGTTAGCAAGCACGGTGGGAGTGTCACCCAGCATTTTGACGAACCAAGTGCTGCCATGGAAGGGCAGGAGTGCGCCGAGGATGCTTTGCGTTTCGCCTTCAAGACGCACGTAGAGTCCGCGGTGCCCTGAGATGTCATAATCTGTAGTATAGTCGCGCAAATCTTCGGCCGTGGCTGCTTCGAGGCCGACTTGACCGCGCCAGCGGTTAATGTTGGCGAGGCGTCCGCCGACATCACCAGGGAATGTGAGGATGGTGATTTCGGCGCTGCCAGTGTCGGCGGTGACTTTGAGATTCGCTTTGCGGATGCCGCTTGCAGGGAGCTTTTCCCAGCCTTCAGGAGTGGTGAAGTCAACATCGCCAGCTGCGTTGGCGGCCTGTTGCATGCCGGGCAGCACGTTCATCTTGCTTGGGGCGCTCGTTTCTGGCGTGGTTGCCGCTGCGATCGTTGGTATCGTGTCGGCGCGTTGCTCCTTCGGGATTTGGTAGGCCACGGGTTGCGCTTGATCACAACCACTCAAGCAGAGTGCTGCGATGCCGGCTAATATGAGTGGCAGGCGTTGAAAGTTATGGTAGTAAATTCGCGAGATCATAGTGAGCATAAGAAGTGCAAGTGAGTCTCGGTTTAGTCAACTGCGCGAATCTTCTATTCTTCGAGCTAATCGCAATGATTAGGCTGCTGCGGTAATAAAACGCCCGTGTGGAATTGAAAAGTCGCCTAGTTGTTGAAGCGGAAGAGTGCCACGTCGCCGTCTTTAAATTCATAGTCCTTGCCTTCAAGTCGGTATTTACCAGCTTCGCGTGCTTTGGCGACATTGCCTGCTTCGATCAAATCGTCGTAGGCGACCACTTCAGCTTTGATGAAGCCTGATTCGAAGTCGGTATGAATGACGCCAGCGCATTGCGGTGCTTTCATCCCTTTTTTAAAAGTCCATGCACGCACTTCTTGCACGCCCGCAGTAAAGTAGGAAGCGAGACCGAGCAGATCGTAGGTCGCACGAATGAGGAGCGAGACGCCAGAATCCTGTACGCCGAGTGATTCGAGATACTCTGAGGCTTCTTCTTCGTCAAAGTCGATCAGCTCAGCTTCGACGGAGGCTGAAACGACGCAGGTGCCTGCACCGTGGTGTTCGTGGGCAAATTTCTCGACGGCGGTGACGTAGGCATTGCCCGAGTAGTCGGCGAGGTCTGATTCGGCGACATTGCAGGCATAGAGCACTGGTTTTGCTGAAAGTAGGCAGAGGCGCTTGAGCGCGCCCTGTTCGTCGTCCGATAAGTTGAGCGTGATCGCTGGCTTGGTCTCGTTCAGGTGTGGCAGCAGGCGCTCGATGAGTGCAACGTTTTCGACGGCTTCTTTATCGCCACCGCGCGCTTTCTTCACTAACTTATCTTGTTGGCCTTCAAGTGAGGTGATGTCGGCGAGGATGAGCTCAGTGTTGATCACTTCGATATCACGTAGCGGGTCAATGCCGGACAAGGTGTGGATGATATCGTCATCATCGAAACAACGCACGACGTGCACGATGGCATCGACCTCGCGGATGTTGGCGAGGAACTTGTTGCCAAGGCCTTCCCCCTTACTCGCGCCAGCAACAAGGCCGGCGATATCGACGAATTCAATCGCGGCCGGGATGACTTTATTCGTCTTGGAGATCTCGCGAAGAGGGTCCAGACGAGCATCCGGAACTTGAACGACGCCCACGTTTGGGTCGATCGTGCAAAACGGATAGTTTGCCGACTCAGCCTTGCGCGTGCGCGTAAGAGCGTTGAACAGTGTGCTTTTGCCCACATTGGGGAGACCTACGATACCAGCTTGAAGCATAGCCGTGAGAAAATGCGAAGGGGGCGCTTGGGTGCAATATTAAAGCGTCTCCGAATGTTCCGTTAGGAGTCCCTTTGATTGACTTTGAGCTGAGGAAGCTCTTTTACTGAATACTTGTCGTATCCATTATCTATCGCCTGAGTGAATCAAACCGAAGAAATTAATACCGAAGGATCTCGTATCCTTGTCGTGGACGACGACGAGATCATTCGTAAGTTGCTGCGCCGTGTGCTTGAGCGCAGTGGATTTGTCGTCGATGAGGCTGACTCCGGCGAAGGCGCGATCGAGTGTATCGAGGCAAATGAGCCAGATCTGATCCTGCTCGACGTCATCATGGACGGTATCGACGGCTTCGTGACGTGTCGGAAAATCAAGGAGATGCCGGGTCTGAAGCATGTACCAATTATATTTGTAACGGGCCGCTCCGACACTAGTTCGATCGTCGAAGGTCTGGATGCGGGCGGCTGTGACTATGTCGCGAAGCCGATCAATCGCCACGAGGCCTTGGCTCGTATTCGGAATCACTTAAAGATGCGTGTGTTGATGCGCTTTCAACGCGAATTCATCAATGGCCTAAAGAAAGCCAACCTCGCGAAAAATCGTATCATTGGTGTCGCATCGCATGATTTGCGCAATCCCTTGGCTTCGATTCGTGGTCTTTCAGAGTTCCTTGCGGAGAGTGGTCCACTCAATGATGACCAGAAAGAAATTGCGGATACGATTCAATCGACTTCAGCCTCGATGCTGCATCTGGTCGATGAATTGCTTGATCTATCGGTAATTGAAAGTGGCGAAGAGCGTTCGGAAGCAATGCCCTGTCAGGTGCGTGAGGTGGTCTCTTCCTCGCTCAATATTTATCAGTTCAGTGCAAATAAGAAGTCTATTAAGTTGGAATTAGATGACCGCGGCATGCCAGACCTGTTGATGCTCGATAGGGCTCAATTCCGCCGTTTGATTGATAATTTGTTAAGTAATGCGGTCAAGTATTCGCCTCTTGGCGCTCTTATCCGAGTGCTAACCGAGGAAGTGAATGGGATCTTTAAAATCGCGATCGAAGATGAAGGCCCTGGTATTCCGGAGGGTGAAATGCATAAGCTATTTACTCATTTTGGAAAAACGTCGGTACAACCGACTGGCAATGAGACGAGCACAGGACTCGGCCTCGCAATCTGTAAGGAAATCGCTGAGTTGCATCGTGGCAAAGTGTATGCTGAGAATCGCGAGGATCGAGTTGGCGCGCGTTTCACTGTCGAGTTGGATACACAGGTACTTGCCGTTCGTACGTAGCGAATTGGCGTATATTTTAGTCAAAGATCTCTTGGTGCACTGAAAGATGCGCATCTGTGGGACTGTTTCGCGTAGATGTGGTTGAATTCACGATAATATCAATTATACCCTGTGAGTAATATGAGTCGTCAGCCCAGTCGAAAGCCAGAGAGTGGATACAAGGTCACCATCCAAAAGGCAATGAAGGCCTTGCGCCGAAAATTACCCGGGCGAGTCTTTTTAGATAAAAAAAGCTGCTTCGATGCGTCCCTAGATAACCTGCGTCTTTCGTTTTTACCTGATGCAGTGGTCAAAGTGCAAACCGCTACCGAGGTCGGTGCGGTGCTAAAGCTCGCTCATAAATATACGATTCCTGTGACTGCCCGAGGTGCAGGTTCGTCTGCGACGGGCTCGACAGTGCCGCTGCACGGAGGGTGGGTCTTAGATGTTTCAGCACTCGCTGATATTAAGATCGATACAGTGTCTCGCATGGTGACAGTTGGTGCGGGTGCGATTACCTCTGAGATACAGGATCAAGTCGAAGCCGTCGGGCTGTTTTATCCGCCAGACCCGTCGTCTAAAAAATACTCCACCATCGGCGGCAATATCGCCTGCAATGCGGGCGGCTTAAGATGCGTGAAGTATGGTGTGACCCGCGATTATGTGCTCGGCCTGGAAGGGTATTATGCCGATGGCAGTCCATTTAAACTGGGTCTTGCACTTAAGAAATACGTCTCAGGACTGAACCTCCGGGATTTGTTGATCGGCTCCGAGGGCACCTTGGGCGTGATCACTTCCGCAACGCTGAAGCTCATCCCAAAACCGCAAAAGCGCTGGACTGGCATGTTTGCTTTCAAGTCCGAAGCCGCTGCACTCAAAACCGCCGTGGCCTTATTCGAAGCCGGGCTGAATCCATCCATCCTCGAATTCCTCGATCGTCAATCCGTGTCGTGTGCGGAGCGTTACACAGGTAATTTAATTTTTGACGATTGCCCACGCGCATCGATTCTATTGATCGAAGTGGATGGCCGTCCCGTAGAGGTGCGCGAACAACGCGCCCGATTACTGGAGTTTATGGAGAGCCGTGCGCTGGCTCATCGCGAGGCTCGAACCGATGCTAAGGCCGAAGCGCTGTGGCAGGTGCGGCGTACTTGTTCGCAATCAATGTTCTCAATTGCGGATACCAAATTAAACGAAGACGTAGTAGTGCCGATTCAAAAGCAAGCAGAGCTTATTCGATATACCATCGCGTTGAAAAAAGAGATCGGCCTAGCTACGCCGACCTTCGGTCACGCCGGCGACGGCAACTTGCATGTGCATATTATGTATAATCGCTCCAACCCTGAAGACGCGGTCAAGGCGAAGGTAGGCATCAAAAAGCTCATGCAGAAGGTGGTCGATCTCGGTGGTGTCATTACCGGTGAGCATGGAGTGGGCTTGGCGAAAGCACCATTTATGGAGCTGCAGCACAGCAAGGCCGAGATCGCTGCGATGCGAGCGGTAAAAGATGCCCTCGACCCGAAGGGAATTCTTAATCCTGGTAAGATATTTGAGCCTTTCGAGGTGTGGGATCACAAACCCGTGCAGGTGAAGTTACCTTGGGATCACCGCTAGTTTATTTGAATTCAAAATTATTGAATCAAAAATGCATGAACTTTGTTAATCGGTTGTTCGTCGTGCGCGCTGAGCAATTCTCTTCCGCATATCCGAAGTGTGCCTTGGGCGAGAGTGAGTAAGTTTTGTGAGGTGGGGCAGCATTCACACCGAATCGCGGGTTTTCCTAATGGGGTACGTTATTTCAATGTGCTCACTTGACCTGTGAGAGGGACAACGCAAATTAAGACGCATGTTGGATCCAATCGAAGCTCTTAAAGAATATATTCGTTTCCCCTCCGTTTCCACGGACCCCGCGTATGCGGATGGCATGAAGGGGGCGCGTGAATATGCCACTGGCCTGCTGCAAGACATTGGCTTCACGGTCGAAGTAGTGGAGACGGCACTGCACCCGATTCTTTTAGCCGAACGCTTTGGTGATCCGGCTTGGCCGCACATCGCGATTTACGGACACTACGATGTGCAACCTGCAGACCCGTTTGAGCTCTGGGCCAGTGAGCCGTTTGAACCGGAAGTGCGCGAGGGGCGAATTTACGGTCGTGGCTCTGCCGATAACAAGGGACCAACAATCGTGCACATGACGGCACTTGCTCGAGTGTTGGCCAAGCATCCAGATCTGCCGCTCAATATTACTTATGTGATCGAAGGGGAGGAAGAGATTGGCAGCCCGAGCATGCCGAAGTTCTTTGATACGTATGCAGAGCGCATTTCAAAGGCAGATTTCATTCTCGTTTCCGATACGGGCAGCCCAAATACCGAGCAACTTGTGATCACCACCGCATTGCGTGGTCTGGTCGATTTGGAAATTAAAGTGCGCGGGCCGAAGAGCGATTTGCATTCGGGTATCCATGGCGGCGCAGTTTACAATCCATTGCAGGCGTTGATGGAAATTTGCGCAGGGCTTCATAATCCAGATGGTAGTGTGAATGTGCCCGGGTTTTATGACGATGTGCTGCCGGTTTTAGAGTGGGAACGCGAAGAATTAAAACGCTACCCAGAGACAGTCGAAAGCTATCAAGCGATGCTCGATGTGCCCGCATTTTATCCTGCGAATGGTCTCTCGCCGCTCGAGGCTGTGCGCTTTGGGCCGACACTTGAGTTTAATGGAATCGGTGGTGGCTATCAAGGTGAAGGCTCGAAGACGGTAATTGCCAGCGAGGCGTTTGCTAAAGTCACTTGCCGCTTAGTTGCCAACCAAGACCCGCATAAGATACAACATCAAGTCGTCGCTGCGATTGAAGCGCTATGCCCCGCAGGGGTGACCTTGAAAGTACGCCGCGGCCCGGTCGCAGAAGCATATCTTGCAGTGCCGCCAGAGCGCCCAAATACACCCGCAGATCAACCAGAAGCCTTGGCGCGTGCGTTCAAATCCGCGAACCGCTCGATTGCGCAATGCTTTGGTCATGCGCCGATCTACTTGCGTGAAGGGGGCAGTATTCCAGTGATTGCCGATTTTAATAAACGCGCTGGACTAGATGCCTTGATGGTCGGCCTGTTTACACCGATTGATAATTTGCACGCGCCAGATGAAGGCTTCGATCTCAAACTTATGGAAAATGCGATCACCGCTTTCGAGCAAATCTTCTGCGACATCGCAGATGTGTGAGGGCGACTACGCCATCTCGATGAAGGCCGTGGATTTAGTGGTGGATTCCAGCACTGAGGCTTTTAGTTCAAAGACGATAGCGCCTTTACAGTGGAGTCGCCGTTGAGGTGAGGTTCTGGAATTTGCGCATGTTCAGGTACTCATATTTAACGCTTATGCATCTTTATATTTCGAGACATTCGCTGGCTGTGCTAAAGGGGAAAGTACCCCACGTTACGCCGAAGTGCTCAATTGTGGATTGACTCTTTTGCTCTGAATTCGGAACTCTGTTGCTATGAAATACATCAGCACACGTGGCCAAGTGCCTCCTGTTTCTTTTTCGACGGCGATTGCCGAAGGGCTAGCACCTGACGGTGGCTTGTATCTACCCGCGACACTACCTGACCTAGCGCCTTTTCTCAAAGACTGGCAGTCGCTCAGTTATGCACAACTGTGCGAAGCGTTTATGGCTGTGTTTGCCACTGATATCGACCGTGCCGAATTGAAGGGGATCGTTGAACAATCATACACAAAATTTGATCATGCGGACATCGCACCAATTCAAAAACTGAGCGACGATCTGTTCGTCCTAGAGTTGTTTCATGGGCCGACTTTGGCGTTTAAAGACTTTGCCCTGCAATTTCTAGGCAATCTTTACGAAGCGCAGATCGCTCGTACTGGAAATCCGATCTCTGTGCTGGGCGCAACCTCTGGCGATACTGGTGCAGCGGCGATCCACGGGCTACTTGGTAAGACTGGCGTGAAGACTTTCATCCTATATCCCGAAGGCCGTGTATCGCCGCTGCAAGAGCGTCAGATGACCTGCACTGGAGCGGACAACGTCTTCCCCTTGGCGATCAAGGGCAGCTTTGATGATGCGCAGGCGGCGATGAAGACTGTATTTGAGGATCGTGCGTTCGCGGCTGAAGTCGGCCTCTCTGCAGTCAACTCGATCAACCTCGCCCGTATCTTGGCGCAGTGCGTGTATTACGTGTCTGCTTTCTTTCGCTTGCCGGCTGATATTCGCGAGGATGTCACATTTGTGGTGCCGACGGGAAACTTTGGTAATGTCTTAGCTGGTTGGCTAGTGCAACGCATGGGCGTGCCGATCAAGGGCTTCCGCGTCGCGACCAATCAAAACGATATTTTACACCGCCTCTTTCAGACTGGCATATACCAGCTCGATGACGTCGCACCGAGTTTGGCTCCGTCAATGGACATTCAGGTGGCTTCCAACTTCGAGCGCTTCCTATACTACGCAGAAGGTTGTGATTCCGTTCGGGTATGCGAAGTGATCAGTACTTTTAAGCAAACGGGTAAATACGTGTTTGAGGACTTTAAGTCGGATGGCATTAGCAGCTCGTGCACGAACGACACTGAGATTAGTGCCCTCATCAAGCGTGTCTATGAGCAATACGGCTATGTGGCCGATCCACATACTGCGTGTGGGTTTGCTGGCAACTTCGATGGACCACAGCTCGTCTTATCGACTGCGCATCCGGCAAAATTCCCAGATACAATTGTAGAATCGATCGGACAAGATTCAACACATCTATCATTGGAGACATTGAAAGCCCGAGAGATTGTAAAGCACACAGTCGAGCCGACTCCGGCCGCAATCAAAGCTTTCATGCGAGCCCATTAAGCGTGGATAGGTATAGCGATTAAAATCAAGTCAATTGAAAGACAGGTAAGCAGTGCCGACTGAGTTGGGTCGCTCTTTGTCGGTATTGTTTCTGTGGCACTCTACGATTCTAGAGGTATTTCTATGTAGAATACATTGCCCTCGCCATCCACTCGCTCTCGCACGCCGATGTCGCCATTGTATAGATCAACTAAGCGCTTTACAATCGCTAGGCCGATTCCATGAGAAGAGCTTTTACCAATCGGGACCGCGGTGCCTTTTGTGAATTTCTTGAAGAGTGCTTTTCGGTTTTCAGGGGTAATCAGACAGGCACTGTCGTGGACTTCGAAACGGAAGCCGTTTGGCTGGGATTCGGCTGGCACCAGATGGACGATGACCTCCGAGTTGTTTCGCGAGTATTTAACGGCATTACTGATGATGTTATCAAACATGCCAGTTAGAATACGTCGGCTGATATGTACCATCGGCTTAAATTTCGGCTCATATATGAGGCGAATTCCCTTCTCGTTCGATTGAACGGCATTTAGTTTCACCAAGTGGTCGACAATTTCTGCGACATTAATTTGAGCTTTTGTAAATTCTGGTACCTCACCTTGGTTACGTGTCTCCTCATCGAGGATGTCGTTGACGAAATCAGTCATCCCTCTGGCGCTTTGTTGTGTTAGTTCAAGCATCGAGTAGAATTCGTGCGAGTCTTGATTACCTTCTTTGATGTCCTCCATCATCAGCGTCGCTAGGCCCTCGATAGCGCCTGTCGGGTTTTTAACGTCATGCGCAAGTGTCGTTAGCAGATCTGTTTTTTGCTGGTAGAGTGCTTTAAGTTGTTGGCGCGCTTGGTTGAGGCTGATGTGTGTCTGAACGCGGGCGAGTAACTCTTCTCGGATAAAAGGCTTTTTGATGTAATCAACACCGCCTGCAGCAAAAGCGCTGACTAAATCAATGACTTCGGTGGCGGCGGTTAAGAATATGATTGGAATCGATTTGGTTGCTTTGTCAGACTTGAGTATTTTGCACACAGTCAGGCCATCTAGCCCTGGCATCATAATATCCAGTAAGATGAGTGCGGGTTGTTGCTCTCTGGCAATTTCTATGGCCTCGTCTCCTTGTATCGCAAGTACGACCGGCATGCCCTGTAGGTTTAATATTTCACTCACTAATTGCAGGTTGTGAGGCTCGTCATCTACGATGAGAACTTTGGCTTGTTCAATTGCGTTGAGGGAGGTCTTCATTCGCTGTGCTTAATTGTTTAGGCTGCAAGACAAGTGACTCTTTTAATGGTTAAGGCAATCGAAGATTAAATACGAGGATTGATTAGCGTAAGGGGAGCGAATTTAATTTATTCCCAAGGCTAATACGCGTAACGTTTACCTTCGGAAGCTTAATTCTCGTAGATAAACGACTATTCTTGAGGCACGCACTTCTGCCTCTATCTAGAATTACGAAGTACGATTTTTTTCTGATGAGATTCAAATTCTATCGAGTCTTTTAGCGAAGTTTCGGCTAGATTTTTTCTGATCTCGGATCGCGTATTCTTCCAGAAGTGGTGCAGCGGGCAGGCGTGTTCGTCGGAGCATTGTGCGATGCCTAGCAGGCAGCTCTCAGTCCACGCTTCGCCCTCAATTGCACGGCTCACATCTAGTAGGCTGATTTGTTCTGCTGGGCGGGCGAGTTGAACACCGCCAGTGTAACCACGCTTACACTTGACCAACCCCGCTTGACTTAGGCGACTGATTATCTTTGCAAGGTAGAATTTTGAGACGTCGGATTGCGCGGCGATGTCTTTGACTAGCATTGGTG
>DBBT01000103.1:49236-57381 GCA_002292345.1 Opitutia bacterium UBA977 | reverse complement strand
AGACGATGGTAGCCGACAGTGATCGACATGCCACCAATGATGTAAGTGACCAGAAATAATATAATAGCGGGCCAACTGACTGCAGCGATCGCAGCGGGGATCAATACCACAAGTAATAAGTGATAAAAGACGATGAACGCAAAAATGTCCCAATTTTTAATTTTCATAAGTAGCAAGTGTACAAATATCTGACGTACCGCTGTAGATTAGCATCTAAATTTCCATTTGAACAAGGTCTGTTACAATACATTGCAACGAGTACCTTAATTGTCCATCTGAGCAAAGATGATAGGTCACCTTTTAGTGACTCACTGTCAAGTAGATTAACTTAAATCAAGATCGCATGCTGTTGCTTAACGAAAAATACCAACATTACATCAAACACGGACAAACCTAACTAGTACAACTCGATAATGGCTGACAAATTGCGCAATGCGATTCCCTGTTTAAACAATCCTAGCGAATATTTCTTGCCAATGCCACGAACCTGATTAATTAGTCCCTGCTTCTCAGATTTTTTCATCTAAAACTGCAACAACACACATATAAAAATGGCTACAAAAATTGGAATTAATGGTTTCGGCCGCATCGGTCGCTTGGTATTTCGCTCTCTCGTTGAGAAGGGCCTGCTTGGAAGCGAGATCGAAGTAGTCGCAATCAACGACCTCGTCCCTGCGGAGAACCTCGCATACTTACTTAAATATGACACCACACAGGGTCGCTTCAAAGGCACAGTTGAAACTAAGGGTGACGATGTCATCGTCGTGAACGGCCACGAAATTAAGACGCTCGCAGTTCGCGAAGGTCCTGCAGCACTGCCATGGAAGGAGCTTGGCGTTGATATCGTAATCGAATCAACTGGTCTGTTCGTCCAAGATGACAAGGCACAAGGTCACATCACTGCTGGCGCGAAGAAGGTCATCATTTCGGCTCCTGGTAAGGGTGACGGCGTAAAGACAGTAGTCATCGGCGTGAATGACGACGAAATCACTGCTGAGCACGACCTCATCTCCAATGCCTCTTGCACGACTAACTGCTTGGCACCAATGACTAAGGTCATCCTTGAAAACTTTGGTATCGTCGAAGGTCTGATGACAACAGTTCACTCTTACACAGCGACTCAGAAGACAGTTGATGGTCCTTCGCCTAAGGACATGAAAGGTGGCCGCACAGCAGCTCTTAACATCATCCCTTCGACTACAGGTGCTGCGAAGGCTGTTGGCCTCGTGCTTCCTGCAGTTCAAGGCAAGCTCTCTGGTATGGCTTTCCGCGTCCCAACTCCGACTGTTTCTGCTGTAGACCTTACAGTTAAGACAGAGAAGAGCACATCTTACGCAGAAATCTGCGAAAAGATGAAGGAAGCTTCCGAAGGTTCCCTTAAGGGTATCCTTGGTTACACTGAAGACGAAGTTTGCTCTTCTGACTTCATCCACGACGAGCTTAGCTCCATCTTCGATGCGGGCAGCGGAATGGGTCTTAACGACAAATTCTTCAAGCTTGTTTCTTGGTATGACAACGAGTGGGGTTACTCAAACCGCGTTGTTGAACTCGTCCAGAAGGTTTCCAAGTTCCTCTAGGATCTTGTTAATCGCATTTTGAATTTCTGGCCGCTGCGCAGGTTTCCCATTAGCGGATACTCTGTCGCGGCGGTCTTTTTTATTTTCAGGTTTCCAGTTCTCTGGTTTTCAGTTTTATAATTTAAAGGATGATTGCTACGCCATTTTCGGCACAATCATCACTCTCACTTTCACCACCACTCATCACTTTTTAACATGGCTATAAAATCCATCAAAAATGTCGATCTTTCTGGCAAACGCGTATTCGTCCGTTGTGACTTCAATGTCCCACTTACAGACGGTGTCATCTCAGACGATTCGCGTATCATAGCTGCACTGCCGACGATTCAAAATCTCGTCGCTCAAGGCGCGAAAGTCATCCTTGCCAGCCACCTCGGTCGTCCCAAGGGCGAGAAGAATGCGAAATATACACTCGCTCCTGTTGCTGAAGCACTCGCTGCACAGCTCGGACAGCCTGTGACGTTCATCGAAGATTGCATTGGCGAAGAAGTGGAAGCCGAAGTTGCTAAACTCGGCGATGGCGAAGTTGTGCTACTAGAAAACGTCCGTTTCTATCAGGGTGAAACAGACAACGATCCAGCATTTGCTGCATCACTGGCAAAGCTTGCTGACGCATTCGTGAACGATGCATTCGGCACTGCGCACCGTGCGCACGCATCCACTGCAGGTGTGGCAAAATTCCTCTCGCCCTGTGTATGCGGTCTTCTTATCGAGAAAGAACTCGCTTACCTAGGCGACAAAACCAATAGCCCAGAGCGTCCGCTTACAGTGATTCTGGGCGGCGCAAAGGTTTCCGACAAAATCAAAGTAATCGACGCGCTACTTGAGAAGGCAGACACCATCATCATCGGCGGTGGCATGGCTTACACATTTAAAATGGCAATGGGCCAAACGGTAGGGGACTCCCTTAGCGAGCCTGACTTCATTCCAACCGCGAAAGCAGCACTTGCGAAAGCGAAAGAGAAGGGCGTTAAGTTCCTTCTCCCAGTAGATAACATGGTCGTCAAAGGACTTGATTTCGGCGCCGGCACATTTGCAAGTAGCAAGGAGGTCGAAGGCAGTATCGAAGACGGCTGGGAAGGGGTTGATATTGGCCCGAAGAGTATCGAGTTATTCAATACTGAAGTTAAGAATGCCAAGACTGTTCTCTGGAATGGACCTATGGGCATCTTCGAAATCCAAGCCTGTAATAAAGGCACGTTCGCAGTCGCTAAGACCATCGCCGAGTCCGACGCATGTTCCATCATTGGTGGCGGCGACTCTGTGAAAGCCATCAAGATGGCTGGCTACGGCGACCAAGTTACATTCATGAGCACGGGCGGTGGCGCATCCCTCGAATTCCTCGAAGGTAAAGAACTACCAGGCGTCAGTGCTCTCGATACAATCTAAACACATTTAATGGGAGGGAATGCTCCGTCATTTCCACCTCTGTACGGCAACGACAGAGCGTTGCCCTCCTTTTTTCTAATTAACAATTCCTAATTCAAAAAATACTATGAGTAAAACATCACGCAAATACCTCATCGCAGGTAACTGGAAAATGAACCTGAACTCGGCCGAAGGCGCTGAGCTCGCTAAAGATGTTGTCAGCATTATTGGTCCACAGACGGACGTTTCTGTCTGCGTTTGCCCAACCTTCACCACACTTGAAGCAGTGTCTCAGGTGGTAACTGACTCCAACGTCTCTCTAGGTGCACAAAATATGCACTTCGAAGCGACTGGTGCATACACTGGTGAGATCTCAGCTGAAATGCTTCGCCACCTGTTTTGCAAGTTCGTCATCCTCGGACACTCAGAACGCCGCGAATACTTCGGTGAAACTGACGCAATCGTTAATAAGAAGACACTCGCAGCACTTACTGCCAACCTTAAGCCAATTGTTTGCATCGGCGAAACACTCGACGAACGCGAAGCTGGCAAGGTCAACGAAGTCATTAAGACTCAACTCGAAGGAGCACTCGTAGGAGTTACTGCAGACGCTGCAGACGCACTTGTCATAGCTTACGAGCCAGTATGGGCGATCGGCACAGGCAAAACTGCGACACCAGAAATGGCCGAAGAAGTGCACGCGGAAATTCGTAACCTTCTGACTGCTTTGATTGGTGCTGAGGCAGCTGATAAAGTGCGCATCCTCTACGGCGGATCGATGAAGCCAGAAAACGCAGACGAGCTCCTCGCTCAGCCAAACATCGACGGTGGCCTCATCGGCGGTGCCGCGCTCAAGGCAAACTCCTTCGCAGCACTTGTCGAAAGCGCAGCGAAGCTTTCCAAGTAAGCGTCTTACATCAAACTTTCAAAAGCCGGAGCAGAAATGCTTCGGCCTTTTTATTTTAAGGGTCTTCCAATTGCTAATACATCGCGCTTTCTGGTTGATTCCTAAAGTGTAAAGACTAAGGCTATTTCCTTTTTCGAACAACTACCACAAGACACATATATTCTATGGCAACAGGACTTCTTTTTTCCGGACAAGGCGCACAATCCGTGGGCATGGGCCGTTCTCTTTACGAGAACTCCACAATTGCGAAAGTGCTCTATGATGAGGCGAACGAAATCCTTGGCTGGGACCTCAAAACGCTGTGCTTCGAAGGTCCCGCCGAAGCACTCACAGAAACGAAAGTCTGTCAGCCAGCTTTGTATGTGCAGGGCTTCGCGCTGTTCAGTATGTTGCAGGAAGCGGGCAAGCTCGACGATGTGACTGCAGCATGTGGCCTGAGCCTCGGCGAGTTGACTGCACTCGCAGCAGCGGGCGTGTATGATTTTGCAACAGGCCTTAAACTGGTTGCTGAGCGTGGTCGCCTGATGCAAGTCGCTTGCGACGCGACCAAGGGCGGCATGGCTGCCGTGATCGGTGGCACGCCTGAAGAAGTGCAAACGTTTTGTGATGAGTTCGACATTGAAATCGCCAACCTTAATTGCCCAGGGCAAATCGTCATCTCCGGCGACAACACCCAGGTGCTCGAAGCAGTTGCCGCCTCCAAGGGCCGCTTCAAACTTTGCAAGCCACTCAACGTGGCTGGCGCTTATCACAGTAAATTGATGGTTTCGGCGCGCGATGCCTTTGCTGAGTACATTCAGGACTTTGACTTTAATGCACCTGAAATCGCAGTTTACACCAATGTCACTGGTCGTCGTGTCTCTGCACCGCAGGACATTAAGGATGCCCTGGTCAGCCAAGTAGTATCGTCGGTTCGTTTTGAAGATTGCCTACGCAATATGGCAACAGAAAACAGTGTTAGTAGTTTTTACGAGTGCGGGCCTGGCAAGGTGCTCGCTGGCTTTGGCAAGCGTATCGACAAGACGCTTAATATTACGCCAGTGTCTGAGTTTAGTGATCTACCCGAGTAATTTTTGACCCACTCCGCGAAGCGCCCGAAATGGTCGACTTGATCACCACCTAAGCGCCCATTTTGCCGGTGAAAGGGCTTTTTCATCATTATTCTACTTCCACGGTGGACATTGAGTGGAAAGATTATGATTAAGTTTAGGTTTAAGAGACAGACTCTAACTACATGACCGATCTAGCCCATACTCGTAATTTTTGTATCATCGCCCACGTCGATCACGGCAAGACGACTTTGTCCGACCGCATCTTGGAGCTGACACGCACTGTTGAGATGCGGGACATGAAAGCGCAGTTACTAGACTCGATGGATTTGGAGCGTGAACGCGGTATTACCATTAAGAGTCACCCAGTGACCATGGTGTATCGTGCCAAGGACGGCGAAGACTATACGTTCAACTTGATCGATACTCCCGGCCACGTGGATTTCTCTTATGAAGTCTCCCGTAGTCTGGCCGCTTGCGAAGGTGCGATGCTGTTGATCGATGCCGCACAAGGCATTGAAGCGCAGACTGTTGCTAATGCACATCTTGCAACCGAGCAAGAACTAGCGATCATTCCCGTGATCAATAAGGTTGATTTGCCAAGTGCGGACGTACCAGCGATTGAGGTGCAACTTGAAGATGTGCTGGCGATTCCTGCTGAAGAAGCGGTGCTCACTAGCGGTAAGAGTGGCTTCGGAATCGAAGATTTACTGGAAGCAGCTGTTCACCGCATTCCGCCACCACGCTGGGCAGATGTCGAAGGCCTGCGCGTGTTGATTTTTGACTGCATTTACGACACCTACAAAGGAGTGATATGCTATGTCCGCGTCTTTTCTGGTTCGGTGAAGATGGGTGATCAGATCATGACCATGAGCGATGAGCGAAAGGCGCAGGTCAAGGAAGTGGGGCGTTTCTCCCCAGCCATGCTCAAACGTGATACCTTGGAAGCTGGTGATGTGGGCTACATCGTCACCAACATGCGTGACGTGGCTGAAATTAAGCTCGGTGATACAATTACGCATTCGAACGCACCCACTGCCGAAATGCTGCCCGGCTACAAACAAGTCAGCCCAATGGTGTTCAGTGGCCTTTATCCGATCGACACCAGTGATTACAACAAGCTCAAAGCTAGCATGGGCAAGCTACGCCTTAATGATGCAGCCTTCGTCTATCAATCCGAAAACTCGGTCGCACTCGGGTTTGGTTTCCGCTGTGGCTTCCTCGGATTACTACACATGGAAATCATTCAAGAGCGCATCCGCCGTGAATATGATCTAGATGTTATCTCTACCTATCCAAGCGTGGTCTATAAAGTCACCAAGACTGACCTAGAACAACTCGAAGTGCACAATCCGATGCACCTGCCAGATGTATCTGAAATCGAATTTATTGAAGAGCCCATGATCTTGGCATCGATCCACGTCCCAAGCACATCAATCGGTGATGTATTGGCACTCGTCTCCGAGAAACGCGGCATCTGTGAGCACACCGAGACGATCGATAATCAGCGCGTGATGCTGGTCTGCAACATTCCACTCAACGAAATTCTAATCGATTTCAATGACCGACTAAAGAGCATCACACACGGTTATGGTTCGATGGACTACGAGATGAATGGATATCAAAAAGCGAAGCTTTGCCGCCTCGATATTATGGTCAACTCCGAGCCAGTCGATGCGTTCTCTTCAATTGTCCATATTGATAAAGGCGAGGGTAGGGGGCGTGCGCTTTGTAAACGACTCAAAGAGATCTTACCAAAGCAAATGTTTAAGATTGCGATTCAAGCCGGCGTGGGCTCAAATATCGTTGCTCGTGAAACTATCAGTGCATACCGCAAAGATGTGACTGCAAAATGCTATGGCGGTGATATTTCTCGAAAGCGTAAACTACTTGAAAAGCAAAAAGAGGGTAAAAAACGCATGAAAAACATTGGAAGTGTTTCGATCCCACAAGACGCGTTCATTAAGATTCTGAAGACTTCTGACGGCGGTAGTTAATCAATTTTTCGACACACAATCTCAAAGAGTGAATCACCCTAGCATTTCATGAAAAAGTTACGCAAACAGGCAAAAGAATTACTCCACGCGGCCAGTAAAGTTTATCACTACCGTCGCGATGTCACGTCCGAGGCGCGTTTGCAGGAACTCGAAAAAAGCGTAAGTGAAATCGAAACGATGCTCCATGGAGAGTCAATTGATTCAGTTCCGTTTACAGCGGCATTGGACCGACTCGATACCTTGCTGCGCAAGATTGGTGGGAAGCTTCACCCCAAAACCTTCTGGAGTGATAATTTAGAAGTCATCTTGGTCGCTGCGATTATAGTCATTGGTGTGCGGACCTTTTTCTTTCAGCCTTTCATCATTCCAACCAATTCGATGTATCCGACTTATAATGGCATGAATACCGCCGTTTATGAGTCAAGCGAAGCATCCCCGAATGCCTTGAGGCAGGTGTTTAATAAACTCACTTTGGGAGCCAAACATAAGAGCCTCATTGCTGAAAGTTCTGGCCACGTCTCTTTGGTATTAGTTCCAGACGCAAAAACGGGTAAAGTCGGCACCAGTCGCCCCGTCTCATATCGTAAATATTTTATCCTGCCCGCAACCCGTGCGGAGTATGTCTTCTCGGTCGGCGGCACTTTGCAATCCATTCAAGTTCCAGCAGAATTCGATATGCTCTCTGCAATTAGTCAGTTTTTTCCTGATTCTAACTTGAAGAATGCCGTGCCTTCCCAGGAAAGTCCTAGTGGTCAAGCTTTGCAATTGAATCACTCGGTCAAAGCTGGCGAACCGCTTATGCGCTTTGATATCACACTCGGCGATGCATTGTTCGTCGACCGTATCAGCTATCATTTCAAGCGACCCAAAGCGGGCGATCCGTTCGTCTTTCGCACTAATGATATCCGCGCAAAGCTTGGACGCCTGACAGGTGATTACAGTGACAAATATTACATTAAGCGTATCGGCGGCATCGGTGGCGAAACCCTTGAGATTAAAGATGGAGAGCTGTTTGTCGACGGCGCGCCGCGCGATGAAGTTGAGGCTTTTACCCGAAATGCAGCAAAAGAAGGCGAATATGGCGGTTACATTAATCAAACACTGTTAGCTGAAAGCCGCACCCTAGAGATTCCAGACAATAAGTTTGTCGCCCTTGGAGACAATTCAGCCAATAGCCTAGACAGCCGTTACTGGGGGTTCGTGCCGGATCGTTCGGTCATTGGCAAAGCGATCTTTATTTACTATCC
>DBBT01000103.1:32697-49155 GCA_002292345.1 Opitutia bacterium UBA977 | reverse complement strand
GTGGTTCCAAATCATCCTTAAAGGTCCAAATATTTATTGCTGCGCTATCTTCCGCTGCCGTAAATGTTTTTGCAGCAGTTCATCCATTCCTCATGACTCGCACACAACGAAACATTGCCATCATCGGCGGAGGTCCTGCGGGCTTACGAGCCGCTGAAGTTGCAGCCGCAGAAGGCGCTTTTATCACTGTCTTTGACGCTAAACCATCGGTCGGGCGTAAATTCCTGGTCGCTGGCAAAAGTGGCTTGAATATTACAAACAACGCTGAATTTGAGCACTTTATCGCGCAGTATTCTGCGACCAAAGATTTACCAATTATTCAATGGCGCAAATGCATCGCCGATTTTGATAATACCGCAATGGCGCAATGGGCGGTGTCGCTCGGCATCCATACCTTTGCGACCGCAGGCGGTAAAGTCTTCCCTGAAACCAAGAAAGCCGCGCCGATTCTGCGTCGCTGGGTACAGCGCCTGCGTGAGATGGGCGTCGATTTTCAAATGAATCACAGGTGGCTCAATTTACGCCAACAGGGTGAGCAAATCGAATTGGAAGTGGAGTGCAAAGAGGGTGTCTTCAATCAAGATTTCGATGCCGTTATTTTAGCCATGGGCGGCGCATCTTGGCCGCAAACTGGTTCCAATGGTCAATGGGTGGCCATCCTTGAAAAGTACGCTATTGCGGTCGAATCGCTCAACCCTTCCAATTGTGGCTGGGAATGCGACTGGACCAACCAAACACGTGAAAAAGCAGAAGGGTGCCCGCTGCATAATATTCACGTACGTGTCGGCGATGAGCTCGAAATTGGTGAATTGATGATCACGCGCTACGGCCTCGAAGGCGCACCAATCTATGCACTCGGTCGCATTTTACGAGGCATGCATGCACCGGAGGTCGTGATTGATTTTAAACCTACTTTTACGATTGAACGCTTAGTTCAGAAGATGGAGTCCGCACGGCGCAATTTCTACCACGAGGCACAACTGCGCTGGAAACTGTGCAAAGGCGCCTGTGCGATCATCCAGCAACTGCACGGCGATATGGATTCAGCTCAAAAATTGGCTGAAGTTGTCAAGTCGTGCCGTATACCATTGAGCAGGGCACGGCCAATCGACGAGGTTATTTCCACCAGCGGTGGTGTCGCATGGAGCGAACTTGATGAAAACTTGATGCTCAAGAAACTACCGAATGTGTATTGCGCCGGCGAAATGATCGACTGGGAAGCGCCCACAGGTGGATTTCTCATGCAGGGCTGTTTTGCCACAGGATCTACAGCTGGCCTAGCAGCTGCTAAAACTTGTTCTTAGATATTAGTATAGTATTCGTACAATATATATTATGTCTAATTTATAATTTTAACTTCACCCACTTATTCTCCACGCGAGCTATGTTAATTAAAAAATTATCAACGATACACCCTTTCGCATCGGAACTGTATTGCTAGGCCCGCACTTATATATTCCTTATCTCGCAACTAAGATTATGACAGCACCATTATACAACTGGCTCAACGAACGCACTTCCGGTGTTTTGTTGCATGTCAGTTGCCTACCCTCAAAAACAGGCATTGGCAATTTGGGCTCAGCTGCGTATCGCTACATTGATTTCATGGAAGCAGCTGGCCTGCACGTTTGGCAGATCTGTCCGCTTGGGCCGACTGGCTATGGTGATTCGCCCTACCAATGTTTCTCCGCGTTTGCAGGTAATCCATATTTTATCGATCTTGATCCACTGGTGACGGATGGTCTCCTGCATGAGAATGAGTTAGGCCTCCTACACGCTTTGCCCGAAGATCATGTCGATTATGGTGCACTTTATTCAACATTCTGGCCGATCCTAAGCCACGCATATAATCGCTTCAAACGCTCTGGTGCAGACCACCTCGACGGCTACGGATGCATCAAAGCCTTTCGCAAGGCACACTCTGCATGGATCGAAGACTTTGCCCTCTTCCTCGCACTGAAGTCGCATTTTGGCGGAAAATGTTGGTTAGAATGGCCTGCGGCCTTTCGCGACGTACACAAGGCACGCAAACAAAAGCTCCCCGAGGGCATCCTCGAAGAAGCCGAAGCGCATGTTTTCTATCAATACCTGTTTTATGGTCAGCTCACAAAGCTGCGCAGCTATGCAGGCAGTAAGGGCGTCGAAATTCTTGGCGATGCACCGATCTTCGTCGCTTTGGACAGTTCAGATGTGTGGGCCAATCGTGAGCTCTTTCAGTTAAATAAAAATGGCACGCCAAGTGCAGTTGCTGGGGTGCCGCCTGACTATTTCTCTGCAGATGGTCAGCTCTGGGGTAACCCGCTCTACGACTGGAAAGCGCATCAAGACACCAAATTCACGTGGTGGATCGATCGCATCAAGGCGAATTTGGAATTCTACGACATCGTGCGTCTCGACCACTTCCGCGGCTTCGAATCCTACTGGTCTGTGCCAGCTAAAGAGACAACTGCTCGTATTGGTAAGTGGATACAATGCCCAGGCTTGGAGCTATTCACTGCGATCCAAGCCGCCTGCCCAGACGCCAAGTTTGTAGCCGAGGACCTCGGCGTGATCACTGCCGAAGTCAATGAACTGCGCGCGGCTACTGGCCTGCCAGGCATGGCAGTCTTACATTTCGCTTTCGATGGTGAAGCGGACAACGCGTATTTGCCGCACAACTACAATCGCAATACTGTGGCCTATTCTGGCACACACGATAATGATACATCGCTCGGTTGGTATAGCGAAGAAAGCGCTAAAACGCAGGACCATCTACGGCGTTATTTAGGTGTATCTGGGGACGAAATCGCTTGGGATCTAGTGCGCGCGGCAATTAAGTCGAGTGCACTCATGGCGATTGTGCCACTGCAGGATCTGATGAGCCTAGGATCGCATGCACGCTTGAATACACCCGGCGCACCAATAGGCAATTGGCAGTGGCGCTATACGCCTGAGCAATTAGATAGCTTGCAGAATAACAGTGCAACGTACTTGAAAGATTTACTCAAGCTGTACGGCCGAGCCTAAGTTATGCAGTGAAACAGGCAGAAATGCCTACGCCACTTAAACCCCTAGCTCAAATTCATTGGATCAACGTCCATTAGATCGATCACTTCCTTGTCCATTTTAAAGCTTTCGCGTAAAGCTGCGAGTTCACCAATGATGGCACTAGCGTTTGGCGCGAAATACCAAAGTTGAAAGCGATATTCATCACGAATTTTCTCAATTGGTGCGGGTGCGGGCCCACGAACCTCGATCTTACCTCCCATTTCTTTTTCGACTAACTTGGCCCATTGATCGATGTAGAAATTCACCTTGTCAGGGTTGCGACCGCGAAATAGGTGCCGAATTAAATGGCGAAAGGGCGGATAGTTGAACTCACGGCGTTGCTCCAACTCTTCGAGTTGAAAACCATCAAAATCTGACTGGCGGGCAAATTGAATTGGCGGTGCGTGTGGTGTATGTGTTTGTATGACGACCTCCCCTGTCCGATCGCCGCGTCCAGAACGGCCAGAGACTTGCACCACTAACTGAAAGGTGCGTTCAGCCGCACGAAAGTCCTCGATATGCAGCGACATGTCCGCATCGACTAATCCAACTAATGTAACATTAGGAAAATCAAGTCCTTTGGCTATCATTTGAGTACCCACTAGAATGTCGATTTTACCAATCCGAAAATCGTTCAAAATCTTACGGTAGAGATTCTTTTTCGACATCGAATCGGCATCCATTCGATGAATCCGTGCCGAGGGAAGAATCTTTTGCACGATGTCTTCAATCTTCTGCGTGCCCTTCCCTCGCATGCGTATCGCAGTTGACTTGCACTCGGGGCAGCATTTTGGCGCTGGCTCTTGCTCGCCACAGAGGTGGCATCGTAATTGCTTATCAGTGCGGTGGTAAGTTTTCGGGATGCTACAATGATCACAGCCAGCTACGTATCCACAATCTGGACACAGCATACTAGTAGAGAAGCCACGACGATTTAGGAAAAGTATACTTTGCTCTTTCTTCTCGAAACGATCGATCAATTTAGTCACGAGCATCCGCGACATGGGAGATGCAATTTTCTCCGGTGAAGTTTCGCGGCACATATCGACCACGTGAATCTTCGGTAACTGGCGATTATCTACGCGATTTAAAATACGATCCACGGCATACTTGCCTTTCTCGACATTGTAGAGCGATTCCAAGGAAGGTGTCGCTGAACCAAGCACGCAGACTGCCTTATTCAAAAAAGCCCGATAGACTGCGACATCACGACCATTATAGCGCGGCGACTCTTCTTGCTTATAAGATGGCTCGTGTTCTTCATCGACAATAATCAACTGAAGATTTTGCACCGGCGCAAACACTGCTGAGCGTGCACCGACTACGACGTGCGCCTGACCGCTAGCTAAAGCCTTCCAGGCATCATAACGCTCACCCTCAGACAAATGACTGTGCCAGACCACGGTGTGCACGCCACGTGCCTCGAGTCGACCTCGAACGCGCCCGACAGTTTGCGGTGCGAGGGCTACTTCTGGAACGAGAAAAACGACTCCACCACCCGAGGCGACGACCTTCTCAATCGCATTAAGATACACTTCAGTTTTGCCAGAACCCGTCACGCCGTGCAAGAGTCGCACGCTAAACTCGTTCTTCTCAATCGCGCCATTGATCGCATCCACACAATTTGCTTGTTCGTCAGTAAGCGTGGGTCGCAACTCTTCGACCACTACCTCCATATCGCCTAACTCATCTTCGTAGGCAATCCGCTCTTCCTCGGTATCGGTTTCGCGTAGAAATCCTTTAGTGATTAAACCAGTACACGCCGAGGCACTTATCTTAATGTGCTTGAGTACCTCCGCGCGTGCTAGTGGTTTCGATTGTTGTCGAATATAACGTAGCAATTCGGCTTGTTTTGGTGCGCGCTTTTCAAGTGCAGCAAGTTCGTCTGTTGTGGGTGCTTTGCCTGCAGAAATGTAGCAGCGTTTTTTGACCTGCATACCCTTACGGATACAGGCAGGAATCATCGTCTCTAAAATCGCTTCGGGTGTGGCATTGTAATACTGCTGACACCAGCGAAAGAGCTGCATCAGGTCAGGCGGCATCACAGGATACGGTTGCACGATTTCGAACAGCATCTTTAGCTTTCCTGGTGGCACTTCTTGATCGGTTCCAAAGCGTGTAACAACACCAAGTTCACTTCGGCGGCGAAGTGGAATACGCACCAGTGAGCCGACCTTTATATCTGCTTGGCAAGCTGATGGCACGGCATAGGCCAGCGCTTTATCAAAGCCGGACATGGCGATGATTTCGACCACAGTCGTACCCACTTTATTATTACGATTGTGCATTGATTAAATCCATAAAGTCTCCCTCTTTTGAAGCGAGTTCGCTCCAAGTGCCCTCGCCTACTTTTCTGCCTTTCTTGAGTACGATGATGCGATCTGCATTCCGGATCGTGCTCAGTCGATGAGCTATCGTAATGGTGGTGCGCCCATGAGCGAGTCGTTCGAATGCCTCCTGGACGAGACGCTCACTCTCGTAGTCTAAGGCACTGGTGGCTTCATCTAGAATTAGCACTTTAGGGTCGCGTAGAAGCGCACGGGCAATCGCAATACGTTGTCTCTGTCCGCCAGACAAACTCACCCCTCGTTCCCCTACTTTGGTGTCTAATCCGTCCGGTAGTTCCTCAATAAATTCCAGCGCATTTGCATTTAAGGCAGCTTCACGCACGTCTTCAATGCTAGCAGTTGGTCGACCAAAGCGGATGTTGTCTAATAATGAGCCTGAGAGTAATAAGTTGTCCTGCATAACAATTGCACAGTTAAGTCGAAATTGCCGGACGTCGATTTCGTGCTGAGGCACACCATCAATATGAATTCCCCCTTCGGTCGCGGCATAGAATCCGAGCATTAGACTTACCAATGTGCTTTTACCTGAGCCACTCGGCCCTACAAATGCAACATGCTCACCCGCTTTGATACATGTGGAAAAGTCGTGAATAACTTGAGGTTGAGACTCATCGTATGCGAACGATACTTTATTAAACTCAATCTGGCCTGCGACTTGATCTAAAGACTGTGTGCCCTGCCATGCTTCAACGTACCCTGAATCCATCAACTCCTTAATACTGCGAAAACTCTCAGCACCGAGAAGATATTGCATACTAAATTGCGTGATCATGTATATCGGTTGAAAGCAAATCGGTAATGACGCGACTAGTGCGACCATCGCACCTAAGGTTAATTTATCTTCAATAACCAGCCACCCACATGCTGCGACGGCTATGATTGAAAGTGCCGAGACGGCAGTAAACAGAATGTAACCAAGTCCCTGATTAAGTCGCATCTGATCGACACGCTCATCACTGTAGGCATCACTCAGTTGATCCATCTGCTGGCGCGCTTGCTGCTCTTGTCCATAGCCGCGGACTAATCGAATAGCCGAGATGAATTCGTTAGCCTGCCCAGTCATGTCCTCGCGAGCGAGACGCACTGTGTGATTAACCGCCTCAATCGGCTTGAAAAAATAATAACGAACAATTGCGAAGATCGGCACGCAGACCGCGACGATAAGTAGTAGCCACGGGTTAATATACGTCAGCATAGCAATCACAAGCCCTGCTCGAAAGAGCTCTGGGATGACCGCCGTGACGATCATGATCAGTGTGAACTCGATGTTGTTGGTATCAAAGGTATATTTCGAAAGAAGCCGCCCAGTTTGAACCGAATCCAAGAATCTGAAATGCATGAAATTTAACTTATGAAAAAGCCGAGAGCGCAGCTCGCGCAAGATCAACTGGACATCAACCGCGAGAAAACGCACTGCAATTTTCATCGAGATGAGGTGCAATACTAACAACGCCAATGAGATACCCGTATAATACAAAACCTCAGTCAGATCACGATTTGCGACGGACTGATCAACGATTCGCTGCGTAATTACAGGAAACGGTGTGATCGCTAAGATGCTAATGACGCGAAAGAACCCATAGATCCAAAGATGTTTCTTTTGGATCCATATATAGGATATTAGGGACTGACGCTCGAGCCCGAGGTGTTCATCGGCATGCATATGTGTCAGAGCAGAAGATAAAATTCGCCCGATTTAGCCAATCCCCAATTCGTCACAAAGCTTCAAAAAAGCCCCGTATTCGTGCAGTTCGGCGAGATCAGGATCATTACACATCCAAACATAATCGTCATAACCAAAGGTGATGGCTGTGCGAAGTGCTTTGATTGCATCAGGCCTGCGCTTCTTAAGCGCGAGACTACACGCTAAATTATAATGCACGGTTGGGTCTTCAGGTGCTAGGCGAACCAGTTTGCGATCCAAGCGAAGCCCCGCATCGAGTTGCCCGGTCTGCGTGTAGAGGTGAGCGAGCATCGAGACGACGCGTACATCCTTGGGCATACGCTTGTATAAGTCTTTGAAGAAACTTAGTTCGAAATCAAAACTTTCGCGCTTGATCATGCCACTGCAGCGTTAGCGCTTTGTGCCTCCGCGTTCGCAAATCCCTGCAGAATTCAATTCCCTGCAATGAGCTGAGACCTGGAGCCGTTGCGTTTCGACTTCGAGCGATAACTTGTTGGCTACAGTCTTGCCATACCACTCCATGAACGGCGCATCAATTTCGAAAATCTTATCACAATCAAGGCAGATCACCTGTGCTTGGAAGGTAGTGACATTCTTATTTGCCATGTAAAACTTGTAATCTCGACCGACATCGACCTCGCGAATAAGGCTACTTTCGGTCAAAATAGGCAATGCACGATAGACTGTTGCCCGAGAAACAGTGGCGTCGATTTCACGAGCTCGATCGAGCAAATCCTCGGCTGTAAAATGATCGGGATGCCCATAAGCAGCATCAAAGATGGCCAGGCGCTGATTAGTGACGCGTAGGCCCTTGCTGGTAAGAAACTCCTTAAAAGTTTCGCGTATGCTCTCTTGATCTGGGGTATTTGCATCCATGAATTACTTATTGAGACAGAATTGAGACTAGGGAACTCTGCATGGCAAGCCCCCAATCAATCAGTACAAAAAAATAGCGCAAAAATATACTAGAAAAGCCTTGATTAAACGGCTCACAACGCTTTGCTCTTCCGTTTTTCCAATGAAAGCCACTATCAAAACACAAGGTCGCCAATTTACTGTAACTGAAGGCGATGTCCTCAAGGTTAACTCCTTCCCTGACACGGAAGCAGGTGACACGATTGACATCAATCAAGTCCTCATGATCGGTGAAGGTGCAGACGCTCGTTTCGGAGCTCCTCTGATTGAGGGTGCAATCGTTAAAGCTACTATCCTCGAGAATAAGAAGGACAAGAAGGTAATCGTCTTCAAAAAGAAGCGTCGCCAAGGCTATAAGAAGCGCCGTGGCCACCGTCAGCATCTTTCCGTCATCAAGATCGAATCCATCAACGGATAATTAAACAAGTTTAGGAGAACTTAAAAAATGTCACATAAAAAAGGACAAGGAACTTCACGTAACGGACGCGATAGTAATTCAAAACGCCTCGGCGTTAAGAAATTCGGTGGCGAAGCCGTTATCCCTGGCAACATTATTTTGCGCCAACGCGGCACGCGCTACCACCCTGGCGCTGGCGTCGGAATGGGCCGTGATCACACGCTCTTTGCATTGGTAGCCGGTAAGGTTGCTTTCGATAAATTACATCGCAAGATCAATATCGAAGAAGTCGTTGCAGCATAAGCGATTTTAAATCGACATATTTTCAAAAATCCCGACCCTTAAGAGTCGGGATTTTTTATGTCTGAACAACTCAAAGATTTACGCACTCAACGCGACCTAATTAAAAGGCACTTAACTTGGCTTGATACTCAGATTGCGAATGCCGAAGGTTCCGTGGATCAGGGCGCAGCCGTTGCGGCCACAAATAGTGCGCCCAAAGTACCGATGAGTCCAGTAGCCCCTGCATCCGAAATTGACGAAGAGCGCCAACTTACCTCTGGTACCTCTGATGTTAGACGCGCTCAGGTCGGATGCTTCCTCTTTTTCGTTGGCGGCATTCTACTGTTCCTCTTCTTCCTGTTCGGTCTACCCTATCTAATCGACTAGAGTTGCCGTTCGCAGACATAACTTCGTCATCTCCAGCAGATCCCTGTCCTGCCATTTATTGTAGCCGCGACTTGTTTGGGCTCTGCATCCTGAAACACGGCGGGCGAACCAAGGTTGGCACTATATCCTGGTTAGGTTCGAGCCATGAGGCGCAACTACAAAGTTACCCATCTGCAACGTAGGCCTCAGTCGTTGATCAAAAATTCAAAGTCCGTACGTGTCAGGCCAGTGCCCGAAGACTGACTACCTGGCTCGTCGACTAACTGCCGAAACAGTTCTGCCTTACGAGCTTTTAGGTCTAGCATGCGCTCTTCGATCGTATGCTTCATGATTAAACGCTGCACAAAAACAGAACGTTTTTGACCGATGCGATGCGCACGATCGCTAGCCTGATTTTCCACTGCAGGATTCCACCACGGGTCGATATGAAAAACATAGTTGGCGCGTGTTAAATTCAGTCCGACGCCCCCCGTCTTTAAACTGATAAAGAAAAACGACGGGCCATTCTCTAACTGAAACTCTTGAACTATCTTCTTTCGCTTTGCCATCGGCGTATTCCCATCCATGCGCAGATAGCGCACCCCTGCCTGCTTGGCAACTTTCTCCATTAGATCCAAACCGCCGCGAAACTGCGAAAAGACCAATGCTGCATTTCCTTCAGACTCAAGTTCTTCGAGTTTGTCGGCCAGATAGGCAAACTTCGGTGCAAGCTCTTTGACCGGCTTATTCAGCAACTCGGGACTCACGCAGACTTGACGTAAGCGCAAGATAGCCGCGAGTGCTACGATTCCAGCCTGCTGCTCTGGGCGATCTTCAAAGGCTTCGGCCACTTCCTCGCGCACTTCAGCCACTGTGCGTGCATACATTTCCTTCTGCAGCGGTGTCATTTCGAGAAACAACTCGTGTTCCTCCTTGCGCGGTAATTCTTTCAATATTTTGTCCTTCGTACGGCGAAAAATGAATGGCTTTGCTCGTCTCAGTAAGCGCTCAGGATCCCTTCGAAAGGATTCCTTGAAATGCTTCAAGCTACCAAAAATACCTGGCACCGCAGTCGACATGACCGAGTAAAACTCGCTGATGTTATTTTCCACAGGCGTACCAGTCAGGCACAGTGTAAAGCGGCGTTCCAATCGAGCAGCAGCTTTGGTACGCGCGGCCGTCACATTCTTCAAGCAATGGGCTTCATCAAATACAACAATGTCGAAATGATATTCTTCGTAGGCCGCGATTTCAACTCTGACACGATCATACGTGGTAAGTATCACTTGAGCCGTTTGAATGGCTTCATGGATCTCGCCTCTTACCAAGCAGTCTCGGACAACAATCCCTGGTGCGAAACGCTCAAATTCATCTAGCCAATTAAACACCAAACTTGGCGGCAGAACGATCAGTATGGCACCTTTCTTTTTCGCTAGATCACTTTGTAAACGCTGCGCGATAAACCCGATCGTTTGCACAGTCTTACCTAGCCCCATGTCATCGGCGAGGCAGGCACCGAAGCGATGCTGGTAAAGGAACTCAATCCAGGCGCAACCTTCGTTCTGATATGCGCGCAACTCAGCGTTAAATCCCTTTGGCAATTCAAAGGCATCAAGCTCGTCGAAATCATTTAGACTTTGAAATAGTTGTTCGGCTTCTGGCGGAAGTGAAATCCTCAAACCGCTTCGTCGCATCGATAGCCAGTCCAACATCTCCAAGCGAGATACTTGAATTGCTTCTTCCATATGCTTGCCGCGCTTGGATGACTTTGCCCGATCTTTTTTAGAAAACATCTCCGCGAGCAACTCTAAACTCGCCTCTTGATCGACACCTAAATCTGGAATAATCCAGTTACCGTCATCATCACGTAACAAAAGCTCACCCCGAACCAACAACTGCCACTCAGCACCTGTTAATATTCGTTCTCCACATTGAATCGATGGGTGAAGTGCAAACCAGTCAATATCACGCTTACTTTCCAACTCGCTGATCATTTCTACCTGAACCGGCGTGGATCGAACCGACTGGTTTTCATATTTAAAATCGACATTCAGTGTTCGCGCCAGCAACGAAGCGCGTTGCAACATCGATTCACGCGCACCAGTGCCTTCGACAGAAAACAAGCACTTCTCCAGCAGACGAATGTCGTCCCTCGATTCTGGGTCGAAAAAGCTGAAGAGCAACATTGCCAAGCGCTGAATAGGAATCGGATAACTCACCCACTCTGCCGTCGCAGAATCGACTCCAAGTACTTGATAGCCACTATTTTCAGCGCTCAGCACCAGATCTAAGCCGTTGAAAATCTTTAATACTATACTCTCTTGATACGCACCAAAGAACTCCGGGATTTCTCCTGAAACACGCTGACGCAGAAGTTGGCGACCATCTGGATCTGCCGCTACATATTGGCGCACAGTATCCATCAATACACGCACGCGTGACTTGGCATTAAAAAAATCACCACGCTGCTCGATGAGCGGCTTTAGAATGTGCTGAATAAGCGGTAAGAGTGAGATACGATGCCCGCGAACATCAATTGAAAAACCAAGTGCCGCACACCGCGAGTTCGGCCCTGCAGACATGTTGACAGCTAGTTTTACTGCATCATCACCTACATTTATGAGCGAAGCGGCAGCTCCCTCGCATTCGAAATGCAGATCTCCTTCAGTGCTCCATTCTTGCTCAAACGGCAAGACCGTTGCTTCCGAACTGAATTGCTCCAGCGGGACCGACAACGGCAAGAAACTGCCCGATCGAGAAGAGTCCTCATCAGCACTGAACATGTGATAATATTCGACAGCAGAATTATCACCTAAGTCATACAAAGTGCCGTCTTCTGCGACTCCCCAATAGGTATTTCCGAGAGCACCAACTATCTCGATACGCTCACCAGTATCAGATTTTCCGACCATCTTCGCATCGACTACATCAGCTTCCAAATTGAGAACATAGTAGGGCTGTAAAGTGCCCTGCCCGATTTTCAGTAACTGTCTATCCTGCCCGATCTCGATTAAAACTGTTACTCCGTGATGCTTTGCCTCTTCAAGCAACTCAGGAAGTTCATCATCATCTTTTAAACTAAACGTTCGCGCCGCTCCTCGCCCTAAAGGATCACCCTCCAGTATAGAAGCAATCGTAGTCAGGAAGCCGCGGGGAAGCTGACCGAGAATGTTAAATACAATGTTCCCCGTCGTGGACTGAACCGACAATAAAAGCGAATTTTCAACGCTTTTGACCTCCACGAATTGGTCTAGACGCTCTTCTGTTGGCTCGGCCAGAGAAATATAACCAAGCTGTCGGCGAAGCTCATTAATGTATGAGTCTGGCATACTAATGCCCTCGAAGCTCTTCATGTGTGCAGTAGTGTAAACTGCTGCAGCGGCGGCGGCGCAATGTTTGCACTGCCCCCGATGCTCCCAAGTCGGGCAATCACATCGATGTTCTAAACTCTCTTGTTCAACCCACAGATCCACCCGATAGGGTTTACTACGACTGCCCCAAATCGTTGCAACGAGTTCACGCGAAACGGGGCTCCAGCTCAGATTCTTGACCGCATGCGTTTTAAAGTATGTCAGGCCTTGCTGCAAATAGGACGAATCAACCACCCGTTTATATGCTTCAACGGGAAGATCTTCAAAAACTCTGAGTGCGTCTGTAATCATGATGAATCGGAGCTCTTGAACACCGAATCTGCCCATAAAGTGAATTTGCAGCGTTTTGGCGATATTTTTCGATTTTAATTTTGTTATTTTACGTGAGTTTTGCACGCACGCTTTGCCATCAAAGGCACATCGACTGCTAGAATCTTGCAGGTCATTAAAGTTCTACTTGATCAACTGCACACTCTTTGTCTTGCTCCGCGGCATTCACGCCAGCAGGCCTTCCTGCTGGCGTTGCGATTTTTCAAGCTGAACATGACTAATAACAAATATTTTCAAGAATGGTTTTCGAACCCACGTCGCGATGTCATCGCTGGCACGGTCGTTGCTCTTGCGCTCATTCCTGAGGCGATCGCTTTCTCAATCATTGCGGGTGTCGACCCAAAGGTCGGTCTTTACGCTTCGTTTTGTATCGCCGTCGTCATTGCGTTCATCGGCGGCCGTTCAGGCATGATCTCTGCGGCAACAGGTGCGATGGCTGTGTTGCTTGTCTCTTTGGTGCGCGATCATGGTCTGGAATATTTGCTTCCCGCGACAATCCTTACGGGATTACTGCAAATTTTAGCTGGTGCCTTTAAATTGGGTAATTTGATGCGCTTCGTGTCGCGGTCAGTCGTTACCGGCTTCGTCAATGCACTAGCGATTATCATCTTTATGGCGCAGTTGCCACAATTCCACGGTCAGGGGCTTCTAATGTATGGTATGGTCGCAGCAGGTCTCGGGATTATTTACGGCTTACCCCTACTCACTACTGCCATCCCTTCTCCTCTCGTTTGCATTGTAGTGCTGACTGGCGTCTCAATGTCGATGGGCCTTGAAACGTTAAATACCGTGGGCGATATGGGCGACTTGCCATCCACGCTGCCAATCTTTTTGTTGCCCCAAGTACCGCTCAATTTCGAAACACTAAGTATTATTTTACCATTCGCAATCTCACTAGCGATCGTTGGCTTGCTCGAATCCTTGATGACTTCAACTATAGTCGATGATCTGACAGATACTTCGAGCGATAAAAACCGTGAATGTACGGGTCAGGGTGTCGCCAACATCGTATCCGGCTGCTTCGGCGGAATGGCGGGTTGCGCGATGATTGGCCAGTCCGTGATCAACGTCCAATCGGGCGGGCGCGGGCGTCTCTCTACATTTTCAGCTGGTATCATTCTGCTGATTCTAATCGTGGCGATGGGAGATTTGGTTGGTCAGATCCCTATGGCCGCTCTAGTTGCTGTGATGATAATGGTCTCAATCGGCACTTTTAGTTGGTCGTCGATCAAAGATTTACGCATACACCACCGCACATCGAGTGTCGTGATGCTTACAACTGTCCTGACAACAGTTTTTACTCACAATTTAGCTTATGGCGTGGGCGCTGGTGTACTACTTAGCTCATTGTTTTTCGCCTACAAAGTATCAGGGCAACTCAACATCGCATCTGCCCTGGAAGTCTCTAAAAAAGAGCGTACGTATACTATACGTGGGCAGCTCTTTTTCGTCTCGGCTAGTAGCTTTGCCGAAGCTTTTGACTTTCGCGAGGTGGTCGATAAAGTGCGTATTGATGTATCGGCTGCACACTTTTGGGATTTGTCGGCAATTAATGCACTCGACCGTGTTGTCTTGAAATTTCGCCGTGAAGGCACAGAAGTTGATCTGTTCGGAATGAACGAAGCAAGCCAGACCCTAATTCTCGAAGTTGCCAAGTATGACAAACCTGGTGCAATGGATGGATCAAATGGTCATTAATATCCAATCCATTCACCATCAGTCATTACTCAATAACAAATTATAAGATGACAAACATACTAGCTTGTACCGACGGCTCCATTTACGCGTCTAGCGTTTATAATCATACAGCATGGGCTGCGGCTAAGATGTCCGCCTCCGTCCACGTGCTGCACATGCTCAATCCGCATCATGAAGACCCAGTCAAAGCGGACACCAGTGGCAGTATTGGCTTAGGCGCCAAAAGTGCCCTGCTCGCTGAGATCGTCGAACTAGAAGCGGCACGTGCTAAAGTCGCCCGTAAGCATGGCGAAGTTATCCTTGAAGATGCTATGACCCAACTCCGCGCCGCCGGAGTAGAGCAAATTGTAGCCGATCAGAAGCATGGCCGCCTCAGTGATTCCATTGATAACTACGAACGCGACGCAGATCTCGTCGTGATTGGTAAGCGCGGCAACCACGCCGATTTCGCAGCAGGTCACATCGGCCATAACCTTGAGCGTGTCGTGCGCAGCTGTCAGCATCCGGTACTGGTGGCGTCTCGTGAATTCAGTAAAATGGAGCGCTTCATACTGGCCTTTGATGGCGGCTCCAGCTCGAAAAAAGCGGTTCAATACGCTGCCAATAATCCACTACTGCAAGGCATGAAATGCCATCTGCTCAGCATCGGCAAGGGCAGTGATAAACTCAAAGCGGCACTCGATGAAGCCAAACGATCATTAAGTGAGGCGGGCTTTGACGTCAGTGCCGAGATTCGCGACGGCGAGCCAGACAAAGTGATCGGCGAAGCCGTTGCCGAAGATCACATCGACTTACTAGTTATGGGTGCTTACGGGCATTCACATATCCGTCATCTTATTGTTGGTAGCACCACGACAGCGATGATTCGGACAGTCCAAATCCCCGTTTTGCTGTTCCGCTAGGAACCGCTATTACGCTCCACCATATGAGCATTGAAATACAGCCATTCGGCAACTTATCAACTGGTGAAGCTGTCAGTCTCTTCACACTGACCAACAAAAATGGCCTATCCGCGAAAATAACCAACTATGGTGGCATAATCGTTGCACTCAGCGTGCCAGATAGAGATGGCAAATTTGCCGATATTGTTCTGGGCAAGGACTCACTTGAGGACTATGCCGCAGGACACCCGCATTTCGGTGCGATCACTGGTCGTGTCGCGGGTCGCATATCCGGTGCTCAATTTACCTTAGCTGGCAAAAACTATCCTCTCGCGGCGAACAATGGTCCCAACTGTCTACACGGTGGTCTAAAGGGCTATGATCAACTCCTATGGACCGCTGAAATTATCAACGATCACGGCGTCGATAAACTGCGCCTCTCGATCATCGACCCCGACGGTAGCAATGGTTTTCCAGGAACGGTCGAATGTACCGTCACCTACGCGCTGCTCGATGATAATACGCTCGAAATCGCCTACACGGCGTGCTCCGACAAGACGACTCCGTTGAACCTGACAAATCACTCGTATTTCAATCTTAAAGGCTCAGGCGAGGGAGATATTCTAGACCATGAAGTGCAAATTTTCGCAGACTCGGTAGCGTCAATTGATGCCAATGGTACCTTGCTTGGCCGCCGCGACCCGGTGGTGGATGGATTCAACGACTACAGAAATCCTGTCGTGCTTGGCAGTCGCGAGCTCAACAGCAATAACGCCGACATCCACTTCTTCCTTGAGAATGGCCGCACCAAGTTACCACAGGTCGCCGCTATCGTGCACGAACCTACATCAGGTCGAACCGTGGAGGTCTTCACCACTGAACCGGGGGTACAATTTTATGCGGGACTCTCTCTGTCTGCTGATGCACCAGAAGTCGGAAAGGATGGCCTTATTCACGGCGCAAAGACAGGATTTTGCCTCGAGACTCAGGACTATGCCGATAGCATCAATTGTCCCGAAATGGGCGGTGCGATCCTCAGGCCCGATGAGCCATTTAGCTCCACCACCCTCTACCGCTTCAGCGCGAAATAATGTATTGCAGGGTCGCTGCTTAGCGATTGGCGAAATCTGAGGTTGAATATCATTGGCAGCGATCGGCG
>DBBT01000103.1:0-32679 GCA_002292345.1 Opitutia bacterium UBA977 | reverse complement strand
AAGTCTCCCCCTTTAAACTCTCACACTCTAACGTGGCACTACTCACATATCGAAATCTGACTGTCTCCTTTGGCGGCCCTCGCCTACTTGATGACGCTGGTATCACCATCGAAAAGCGCGAACGCATCTGCCTAATTGGCCGTAATGGTGAAGGCAAGTCCACGCTGCTGCGCATTATCGACGGCGAGATTAAACCAGACACAGGTGAGATCGAAGCCATTCCAGGTCTGCGTGTAGGTAAGCTAGACCAAGAAGTGCCGCCCCATTTAGATAGTACCGTTTTTGAAATTGTTGCCGATGGACTCGGCCCAGCCGCCAAGGTCGTCGCGGAATACCACCGTCTGGCACACGAATACGACGATAATCAGGACGACGCCATTGCGACTCGTTTAGACGATTTACAAGAAGAGCTAGACCGCACCGACGGTTGGTCATTGGAACACAAGGTCGAAAATATCCTCAATCGCGTCGAGCTTGATGGCGATGCTCAGTTCTCTTCGCTCTCTGGTGGTAACAAGCGCCGCGCTTTGCTCGCCCGTGCACTCACCGCTGATCCACATATTCTTCTGCTTGATGAACCGACTAATCATCTCGATATTCCCGGTATCCGTTGGTTGGAGGAATTTCTGCGTAAGGCCGACATCTCCCTGCTGTTCGTCTCGCACGATCGTGCCTTTATTCGCCGCGTCGCCAACCGTATCATCGACCTCGATCGCGGTCAGCTCACTTCCTGGAACTGTGAATACGAGACCTATCTCACGCGTAAGGCGGATTTGCTCGCCGGCGAAGCAAAGCAGCAAGCCGTGTTTGATAAAAAGCTAGCCGAAGAAGAAGTCTGGATCCGTAAAGGTATCCAAGCCCGTCGCACTCGCAACGAAGGCCGCGTGCGTTCACTGCAAAAGCTTCGAATCGAACGGGCCAAACGTCGCAACATCATCGGCACCTCGACTCTCAGCGTAAACGAAGGCCAGCTATCTGGGCGCAAGGTTCTGACAGTCGATAACATCAGTTACGATTGGGGCAACAAGCCACTCATCCAAGACTTTTCCACCGTCATTTGGCGCGGTGATAAGATCGGTATCGTCGGCCTCAATGGCTCCGGTAAAACCACCCTACTCAACTTACTACTGGAAAAATTGCAGCCTCAACAGGGATCCGTCACGGTCGGTACTAAGCTCGAAGTCGCGTATTTTGACCAACATCGCGCCCAACTTGATGATAAGCTGACGGTCGCTGAAAACGTCTGCCCATCTGGTGAAATGGTGACGATCAATGGCCGTCCGCGCCATATCATTACCTACTTGCAAGACTTCCTATTCACTCCAGAAACCTCGCGCTCGCCCATCACCAAACTTTCCGGGGGTGAACGCGCACGCTTGCTACTCGCACGGCTCTTTCTACAGCCCGCAAATGTGCTAGTGCTCGATGAGCCGACCAATGATCTCGACATCGAAACCGTTGAGTTGCTCGAAGAGCGCCTGCTCGATTACGACGGCACCCTGCTACTGGTCAGTCACGACCGTAGCTTCCTCGACAATGTCGTCACTAGCACGATCGCTCTAGAAGGCGATGGCGTCGTGACTGAATATAATGGTGGCTGTGAAGACTGGTTGGAGCAATTTGAAGCGCGCAAAACTGCCGAAGCACTCGCAGCAAAAGTACCGGCTACCGTTGCAAAACCTGCAGAACCTGCAGTTGCAGTAACGCCTGCACGAAAGCTAACCAATAAAGAGCGCGAAGCACTCCAAACCTTACCCGCTAAAATCGAACAGCTCGAAGCCGAACATGCAGCTCTGAGCGAGAAAATGGCCTCCGCGGAATACTACCAAGACCAGACAAGTGACATGGCTGGAGACGCTAAGCGCCTAGAGCAACTCGAAGCCGATACGATTGCAGCATACGAACAATTTGAGGCACTGACAGGGTAAGTCGTGTGGTCGATGGATTAGTAATACGAAACGGACTTCACGCAGGGAGTCTCTTTTCATTGTTTTGGCTTCATCAAATTAGCATGTTTCATTGCCCTAATTCTTCCCTTAAGCAAAAGCACAATCTAGTGATCAACGCCGATCATTATAGCGACTAAGCAATCATGCAAGTGGTGACCTCTGCGGTCGCGGCCAAACAAGCTGGACAAGTAGCACGAACAATACGGAGGTGATCCATCCCAGATCTTGCCATGCCATACTTGGCAGAGACGAGCAACGCCTCGTCTACAATGTCTTCTTGTGAGAGACCGTTCGGTGCGTGACACAACTACGCTCACCATCTACCACTAGCATTCTAGTATTGTCTGCCACGTCGCCATTCGCCAATGCTTTGAGATCGCTATGACGATCTCGACGCTCGACACCACACACTCCCAGAAACATATCGCCATCATCGGTGGTGGCGCTGCTGGTTTTTTTGCGGCCATCACCGCAGCCGAAGCAAATCCTGCTGCGAACGTCACCATCTACGAGCGCAGCCAACACACACTGAGTAAAGTGAAAATCTCTGGCGGGGGTCGTTGTAATGTCACTCATAGTTGCTTTGATCCTGCCAAACTCGCCAGTCATTATCCACGCGGCTCACGCGAACTGCGAGGCGCCTTTCATCGATGGCAACCACAAGACACGATCCACTGGTTCGCCGAGCGTGACGTCACACTGAAGACAGAAGCCGACGGGCGCATGTTTCCAGACACCGACGATTCGCAGACTATCATTGATTGCTTTCATACCGCGTCCGGTAACGCCGGCGTAAAATTACTTAAAGGCGTGGGCCTTAAAGGGCTCAGTCAAAACTCCAACGGCTCGTTCAATCTGAAGCTCACCGACGACACTCAAGCACACGCCGACGCGATCTGTATCGCCACTGGCTCGCTCAAGACAGCCCCTTTGACTCAGGCTCTCGAAACTCTCGGACATACCATCGAACCGCTCGCGCCTTCGCTATTTGCATTCAACATAGCCGACAAACGCACCCACGGCCTCGCTGGCCTCTCGGTGCAAAATGCCAGCGTATCTTTAGTCGCGTCGTCGCTTGCGACGGCCTCTACGCGCAAATCTAAGTCACTCGCACAGACTGGCCCGATCCTCATTACCCACCGCGGTTTTAGCGGTCCCGCAATTTTACGCCTCTCCGCATGGGAAGCGCGCAGCCTGCAGGATCAGAACTATCACTTCGATATAATCATTAACTGGCTAGGCGATCAAACTGAGAACCAAGTGCGCGAGCAATTCGACAAACTTCGCAAACACAAAGGTCGCACCTTCGTCAAAAGCAAAATCTTTAAAGCCATCCCACGACGACTTTGGGAACGCATCGTCGAAGCCGTTGGCATCAGCGCTGCCACTACGTGGTCACAACTTTCTAAAGCAATCGAAAACACACTCATCCATGAACTGATCGCCGCCCGTTTTAGCGTCCAAGGCAAGACCACCAACAAAGATGAGTTCGTCACCTGTGGCGGCGTGCGCCTCAAGGAAGTTGATTTAAAAACCATGCAGAGTCGCAAAGTCTCAGGCCTTTATTTCGCCGGCGAATGCCTAGACATCGACGGAATCACGGGCGGCTTCAATTTTCAGGCCGCTTGGACGGGCGGGCGAATTGCCGGACTGGCGATGGCTAAAGAGTAGTTACGGATAGTGCCCCTCCATCCACAACGATCCTCGCGGTCATCCACCCGCTCGCACAGGTTTATAACCCAACTTCTCGAGTTCGCTCATCACTCGGTCGCAGACATCCCCCTGTAGTTCAATCCCGCGGCCTTTGAGTGCGCCTCCACAGGCACAAATCTTTTTAAACTTTAAGGTCATCGCTTCGAGTTCTTTGAGCGGGATGCAGGTCGGAAATTCGCTTAACGTTGTCACCGTCTTGCCACCACGGCCTGCTTTTTCGCGGCGTACTTCGACGCGCCCTTTGGACTTTACCTTCTTGTCGGTCGCCTTCGGGCGCATCTGCTCGGACGTTGGTCCACTCGGCAGACCACCCGCATTGAGTGCCTCGAATGGATTGCTAGCAAAGGCTTGGCTCGCACCGTCGGTCGAGATTTTACTTTTAGAACGCTTGCTCATGGATGATGTGGGCTATCGGGATTATCGAGCCAGACCAATGCTTTGGCATAGCTGCGCTTAGTCAAAAAGTGTAGCAGTCGATCTTGCAAACCAGGTGTTTGCGCACAAGCATCGAGTCGCGCAAGTACCGATCGCAGTGTTTCACCCTCTGGCAAATCACGCACCTGAGTGATGCATTCCAAGTCCATCTTTAGCTGTTCTTGATCCATTCCATACTTTCATAATGATGCCGTACCAGGTGCAAGACCATAACGAATCGAACTCTAGCTTAGCCATAAAACTTGACGTCAAGATATAAAACATGACGTCAAGCCATTCTAGTATTAGCTAAGCGAATAACCCAACTAATCTACCTTTAAGATTTGCAGCGCTAATAACTAAATCCTAACTTGGCTGACTCCACTCCCTTTTATTAAAGTCATGAAGCACTCTACAATCGCCAGTCGCTGGAACGCAGATTTGATCGACCAAAACTACGAGACCTGGCAATCTAGTCCGGACTCACTCAGCGCCGAGTGGTGCGCCTTCTTTGAAGGTTTCGAACTAGCGCAGAACAATCACTTTCCTGCCACTGAGCAAACCGGCGCTACGAGCTCGGATAGTTTTGCGAGTAAGCAATCACGCCTAATCGGTGCGATCTACGCCTACCGGTCAATTGGACATACCATCGCCCAATTCAATCCGCTAACCAAGGAAGTACCGTTCAACCCACGCCTCACACTTGAGCGTCTAGGTTTAGACGAGTCGGATCTTGATACTGTATTTCACAGCGGCAACTATTTGGGCGGGATCGAAATGACCGCCCGTGAATTGCTGCAGCGCCTACAGCAAACTTACTGCCACACCGTCGGCTTCGAGTATATCCATATACAGGAAACCCCACGCCGCCGCTGGCTACAAGCGCGTATCGAGCCGGAATGCTTTGTCCCTCGTTTTACTAAGCCCGAAAAGGAGCGTATTCTTCGTACCATCATGCAGGCCGAGGATTTTGAAAACTTCCTACAGACTCGTTACGTAGGCCAAAAACGCTTTTCGCTAGAAGGCGGCGAAACACTCATAGCTTGCTTGGAAAGCATCCTTGAGCGCTGCGGAAAAAATAAAGTCGATGAAATTGTGATGGGGATGGCGCACCGTGGTCGCCTCAATGTCTTGGCCAACTTCCTCGGCAAATCTTTCGAATACATCTTTCGCGAATTTTCGGAAAACTATATTCCAGACACAATACATGGCGATGGTGACGTGAAGTATCACCTCGGCTTTGAAACCAAACGCAAGACCAGCAGTGGCCATGCTGTCGAAATTCGCCTAGCGGCCAACCCCAGTCACCTCGAAGCGGTCAATCCAGTGGTCGAAGGTAAGGCCCGCGCCCGTCAGCGCATTATCGGTGACCTAGAGCGCAAGCGTGTACTACCCTTACTGATCCATGGCGATGCGGCCATCGCTGGCCAAGGCATTGTCGCCGAAGTCTTCGACTTCTCACAACTCAAGGGCTACCGTACTGGCGGTACGATTCATATTGTGGTAAATAATCAGATCGGATTCACCACTGGGCCCGATGAAGCGCGCTCCAGTCGCTATTGTACGGATGTTGCCAAGATCGTGGATGCACCGATTTTTCACGTCAACGGCAACGATCCTCTAGCAACTATCGCAGCAATTGAAGCGGCTTTTGATTACCGACAAACCTTTGGTAGTGATGTAGTGATTGACATGTATTGCTGGCGTAAGCACGGCCACAATGAATCTGACGAACCTGCATTCACGCAACCGACTCTCTATAAGAAAATTTCGAGTATGCAGCCGATTGGCCGTGCGCTTGGCGAGCGTTTGGTCGGTACTGGAGAATTTACCGAGGAAGAAATCAGCACCATTGAAGCGGACTATAATAAGCAACTCGAAGCGGCTTTTGAAATCGCCAAAAAAGAGGAAACCCTCATCGGCGACTTGCTCTCTGAGTCGACCGCCAAAAACCAACCGTCTTACAACTTCAAGGGTTACAACACACGTGTACCTCAGGCGCAGATCGAGCATATTGCTGAGCGCCTCGTGCAATTCCCAGACGGCTTCAACCCCAACAAGAAAATCATTCGACAGCTCAACACCAAGTTACAGGCGCTCAAGGCTGATAGTGGTATCGACTGGGGCATGGCCGAAGCACTTGCGTTTGGCAGCTTGCTGATGGACGGCACTCCAGTTCGGCTCAGTGGCCAAGATAGTGAACGCGGCACCTTCAGCCACCGCCACTCCGTGCTATACGATAATGAAACCCGTGAGCGCTATGTACCGCTGCTCGACTTGCAATCGGAACAAGCACAGTTTTGCGTGCACAACTCGCCGCTCTCTGAAGCCGCTGTGCTCGGGTTCGACTACGGCTACTCGCTCGACTATCCGCAAATGCTCTCGATCTGGGAGGCTCAGTTTGGCGACTTTGTTAATGGCGCTCAGGTAATTATCGATCAGTTCCTGACTTGCAGTGAGTCAAAATGGGGACGTTTGAGCGGACTCGTCATGCTACTACCGCATGGTTACGAGGGTCAAGGGCCTGAGCACTCCTCTGCCCGCCTCGAACGTTTCCTCCAAGCCTGTGCCGAGAACAATATTCAGGTCTGCAATTTAACCACACCCGCACAATATTTCCACATGTTGCGTCGCCAAATGAAGCGCGAATTTAAGAAGCCTCTGATTATTATGGCTCCTAAAAGTTTACTGCGCCACAAGGACTGTGTATCAAAGATCGAAAATTTTACCGACAATGAATTCTGGTCTATTCTCGATGACGAACTTGTCGCCAAGAAGACCGCCAAACGTGTTATATTCTGCTCCGGCAAGGTTTACTATGATCTCTCGGCTTACCGCCAAGCCAACAAAATTAAGGACACTGCAATCGTTCGCCTAGAACAATTCTACCCTCTCAATACTGATCTGCTCAAGCGGATCACCGCTAACTACCCGAAGGCCAAGGACATCGTTTGGTGCCAAGAAGAACCGAAGAATATGGGTGGATGGACGTTTATCGCACCACGATTGATGGAAACCATCGAACGCATGCCGCGGTTCGCTGGCCGCGACGAAGCAGCTAGTCCAGCCGTCGGTTCACTCGCGCTGCACAAGCGCGAACAAGTTAAACTCGTCGAACAAGCATTCGGCAAATAATGTTACAACCGTCATACTTGACGTCGTCCATTTTTTCAAACTTTCCCACACATATATCATGGCTACTGAAGTTAAAATCCCCGCGATGGGCGAATCCATCAGCAGCGGCATCCTTGCCGCTTGGCACGTAAAAAACGGCGATTACGTCGAAAAAGATCAAGCGATCTACGAGCTCGAAACCGACAAGATCACCTCAGAGGCGAATGCTGAAGTTGCTGGTATCATTACCCTGAATGTCGCTGTCGATGACGAAGTTGATATCGGCCAAGTTGTCGCCACGATCGACGAAAGCGCCACCGATCCAGGTAGTAGTACTGAGCCAGCATCTCCAGATCCCGCACCTCAGGTCGAAGCAGCTCCAATCGAAGTCGTTGCCACACCCGCAGTCAAAGCTTCAACCGACACCCAACACCCACTCTCCCCCGCTGCTCGTAAGGCTGCCAAGGAAACTGGCGTTAATACCTCCGCCATCGCTGGCTCAGGTAAAGACGGTCGCGTGACCAAATCCGACATTCTTGCAGAAGCAGCTGCGGCTCAAACACCAGCGCCCGTCGCGGCCACACCTGCGACTGCACCAATCGTGGTTAATTCAGCCACTCGTGAGTCGCGCAAGAAGATGAGTCCGCTACGCCGCAAAATCGCGGAACGCCTTGTGGCTGCCACTCAAGAATGCGCATTGCTCACCACTTTCAATGAAGTCGACATGAGCAGCGTGATAAAGTTGCGCAAGCAGCATCAGGAGAAATTTGTCGAGCGACATGGTATTAAGCTCGGCTTCATGTCCTTCTTTACCAAAGCGGTGACTCACGCGCTGCAAGCTGTACCTGCGGTCAACGCACGCATCGAAGGTAACGAAGTCGTCACTCAATATTTCTACGACATTGGCGTAGCCGTCGGTACCGACAAAGGATTGATGGTGCCAACTATTCGGGATTGTGATAAAAAAGGCTTTGCAGAAATTGAACAAGACATCCTCGGGTATGCCAAAGCAGCCCGTGAGGGTAAGATCCAGATGGATGACCTCGAAGGTGGCGTATTCACCATCTCCAATGGTGGCATCTACGGCTCGATGCTGAGCACACCGATTATTAACTACCCTCAGCCTGCAATTCTCGGTCTGCACAACATCACCGAGCGCGCTGTCGTCGTAAACGGCGAAATCGTTATTCGTCCGATAATGTATCTAGCTCTGAGCTACGATCACCGCCTCATCGATGGTAAAGAAGCCGTTACCTTCCTCAATACAGTGAAGGATGCGATCGAAGACCCAAGCCGTTTACTCTTCGATTTCTAGCCGACCTTGGCCAAAGTGTAAATACAAGCATTCATCAAAGTAGAACTTCTCTCTTCTAATATTCCCACTTTCTTACTTAGCACAGCCGAACTTCCTACTTAATATATCATGTCTGAAAATACCTTCGACCTAGTCATTATCGGCTCCGGCCCTGGCGGCTACGTGGCAGCCATTCGTGGCGCACAACTGGGCCTCAAAACCGCACTCGTCGAGAAAAGCAAGACGCTCGGCGGGACTTGCCTTAATGTCGGTTGCATCCCGAGCAAAGCGCTTCTACACTCGACTGAGATGTTTCACTTCGCTGCCCATGACGCAGCGGCACATGGCATCGATTTGACCAACCTCTCGATCAGCATTGAGCAGTTGATGGCGAAAAAAGACAAAACCGTCACTCAACTTTGCGGTGGCATTCAGCACTTAATGAAGGCCAACAAGATCAAAGTCTTTAATGGCCTCGGCATCTTGGAGGGCGATAGCAAAGTCCGCGTGCGGGCCACTGGTGAAGACACGGTTCTTAACGGTAAGCACATCATCATCGCAACTGGATCTGCTTCAATCGAACTGCCTTTTCTTAAATGTGACGGCGAGACCGTCGTCAGCAGCACCGAAGCCATTGCCTTCGAAAAGGTACCCAAACAACTGGCAGTGGTCGGCGCTGGCGCCATCGGCCTCGAACTCGGCTCTGTCTGGGCGCGCCTCGGCGCGGAGGTTAACGTGATTGAATTCCTCCCAGTTATTGCACCGACCTTCGATAAAGACGTTTCTAAAATGGCAGAGCGTCTATTCAAAAAGCAAGGCCTCAACTTCCACCTAAAGACTAAGGTCACCGGCATTAAGAAGTCCAAAGGTAAGCATATTCTCACTGCCGAAAAAGCCGGCAAAGAGCTCGAGTTTGAAGTGGATAAGGTACTCGTCGCAGTAGGCCGCAAGCCCTACACCGAGGGCCTCGGCCTAGAGACAGCTGGTGTCGTAATAGATGACAAAGGCCGTATCGTAGTGGACGAGCACTATCAAACCTCCGCAACTGGGGTCTATGCAATAGGCGATGTTATTCCAGGGCCAATGCTGGCACACAAGGCAGAAGAAGAAGCTGTCGCTTGCGTAGAGTGCATCGCCGGGCAAGCGGGTCACGTTAACTACGAAGTGATCCCAAATGTTATCTACACTGATCCCGAAATCGCCAGCGTCGGCCTTGGTGATACCGATGCAAAGGCACAGGGCTACGAAACCAAAGTTGGGAAATTCAATTTTGCAGGTAACGGTCGCGCCATCGCGACCGATGCAACTGACGGCTTTGCTAAAGTCATTGCCGACAAAAAAACCGACCGTATTCTCGGCGTTCAAATAATCGGTAAAGGTGCTTCCGAGCTCATTGCATCAGCTGTAGCTCACATGGAATATGGCGGCAGTGCGGAAGACTTGGCTCGCACCGTTCACGCCCACCCCACAGTAAGCGAAGCGATTAAAGAAGCCGCACTTGCTGTCGATGGCAACGCTATTCACAGCGCGTAACAGTTAAGAGAATAAGCATACTTCTTGATCGTAAAAATCAGTCGCCCATACTCAGGAACTTACAATTAAGCGTATTTAACGTCCAAACAAACCTGATATTTTACCAAATAAACCACGGCCCGCATTCTTAGTGTTTCCAAATTTGGCTCGTGCCAACATGGCAGCCACACGCTCGAGTCGCGGCTCATTCATTGGCATGAAATAACGCTCCACTGAACCACTGGTGGTGCAAATTAACTCGAGGTCAGTAGCCTCTTCAGTAAACCATTTACAAAGCGCATCAAAGCGCACAAGCGCAGTTTTTAATGCCTTATCAAATGCGATAGGGCTGGCGCATTTAAGTATCTCTTCTTCATCATCCGTCAGGGAGACTCCTACTTGACTCAATAATTCAAGCTGAACGGATTCGTCCAAGTCACGAACAATCAACCCGACTGCCTCAGCCAAATGTAAGCTACGTTCATTGCTACGATACGGCAGGTGCTTAATGATATTCACCATGTCAGTGTGAACTAGGCTATTAAGGAAAGACTTTAAGTCACCACCAATCACAACAGTGCGCGCCAAGTTCTGAGCGAACTGAATCGCTTGGAGTAGCGTTTCAATGCCTTCCGCTTTCAATAGCTCTTCAGTTTCTGCAGAAAAATGAATTAACGAAGCAGGATAATTACTTGGGATTTCTAACTTCGTCAAAATACGTTCAAAGGCATTATCCTTCGCAGTCTCAGCATCAACTGTTTCGACCATATCAGAAAACGGATCGTCGAAAGCCAAAGTCTCGCGCAGGATGTCCATTAATTTTTTAATTCGTGCCATTTTTCCAATCAATCCTGGCACTGACTTAAGTTCTTCAAAGTCAAATTCTATATATTTAGCGGGCGTTTCATCACTTCCTTTAAACGGCCAAGACACACCAACATTCTGACCCAAAGCGGCAACCTGAGTATCGTTTAGCATCGAGTTAAAAAAGCGTTTACGAAAGTACTCCCACTCCTCAGCTGTATATTTGACTGGTATCGCCTGCGCCATAATCAATATTTAATTTAATTTAAGTTAGGGGCTGATAGCACTTCTTGAGCAACACAACGGTAATCATCACGCACCGAAGCTTCATTGCCTATACTGCTAATTAGATTCACTGGCAGTCCAAGCGTCACTGCTCGTCGCACGATGATCGCATCACGGATTTGTGAATCAAAAATATGTGCATCCTTTGCGATCTTACCCTGATTTTTAAATTGGTTGATGCGAAACTGCATGCGCATCTTAGGCACCTCAATATCCATATTACTCTTGATTGCATTAAAGATGACACCGCGAATTTGCGCAAGTGGTTGCATGCCCGATACGCGAAAGCTCGCACAAAGATTATTAAACTGCTGCAACTTCCCGACTAACAAAGTAAACCCTATCAAGCTGAGTGCATCAGGATTTGCCGGCACATAGATCTCACTGCTGCAAAAAATACCACATTGTGCAGCATACAAAACATTTGGCGGACAATCAAAGAGAATGAAATCGTACTCGTCCTCAATCTCAGCCAATTGCTCCTGAAAAATAGCAAATGCAGGTCGACCATCAGGCGAGTCAAAATCGTGCTCTAGATCGACTAATGTAAACGTCGTCGGTAATATATCTAGCCCTGGCAATAAAGCCTCACCCTCTTTACCACGGACGACATCACGGTTTACGCAATCGCTTAAGCGACAAACACCAGGTTCAAAAATGGAGTATACATGGCCCGTATCAGAAGTATTCAACGGATTCCATCGTTCCAAGCGCATTAGCCAGATACTCGAATTTGATTGAGCATCCAAATCGACCAACAGTACACGCTTACCAGCTTCAGCCAAAGACGCAGCAAGATTAACCACTAACGACGTTTTACCTACTCCGCCCTTATAATTAATAAAGCTTAATTTACGAACCATGTAATAACTATCAACCTTACTTGACCATGAGACAACCCACATCTGATGAATTATATGTAAAATGACCTTAGAAGTATCACGTCAAAGACGGGTCACTTTTACTTACCAATAGTTAACTACGCGCATCTACTATGGGCACTCCAAGCCTTCAATAGATTAGCTGCACTTGACTCAATGGTACCCAGCACTCACGCCCATCAACGAGTGACACGAGCCCCCATTCCTGACGAGTTTCACGGACTACTAATTCAACTCCATCATGTAACGGCTCGTGAAAAGCTGCGGCATAAGCATAGCTCGGACCTTTGCGCGCTATCACGGAGTCAACAATGACGACGCCTTCGCGACCAGACATCTGTACCGACTCATATAAGAGGCGCAACGTCAGACCACAAATAACCAATACAACCAAACAGACGATAAGCCACTGACGCCTCTCGTAGCGAAAATACATCAGTAAACTTGCAGCCAATAAAACACACAAAATCAACAGCAGCGCTTTCAACCATAGTAAAGGGAACCACGTTGCTGAATCCACGGGCACATCGTTGAGCGACAAAGCCCGTGCTGCATTTAAATTATCCGTCAACATCGGATCGAAAGGACGATAAATACGCGCTTGGCGATACGCCGCGATCGAGCGCCCTAAAGCGCCCGTCTGAAACCATGCGTTACCGGCATTATACCATGCCTCTCCAGGCCGTTGGCCCGCTGCGGCTGCCGCTTGAAATTTATGCGCTGCCTCAGCATACATTGCTGCAGCAGAATTGCTACCAGCAGGTGCAGCCAGTGCTTGATCAAACAGTTGCTCAGCCTCCGACCACTCCGAGGCTTCCACCATTTCTGGAAGGGCACTGATTGCCAACAACAACATCAACGCCTTGCTTAACAAGCCTAGGATACGCTTAGCTAGACCATTAAGCCTACTCAACTGAACTGGCGAATGCTCGACACTATACGATTGTTGATCCGCCGCATGATGGTGGGCAATGATCGATTCAACGTCTTCAGCAGATACACCGAGCGCTTGCAGCGCCTCTTGGGAATCGCGCACCGTCCAAGCCTGACCTTCAGCGCCAAAACTCACTGCTAAGAATTCTAAGAACGCAGGCCACTTGGCTGGGTCACTTTCTGCCAGTTTGCGAAATGCCGCATAAGCCTCCGAACTAGCCCGGTACTTACCATTCAGCGCACGACGACGCCGCTCTCGTACGATCGGTAAAAGCAACAGGAAGCCGCCCAACAACAGCAAAAACCACAGCCAAAACCATGACCCCAAACACACCACGCTATTATTAATTAGATCATTCATTCTACTTGCCTCTCGGTTGTGCCAGATCCCTCCTGACTGTTCTGTTAAAGTAACTGCCGCGCCTTTATACGATTTTAAATCAATAAACTCCTGCCCGTCCTGTGGCGCCACCGTCAATGCTACTGGTTCTGTCATCAGCATCGAATAGGATCTAATGGCCGGATCAAACGTCTGTATATGTAACGCAGGAAATGCAGCCACACCAGTCGACAAAATTCGTAAGCGACCACCAAAAGTGGTGCCGTCTGCGCGCCAAACACGGCTCATGTCATCATCCACTAAGAAGCGACCGCGTAAGCCGCGCTGGCGACTTAAAAGTGGTAGCTCAATCATGCCATGCGGTGCGTCAGCAAATACCTTTAGCTCAACTTGAATTAACTCGCCGACTGTAAGTGCTTTCGGTGTCGCCGCGACCTCTATGTGTACTGGCGCGAATAGACCACTAAAGTTCGGCAGGCGTCCTTCCTCTGGCAGGGCTAATACTTCGATCTCAATCGGCGCTGTCTCAACAAACAAACGCTGATAAACTGCATCTGACTCTTCGGCCGCAAACAAACTGTTATTAAAATGTGCCGCATACTGCCCGAAGTTCCGGCTCACCTGCTGCAAATACGCGCACTCTAAACGCGTGGCAGGTAGTGTATAAACACCTGGCTCTGCAAGTCGCAAGTACAGTGGCAGCGTCACCGTGCCGAGTGCCTTTGGTTGCCCTTCGCGTAAGATTCTCTTGCCAATCACACGGCGTCCGCCGATTGGCAAACCAACCTGTTGGCCATCGGGCTCAGTCGAGCGTGGGACGACAACTTCAACAGTCGGATCATTAAAAAAAGATGGGTAATAATTGAGTGCCTGCAAACGACTCGCATCCAAGTCACACTCCCAAGTTAAATCCACCCGCAGCGGCTCTCCGACATACACTTGGAGCTTTGCAGGGTTGAGCGCCACAGACATCGCCTTCGACCGAACCGCTGCCCCCACCATAATTTGCTGTGGGTTGGTTCGATAACATTTCGTCTCACTTGAGAACTCCAGTGCTGGGAAGGTTATAATGCCAGTATCTCGAAGTATAAAACGAACAATTGCCACGGCCTTACCAGATTCTGAATTCGGCGTCTCACGCACATCAACGTCAATAAAACTCAAGCCACGCATTCCTAATGGCAAAGATTCTGGAGCTTCAACTACACTATCAAAATGTATCACTGCCTGACCAGTTCGATCCGTAAACCAGCTCTGATTAATCATCTCCACCGGCACTACCACAGTTTCTAAATCAACGACCTCGACCGTCGCATCATCTGCTGTTACGGCATCCAGGGTCAGTTGCACATCCTGCGCATTTAAAATGGCAATCAGCAACAAAGGTAAAATCCAATAAATCGCGCGCATCAGTAATCTTTCTCTACTTGCCCAGCATTTGCCTTGGCACGTTGTTGTTGGCGAAATTGAAGATTACCCTGCTCCTCCATTAAAATGTCCTCAGCTGAATAGTTTGGTACCGGTAGTGCCTGCATCTCTCCGCCAGCGGCAAAATCGCCCTCCATCAGCATTGAACTCATCATGCTCGCATCCATATCGTCCGAATATTCATACTCTCCCTCTTCATCCATCTCATCCCACTCATCGCCCTCCGACTCATCTGATGAATGATTACTAAGTAGGCTTAATATCTCTTCGATCAATTGCTCCGCTATTTGCTGCTCAGAACGTCCCGCCGGCCAACTGCTCCAACTCCCAAGTAAACCAGCAGCATGCTCCATCGTTACGGGCACTTTTTCCATGAGCTGCAAAGGTTCTACAAACAGGCTCTCTACCGACGGCATCCCTTCGATCTCAGGAAGGCTCATGATCGTATCGAGCTGCTGCATTTCTAGGTAGATCCGCTCTGCTTCAGACTGTAATGTATGCTGAGATCTAACAAAAAACGGTGCATTCAATCGAGCCTCGGATGATGACTCGATTGGCATGAGTGGTGGCGCATTTTTTGCACCTTTTGCTTGGCGTCGACTCACATCGCTTTCAGCAACTTTTTTACGTAAGTTCTGCTGTGCCTCGAGTAAAGCCTGCAACCACTCAAGTAACTGCTCCATCTGTGCTTCCATCGCATTGGTCTCTTCTGCTTCTGCGGCGATTCGAAGCTGTAACTCACTCACCCATATCGCAGTCGACTCAAGCCGTATACCTGCACGTGCAAATTTCGGAACATAGCGCTTAGCTGCCAGAAAAGCCAACTGGGCTTGTTGTGCATAATTTAGCCCAAGTTCGGACGATGAATCACTTTCTGCGCGCGAAAGTTGCAACAAACACAACCCACGGTTCAATTGCACCGCCGCCAATTCACTCCGCGTCATCGTAGCCTCATTACCGTAATAAGCAACCTCAGTAAACGTAGCTTCTGCCTCCATATACGAACCGTCGGCGTATAGCATTGATGCTGCCGTAAATTGCGCCTGTAGTTCTGGTGTTGCGGCCTCAGCCCCCTTAGGCACGACACAAAGTAACACAAGAAACATACATGCTTGCCCCAGTCGTAGTCTATTTACGCCCCAGCATTCCGACAGTAATAATAGCAACAGCGCGGGAATCACAAAAAATAATGACGCCTCCCGATACACCACCACCCCGTCTCCCGATATCGAAGAAGAGACCTCACGATCTGCTACATACTCGATATAAATTTGTCCGAAATCAAACGCCTTATTGCCGACCGCCACGTAGTCAGCATTCGAGCTTTGTGTAGCAAGCGCGCGTAGCATCGCATCATCCAGCTTGGTATAAATAATTGCCTTATCTGCACGCAACAAAGTGCGCACGCCGTCCACATCCTCAATCGGAATCGGTGCACCCTCGTGCGGATTTCCGATGCCTAATAACAGCAGATCCACGCTATGCTCCTGCAGTAACTGTGTGACTTTTCCCATCTGCGAACCATGGTCGCCACCATCTGTTATTACCACCAAGTCCTGTACACCTGCACGATTTTTCATGAGAACTTGATCGACCACTTTCTCGACCGCTGATTGCAATGTTGTGCCACCAAAATCCGCGCTGCGTGTATGCGTCTGGTCCAGCATATAGCGCACAAAATCGTAATCATACGTCAGCGGACATAGAATCGTGGCACTGCCCGCATAAACGACCAAACTCACGCGTTCATTGCTGAAGACGTTCAGTGCATCACGTACTGCTTGTTTGGCGACTGCTAAGCGCGAAGGCATAACGTCTTCGGCTAGCATACTCTGCGACACGTCGATCGCAAAGACGACATCGCGTCCAGTACGCGAGATCGACAATTTCTCTGGCGCATACCCCGGCCGAGCAAGCGCCAGCACCAGCAATACAAATGCTGTAATTCGCAGCGTATCACGCAACTTTCGATGCGTATTGAGCCCGCCGCCCATCACTCTAATTAACTCCGCTCGCCGCCTACTTGCATAGGCCAACAACCACCATAGCGGTAATGCAAAAAACAAGAGTGGCAAAACCCACGTCCACTGAAAAATAAATGCACTCATGGTACGACGCGTAACACAGACGCCTCCAATAGTAGCGCGATCAACAAGCACAGCAGCGCTAAGCTCAACGGCAACCAGAACCATTCTGCCACACGATCATAACTTCGCGTGGCTATCTCCGAGCGCTCTAGTCGATCAATTTCTTCATAGACCGAGAGTAATGACTCATAGTCGCTTGCCTGCCTAAAAACTCCGCCTGTCTGATCACTAATATGTTCCAGAATCTTCTCGGCTGCCGTCAATTTATCAACCTGCATTTTACCAGAAGGTCGAAGCTCCGTATCCCCTAAACTGATACAGTAGATACGGCAACCCCACTCTTTAGCCAAGCCCGCCGCCTCTAGCGGCAAGTGTGCACCAGAATTATTTTCACCATCCGTCAGCAATATAATTACACGACTCTCGATTGCATCGACGTCGACTGATCCTGATCCGAATTGTAGCTCTTTAATGTTTTGCAATCGAGCCGCAGCCAACGCCAATGCATCACCATAAGCTGTACCATCCTCATTTGGCCGCTCCTGCACCTCCAAACTACTCACAATCTGTAACAACGCATCGTGCCCAAACGTCAACGGACTACGCGTATCCGCATAGCGTGCAAATGTAATCAATCCTAGTAGATCTTCACCGCGACCATCCAAAGTATCCCCATCGCCACTGATAAAGCGCTGCACCATCTCCTTGGCCACTTCTATGCGACTACGATTCTGACCATCTAAATCGCGCACATTCATATCCATACTACTGGACACATCGACCAGCAGTTGAATCGCGATCCCCTCAGAGACATCCATACTATAAGTTGATCCGGCCTGTGGACGTGCCAACACCACCAATAACAACACCAAAGTCATGCGGCGTAAAAAAATAGGTATCCATAAATAGCGTGCACGTCCTGTATTCAAACCTGACCACAACTCGAGTGATGCCACCTGCAATGAGCTGCGGCGCGATCGCGCACGAAGTGCCAATACTACCAGCGGAATCAATAACAATACCCATGGAAAGAGAAAGCTCATCGCGCGACCTCCTCTCGAAGCAGCTGTAACAAAACGGCCGAATCCAAGCGATTCGCGTAGACTGCGGCTTCTAAATGCTGACGCAAGACCAACGACATTGAAAGATCCGCGCGTTGCAGCAGTCGTTCAGCAATCATCACGGGGGTTACCTCCGAGCACCCGTAGAGGGTTCCGAGCGTAGCAACACTCTTCGAGCCAACGCTTCCTCGTTTCCATTCGTCAGACTCGCACGGAAGAAGCGACGGAGCGTTTTCCTCCAAGACCATGATCAAATCACTCAAGCCCAGTTCGGCCTCAGCGGTTTCCATTAGCTTTGCATTCACCTTACGCATCCACAACCAGACAAACATTAAAGCAACAAACAACACGCCAATCGTGATGCGTAAATTATTTGTAGCCATTGTTGCCCCAGAAAAATTTGCCGCTAATTCGGCAACAGCATCCGATGAATCCTCGGCCGCATACGACGCGACAGTGAACGACACCGGCGCTAATGCAATCTCCCTCGTCACGCCATCTTGCGCAATCGTCACCGCAATCCCATTTAGATCAAAGTCTCCTACACTCAACGGTTGTAGCTGCAACAAAACACGCTGTATATAAAGACCCTCAACGTAGCGCACGGGCTCACGCGTCAGCGTCACAAAGTGCAACTGCGCGTTGGCTGGCACATGCAGTTCAAACTCGGCATAGTCCATCCCTCGCATCTCAGCTTGCAGCTCAACTATATCTCCCGGGCGATATGTCCCTTCGATCAACCGTAGAGAAACCTCTGGCGCCAAGCTTGCAATGACGAACAGCGGCAGTAGCCACGCGCAAAGAAATAAAATAAAACGCATCACTGATTATCCTCCGGTTTCATCCATTTGACGGCGTTGCCGTTGATGGAAAAATCCAGCCAGGGCTGCAACACAATCGCTCCCCACTGGTAGATCCAATAGGTCCACTCCCGACTCCAGCATCGCTTGCTTGAGACGCGCACTATGCGCAGGCATCTCGCCACCACCACGGCCGAGATCGATTATGCGTTGCTCATCCGACTCCGAATCCTGCATGCGCACCAGTCCGGCCACCTGCGTATCTAATAAGTGCGAATCGCTGAGGTTGACGGCATTGACGTCGTGACGAAAGGCTAAGGCTTGCAGTTCTTGCACATAGCCGTCGGTCATAAAATCGGATACCACAAACACGATCGAATGCTTACGCGCCATCTGGCCAAAGCGCCCCAACATCTGTGTAAAATCTGTGCCACGCCCCTGCGGCTTAAAGTGTATCAGCGCATCCATAATCCGCATCGCGTGACTGCGCCCTTTGCCTGGTGGTACAATCTTTTCAATACGATCTGAAAATAAAATTAGGCTAATACGATCGTGATTTTTAACCGCAGCCAAGGTCAGCAACGCACACACCTCGGCCATCATCTTGCGCTTGCGCCCATCAGCATCGTGCAACATTGACGCCGATACATCGACCAACAAGTAAATGAACTGCTCACGCTCCTCAATGTAGCGTTTAATATGTGGCTCACCCGTACGCGCAGTGACTTTCCAGTCCATCGAGCGCACATCGTCGCCTGGTTGATACGGACGCACGTCCTCAAACTCGACACCACGCCCCCGAAATACTGAACGGTACTCACCCGCAAGTAAATGCTCCACCGGACGGCGACACTTCAGCTCCAGCAAATTCAGCTGACTCTCTAGTTCACTTAACACGATGCTATTTAACTCAGCGACTCCGAAACAGGCACCTTGGCTAGAATCTGGTTGAGTAGATCATCCGAAGTGATCGATTCCGCTTCTGCACGATACGAAATCGCCAGACGGTGGCGCAGTAGGTCATGCGCCACATCTTTCACATCTTGAGGAATCACATAGTCACGCTGTTGCATCAACGCATGCCCGCGAGCAACCAACGATAGATAAATCGAAGCTCGCGGCGAAGCGCCAAAGCGCAAATAACGACCCAGATCCAAATCATATTTCTCAGGGTGCCGTGTCGCATCCACTAGGCGTAAAATATAGCGCTCTACCTTCTCATCGATAAAGACCGTCTCCATTGTTGCGCGCATCTCCATTAATTCTTCAATCGTCAATATTGGCGCAACCGTCAGCGTCGGCTCGGTTTTGGCCATTCGCTGCATCACGATCAACTCCTCGTCCATCGACGGATATCCAACCTTGAGCTTAAACATAAAGCGATCCACCTGTGCCTCAGGCAGCGAATAAGTGCCCTCCTGCTCAATTGGATTTTGCGTGGCCAGCACTAAAAAAGGCTTCGGCAGGTCATAGGTCTCTTTGCCCAGTGTCACCTGCTTCTCCTGCATCGCCTCGAGCAAAGCGCTCTGCACCTTGGCGGGCGCACGATTAATTTCGTCCGCCAATAGCAAATTAGTAAAAATCGGCCCCTTCTCGGCGGTAAAGGAATGCGTGCGCGGGTCGTATACCAAGGTGCCAGTTAAATCACCAGGCAATAGATCAGGGGTAAACTGAATGCGACTAAACTGCGCATGAATTGCCTGCGCCAAGTTATTGACAGTCAGCGTCTTTGCTACTCCGGGGATACCCTCCAATAGCACGTGGCCATTACACAGCAACGCCAACAATAAACGCTCTATTAGAGCCTCTTGGCCGACCACCACTTGGCCAACACGCTCTCGCACGGCTTGCAGCGTCGCACTGCTGGATTCAAACTTTTGATTCGTCATAAGGAATTTATCGGTAAAAATAACTCTGCTCCAATGTAAACTGCACATAGTTAACTGCCAACTGCTACTGTCAACAATCGCTTCGATATGAACACTGGTGGCTAAATCGACTAAAGCGGATTCCACTCAAGAAACGATCCGACGAAGATAGTTTAGCATCAACAAGACAAGCTCGACGGAAATTGCTCAACAGTGCCACTGCTAGCAGCTAATAGATAGACTAATGCTAGTCTGTTTTGTACGTTACGGAGTTTTTTCCACTTGCTAGAATATGCCTCTCATAAAGAATATTAGATAGGTTATATTTACCCAACCTGCAGCATATATTTATGTCACCTGGTAAAACGTCCATATTGTTAACACTCACACTCGTCTTAGGCGTTGGGGGCTATGTGTATTGGTCGAATCAAACTACTACCAGCGCGCCGTTAGAACCAAGCAGTGAGCCGGTCATCATTGAAGAGCCGCCGCTGGTAGTCGTTGCCACTACCGCCCCACAGGAGCACCCACCATTTCTACAATCGGAGCTTGAGCCCTTTCTTGAAGCAAACTGTATCGCCTGCCATGGTCCAGATAAGCAAAAGGGCAAGGTTCGCTTTGACAGTGCTTCATGGAGTCTGGACGGGCGCGATTCGATTGAATTTTGGTCGGAGGTACTGACTGTCTTGGAAGACGGTGAAATGCCGCCTGAAGAGGAGCCCAGGCCTGATGCCGCTCAACTAGCGGCATTTGTCAGCTCACTCAAAGCCGAACTGGAAGATACCTCTCAGCTGCTGGCAGACCAAAGTGACTCATTCCAACAAGATCTGGACTCACTGGTCGAGGGCACACCTCTCTCGCAAGAAATCATTCAGCCTTTCCTGGAGCAACATTGCATACAGTGCCATGGCTCGGAAAAGCAAAAAGGTCAGTTGCGATTCGATCAAGTGCACTGGGAAATCACCACCAACGATGCCGCGCAACGCTGGCAGGATGTCTTGGATGTCTTGAATGGTGGTGAAATGCCCCCAGAAGATGAGCCTCGACCGTCTAACGAGGAATTAATCGACGTGCTGGATTCATTGACTCGCTCATTGGTTGACGCGCGTAAGCGATTAACCGCAAATGGCGGCGAAATCACCATGCGCCGACTCAATCAGCGTGAATATGCTAATACCATTCGTGATTTATTCGGCTTTGAGATCTCACCGCACATCATCCCTCCCGACGCTGAAGCAGACTCATTTGATACGGTGGGTGAAGAGCAATTCTTCAGTGCCAATGATTTCGATAAGTATTTCGAGCTCGGCAAAAAAATTGCGGAACAAGGATTTAAGTGGTCTGGCCGACCGCTAGCTAAAACAGCTATTCAGCGAATTGAACCAGAAAAATTTACCAACCAAAAGCTGCGTAAACTGGTAGCAGATTTTGAGCGCAAGAAGCAGATGCTAGATGCCGGCAAAACTTGGCAAGAAATCGGATTTCAAGACGCGGGAGATATGAATATCTTCTTTAGGCAGCGAGATGCCAACTATGATAAACCAGTAAAATACCTAAAATATCCCCTAGTGGATCACGCTCTTTATTTCGCCGACATCCGAAATTCAACACGCATTAATGTCAACTTCGGACGCAATCCGGACATTCGCGCCAGTTACCGTATACGCATCAATGGCGGTGCAGTCGAGGGAGCGCCGGAAGTGCGAAAATATTTAAAAGTGGATTCTGCTGATGGCGTTGTTGGCATTTTTAAACTCGACGGTACCGACAGGCAGCCAGATGAAGTCGAACTATTAAACAGGCTTCGCTTTGGAGATAATAGCCACAATTTAACCATCTATGAGAATCGACCAGAGATCAACGGTGGGGTCTCCAAATACATCAAGCTGGTCGATAAGCCGGGGGCTTGGGCGGCCGTTTGGGTCGATTGGCTCGAAACCGAGGGGCCATTCTACCGGCAACAGACCAATTTCTTCGGTGAATTGATCAATGCTAAAGATGGTGCCTCGCGCTACAGCAGTTCGTTGAATTCAGATGACAATGCGCGGGAGTTCATCGAGCGATTCGCCTACCAAGCATTCCGCCACAAGCAACCTGAACCGGCATACATTGATAGTCTGCTGGCACTTTTTGAGGAGAATCGGGCGAACGGGCAAAACTTCAATCAAGCCATGGGTGAGGCAATCGCGGTCGTTTTGGCCTCCCCTAGTTTTCTATATTTAGAAGAAGTTGGATCGGGGCCGAAGGACCGCCAGTTGAGTGATCGAGAGTTTGCAGTCAGGCTGGCATATTTCCTCTGGAGCAGTCTCCCAGACGAGGAGCTGTATCGGTTTGCTGAAAATGGAGCCTTGTCCGACCCCAAGGTATTGAAGGGCCAAGTGAATCGCATGCTGACGGACTGGAAATCGGAGGCCTTTTACGAAGGGTTCTCCAGCCAATGGGGCGACTTAGACCGCTACCAAGCAATCACGGTCGATGAAAACCAATACTATCTATTTAATTCGGGTGTGCGCTACTCTGCCTACCGTGAAGTCGTCGAATTTTATAAGACTTTAGTGAGCGAAGATCTGCCGATTACGAATTTAATTGATTCAGAATTCATCGTCGCTAACTCGCTGCTGGCTGACTATTATGGTATGCCGATCACTCGCTCAGAGGACCCGAATGCCTTTCAAAAGATTGCATTGGACTGGAACTCCCCACGCGGCGGCTTACTCGGTCAAAGCGCATTCCTGACCATGGGTTCAAATGGCGAGCGCACCTCACCTGTCATTCGCGGCGCGATGATTCTTGAGAAATTACTCAATGATAAGCCCGCGCCACCACCGCCGAATGTCCCCGAACTTAGCAGTGCATCCAAGCAGCCACTGACCAATCGCGAAATGGTTCAGCGACACCAATCCCAAGCAGCGTGCGCATCCTGCCACAGCCGGATGGATCCGTTGGGGTTTGGTCTGGAAATTTTTGATACGGTTGGACGCTGGCGCGACACGGAACCAGTCGGCAATGATGATATTCACATCCAAGAAAGCGGCAAATTGGTGAGTGGCATGATTTATCGTGACCTCGATCATTTAAAAGCCTTACTTAAAACCCAAAAACATAAGTTGGCCAAGGAGATGATCGAATCGATGACCGCCTACGGCCTTGGTCGCACGATGGAGTTCTCAGATGATGAGGCGATACTGGCGATGGTGAACCGTTCTCAGTATACTAATTATCGAATGCGTGATATGATCCACATTATTACTTCAAATCCTCTGTTCAAATCCAAGTAAGCCCCGAATGTCATGAGCCAATTTAAAACCAACCCCATCACTCGTCGTTCCTTTCTCCGTGCAAGTGGCGCCTGCTTGGCACTCCCCTTCCTCGAGAGCTTTTCATTCGGCAAGACGGCATCCTCCTATGTTGCACCCAAACGGATGATCTTCCTTGGAGGCGGGTTTGGATTTACTGAGGATACTTTCTATCCCAAACAGGCGGGACGGTTCGCAGATATCGGCCTCACCGAAGGGTTGATGCCGTTGAAGCGCCACCAAGACGATTTCACCATGGTTTCGAATCTAACCAATATAGGTGCGACCAATCCACATGGCGGTAGTTCATCCTACCTCACCGGCGCTAATGTCTCTGGCACTCCCGGCAAACGTTTCTTCAATTCAATTTCCTGCGATCAACTCGCAGCGCAACATCTGGGCAAGGACACGCGCTTTTCATCCTTAGTACTTTCTGCCAAAGAAAAGAGTGGCCTGCAAAATTCCGGACATGGAAACGGACTCTCGCTCTCCTGGAATGACAGTGGCAATCCAATGCCGGGCATCGACCAGCCGATTGATTTATATCATACTATATTCCAACAGCAGACTGGTACCCGCGCCGAACTAGATGATCGCTTAAGAAAGAAGGAAAGTATTTTAGACATCGTGCGAGTCAATGCCAGCGCAATGAAACGCAACCTGAGCACCAATGACCGCGAAAAACTGGATGAATACTTCCAAGGCGTGCGTCAGGTCGAACTCGGACTAGAGCGGCAGGCGAAATGGGCAAATATCCCTAAACCAAATGCGCCTTTTGCCGAGCCCATCGACCAACTGATCGGTGAGGAAGAGATTAAATTAATGTACGACATGATCATTGTCGCGCTACAGACCGATTCGACTCGAGTGGTGACGTATCGCCAACCCGTGTGCTCTTTGCTCGTTGGTATCGGGGTCGCGCTGCAAGCGCACTCACTCAGCCACTATGGCTTTTCCGAACCTCGCAAGAATGCCTCCCGCCAACGAGATCAAAAGTGCTCCGAGTTATTTGCACACTTCCTAGATCGCTTAAAGGAAGCGAAAGATAGCGATGGCAGCCGCTTGTATGACAATTGCATCGTCAGCTACGGCACCAATCTTCGCACCGGCCACCAACTAAAGAACCTCCCCGCGATTGTCGCTGGCGGAGGCGCGAAGAATCTCCGCAAAGGAGAGCATATCATCCTCTCAGAGAAAGATACCCCACTGGCGAATTATTGGCTGACTTTGTTACAGCAAGCAAATATTCCAGCGAAGCATTTTAGTCATAGTACCAGCAATCTACCTGAAATCCTAAGCTAGTTAGTTTCTGCTCGGCCGGCGGACTGCTTTTCAACGCGAACTCCCTCACCTGCGGGCTCACCCGCAGTATTCGAAACTCATGCCTTGCGATTTGCCGAAAGCGGACCCTCCCCTTTGCACTGCCGTGGGATTCTTTACCGTCATCGGTTACCACAAAAAAGCCGCACCCTCTCGGATGCGGCTTTCTTATAATAAGACAACAATAACAACAATATTTCGTGGAAATGTTACTGGCAAGCTTCGCACTCGTCACCATTCATCATGGCTTCGATTGAGCACGCTTTAGCCTCTGCCGCACTGAATTCTTTTTTGGTTGCTGCGGACACCGCCGCTTCGGCATCGGTTTGGCCAACACGTCCACGCTTCTCTTTTTTCACACTGGTGGTTGCCTTCTCAATGTTGGAAGCGCCGAGGGTGCGGAGATAGTAAGTAGTCTTGAGGCCCTTACGCCATGCATCGCGATACATGTGCGAGAGTGTTTTAATATCTGGCTCAGCAAGGAACAAGTTCACCGATTGCGACTGATCGATCCATTTTTGGCGACGCGCGGCAGCATCGATGAAGTATTTATATTCAATCCCAAATGCGGTGCGGTATTTATCGCGCAGGTCTTGCGGCACGCCTTCGATTGAGTCGAGTTCGCCATCGAAATACTTAACATGATCAAGCATTTCGGGCGTCCATAGACCGCGTTTCTTTAAGTCGCGCACTAGTTCGCCATTGAGCACGATAAAGTCGCCGGACAGATTACTCTTCACGAACAGATTCTTATAGGTCGGCTCGATGCAAGGCGTGGTGCCCATGATATTAGAGATCGTAGCGGTCGGTGCGATCGCGAGCACGTTGGAGTTACGCATACCGTGCTTAGCGATTTTTTCGCGCAGCGGCTTCCAGTCCATCTTACCCGCACGCGGCACTTCGATTTTCTCGCCACGCTCTTGCTCGAGTACATCCAGTGTATCTTGAGGCATCAGACCACGGTCCCATTTGGAACCCTTATAGCTGCTGTAAGTGCCGTGCTCAGCGGCAATGTCGCTGGATGCTTCGTAGGCATAATAGGCGATGGCTTCCATGAACTCGTCGTTAAATTCAACAGCTGCCTGAGATGCAAATGCGATGTCTTTCTTGTAGAGCGTGTTTTGCAGCCCCATGATACCGAGCCCGATCGGACGGTGGCGACTATTGGCAGTCCTGGCCGCTTCAGTCGGATAGAAGTTGATGTCGATCACGTTATCGAGGGCACGCACTGCGACGCTAATCGTCTCACGCAGTTTGGCATGATCGAGGTTACCATCGGCATCAAGATGTGAGTCGAGCACCACCGAACCCAGATTACAAACCGCAGTCTCTTCGTCGCTTGTATTAAGGGTAATCTCGGTACAGAGATTCGAGCTATGAATCACTCCACAATGATCCTGCGGACTGCGTACATTACACGGGTCCTTGAAGGTGATCCAAGGATGCCCGGTTTCAAAGATCATCCGCAACATTAACTTCCACAGGTCGAGAGCGGGTTGCTTACGACCAAAGATTTCACCACGCTCTGCCATCGCTTCATACTCAGTGTAGCGCTTTTCAAACGCCTTACCGTACAGTTCGTGCAGGTCTGGTGTTTCGTTTGAGCGAAACAGCGTCCACTCGGCACGAGCTTCCATGCGCTGCATGAATAAATCGGGTATCCAGTTCGCGGTGTTCATGTCGTGCGTGCGGCGACGGTCGTCACCGGTGTTTTTACGCAACTCTAGGAAATCGGGTAAATCATTGTGCCACGACTCTAAATACGCACAACCAGAACCGCGACGCTTGCCGCCTTGGTTGACTGCGACGAGTTGGTCATTGTGCAACTTCAAAAATGGGATCACGCCTTGGCTCTCGCCATTGGTACCTTTAATAAAGCCCCCAGTGCCGCGAACCGCAGTCCAAGAACCACCGAGGCCACCAGCCCATTTAGATAGGAAGGCGTTGTCGGCGATGCCGCGGTGCATGATCGACTCGATACTATCATCGACCTTGTAGAGGTAGCAGGAAGAAAGTTGCGAGTGCAGCGTCCCAGAATTAAACAGTGTCGGTGTGGAGGAGCAAAAGCGCCGGCTCTTGTAGAGATTATAGAGACGGATGGCGTAGCCCTCGCGGTCTTGCTTCTCATGGTGAAACAAGCCCATGGAAACACGAATCCAAAAGTATTGCGGTACTTCCAAGTGGCGGTGCTTCTTGCCAGTCTTATCAACGATCAGGTAGCGGTCGTATAAGGTTTGCACGCCGAGATAATCGAAATCGAGATCAGCGGATGGATCAAGTGCCGCACCGATCTGATCAAGATCGAAGTCGAGTAGTTTCGGGTGGATGCGCTCGATCTCAATCGCCCGTTTTAGGTAACTCTTGAAGCCGCGGCGATGCGCGTCTTTGAGTTGCTCGACACCGTCCCGCAGAATGTCCCAATCCAGTACTTCTTCGTAAATGTATGTCAGCAATACACGACCTGCAAACAGCGAAAAGTCAGCATCGCGCTCGATCATGCTCTTGGCATTGAGAATAATCGTCTTCTGCAAGTCCGAACGCGTCATCTCCGGATACAGCGAACGGCGCAACTCGTCGTCGATTTCCTCCGCGCTTAAATTAAGATCCAAGCCAATCATCGCGAATTCGATGCGACGCTTGAGATCAAGACCATCCCAGAATGAATTCTCACCATTTGCTTCGGTGACGACGATCATCGCCTCTTGCAATGTTTCGCTAGAATCGGCGATTCCTTCATCCTCACGGACGCGCGAACGGTGCGCACGATACAATATGTATGCTTCGGCGACCTTGAAATGACCTTGGCGCATCATCTCTTCTTGCACCGCATCCTGCACATCTTCGATATTGAGAAATGCCTGGCCGGTACCATTTAAACGATCGGTTGCAGCACGTGCGACTTCGACTGCTGGAGTCGAGTCCAATTGCAGCGAGAGAAAAGACTTACGCACCGCGACTTCGATTTTCGCTTCGTTCCACGGCACGACTTGGCCGTTACGACGAATCAGCCGAATCGAGACGGGTTCGCGCTCACGCTCTTGGCCCTTCGCACGACCAAAGACCAGGCTCTTAGCGACGTCGTGCGCATCGTTCTCGATCAATGCCTTTTCAATAAGAAGATGAATGTCGTGCGCCGATAGTTTCAATGCACGGCCTTGCTCAATCGAAGTGGCTAGCACTTTGCCGACACTCTCTGCAATACTCGCCACAAACTTTTGATTCACATCCGTGTAAATTTCTTCTTCCTGACGAGACAAAAGCAAGTCAGTCAGAGCCGCGCCAATAGTATCGGCAATCTCAGCAAGATCGAAATCACGCTCGCCACCCTCGACTTCAATTTTAATTTCGGAGCGTTGAAAGTTGTCTTCACCAATCACCGCTGCCCAATCAAAGCGCGGTTTTTTATCTTTGGGAGTGGACGCGTAACGCTTGAGTTCGAGATCTTCTTCGAATGGAATTTTTTGGATCATTGTTTGTTGTTTTGGTTCAAGTTAGTAAATGGGGTGGCTGGGTCGGCCTGAGAATCAGTAGAAAATGGAAAACGGAGTGCGGACGAGGTCCGCACTCCGGGAAGAGAGGTGATCGTGAGCTTTTAGGTTATAGCTCGTCGTCGTCGACTTGGCCCAGCGCAGATGCTTTCTGGTATTCGGTCACACGGCCTTCGAAGAAATTTTGTTCCTTCTTAATGTCCATCATCTCAGCGAGCCAAGGGAATGGATTAGAAGCGCCAGCGCCCAACGGCTCTAGGCCAACATCTTCAAGACGACGGTCGCCAATGTAATCGATGTATTGACAGAATTCTTCTGAACTGAGGCCCACCGAATTGACGGGTAGACAGTCGCTAATAAAGTCCTTCTCCAGCGAGATCGCTTCGCGCATCAAGTCGCGCAGTTCTTCTTTAAAGTCCGCCGTCCACACATCCGGATTCTCCTCAATTAGATCCATGATCAAATTGCGGAACACCTCGATATGATTCGACTCGTCGCGTAGTGTGTAGCGAAACATTTGGCCGATACCAGGGAATTTGTTCTGACGATAAAGTGATAGCACCATGCCAAACAAGCCGTAGAACTGAGTGCCTTCCATGCACTGTCCAAACAGGAACAAGTTCTTAGCGAATGCCTGCTTGTCCTTTGTGGTGGTCAAATCCATGTCGCGACGCAAGCCACGGGAGTTAGTCACCACGAAGTCAGTCTTGCGCTTGATGGTTGGGATATCTTCAAACATCGCCTCACACTCGTGCGGGTTGATGCCAAGCGAGCTAATCATATAAACCAGTGAGTCCGCGTGAATGTTTTCCTCATGCGCATGGCGGCCGAGCAACAATTTGAGCTCGGGAGCAGTCACCAACTCACGGGTCACATGCTGAATATTATCTCCCACAATACCCTCAGCCGCAGAGAAATAACCGATTGCCATCTTGATGATCCAACGCTCCGCATCAGAAAGGTCGGCACTGCGCCACAACTCGACATCCTTCTGCATTGGGATGTCTTCCGGCTCCCAGTGATTGTTCTTCATGGTTTTATACAAATCATATGCCCACTGATATTTCAGCGGCAGGATATTGAAGAACATCGTGTCCTTGCCGTTAATAACTTTTTTAGCAGCATAGGCTTCTGCTGCTTTCGCTTCGTCGAGGACGAAAGTTTTATCGCCGATTGTGTAGGTTTTTTCCATGAGTCTGTTTGAGTGGTTGGTTAGGATTGAAAGGGTTAAAAATAGAACAAAAATCGCGGGTTATTTGTCAGGATAGCTATCGCCGCAACTGAAGCTGTTGAAAATGAGTCAGATAGAATTTTTCGAGGGTAAATGGGGTCGTTCGATAAATTCAACTGTGTGCCAGCAAATCTGTGCTGTCAAATAAATGAACACCGTATATCGTATATTTTTCATAAAATCGCACTAGATATAGTATTTATACACAAGTTGTTCGCAATTCATTGTGTATAACTTACAGCGCAAATCGAGCTCAACCCGCATATTTATTGGTTTTATCAGTAGTCGACCTGCAGGTAGTTTATCCCAGCAGAATGCGCCCATAAAAGTAGGTGCAATGCCAAAAAATGGCCGCGACTCATAAAAAATGCCTCTAGTCATGCAACTTTCTTTGCAAAACATCGATTGTCTGAGTAAGGATGCACACATATACACACAGTACATTAGGCACTTGGACGACATATCCAAACCCGCCCGCAGGTATTATGCCGAAAACCACTCCAGCCACAGCCCCTGCAATGATTGTTGAAGATATCGACAGCGCTTGCCTACGCGCTCTAACTGCAGGCGACCACAGCGCCTTCGCCAGCCTCGTACAGCGCTGGCAAACCCGGCTGATAAACTTCTTTTACCGCTCCACCCACAATCGCGCCGACGCCGAAGACCTCGCGCAAGAGACTTTCCTCGAGCTTTACCGCGCCGCGCCGCGCTACACAGCACGCGGCACCTTCAGTGCCTTTATCTTTACCCTCGCCCGCCGCCGCTTGATCGACAATTACCGCAAACGCGCACGCCGGCCGCTCGACTTTATTGATCCCACCGACTTCGTCATGCAACAACACGCCGAACCAGTCGATGGTAGCCGCGAAATCGAACAAGCCTTTCACCACGCCCTTGCAGCCCTACCCGAAAACCAGCGCAACGCCATCCTACTTCGACAACAACAAGGGCTTGCTTACGACGAAATCGCTAAAGCCCTCGACACCAGTACCAGCTCGGTCAAGACCTGGATTCACCGCGCCCGCACACAGCTGCGCCAAGAACTCAAAGACTTCGCCTAGACAACTCTGCCCACCCTCCGACTTTCCCACCTTCAAACTTTGCCACTCATTTTCGTCATGAAAACTACAGACTCACGCGACCCACTCGACCGCACAATCGATGACCTCCTCGCCAGCCGCCCGCTGCAACCCAGCCCCGACTTTGCCGCCCGTGTACTGGCTGCAGCCGATGCACTACCAGCCGCCAAGCGCCACAGTAGTCCCGTCGGACAATTGCTACGCTTTGCACTGCCGCTCGCCGCACTGATCGCAGTCGCCTTCACCCTCGCACAATTCATACCGAGCAAGCCCAGCGCTGTTCTAGCTCCGGCGCTCAGCGCGGCCGACATGCAGGAAATCTTTTTGCTAGAGGAAAGCCTCGCAGGACTCGGCCAACTGCAGCAGGACCACTTCGGCAGCACCCATTTACTCAGCACACTCGACGCACTCACCTTCGACATCGAATCATGAAAACACCCACACTCATCACAGCACTCGCCTGTCTATTAATTGCAGCCACCAGCGCCGGCGCACAAGGAACCACTGACAGTGCTTCCGAAGACCGAGTTCAACAAGGTTCAGGCGGAGAAACACGCATGTTGCAGCACCTACTGCAAATGGACGATGCCGAGCTGGTCAACTTGCGTAAAACAGTCGAGCGCATCGAAAAGATGTCGCCCCAGGAAAAGGCACAGTTACGAGAACGGATCGGCAAATTTGACAACATGGCACCCGGCAAAATCGCTGCGATGCGCAAGAAATTTGAAGCCATTCCCAAACAGCAACGCGAAGCCATGCGCGAACGCTGGATGGCAATGAGCCCGGAAGAGCGCGCAGAATGGCGCAAAAAGCTCAATGCGATGTCGCCCGCAGAGCGCAAAGCCCTCTTCGAAGAGCAAGGCTTCATGGCGCCCCCTCCGCATAACCTTAAAAAAGGTCCCCGCGCAAAGCGCCCCAACAGCAAAGGACCCCAGTCTGAGCGCAGCTCCAAGCTAGGTGTAGAGCCAGCAGAAACAGAAAATTAAAAAAACAAAATCGCTGGCTTGACAGAATGAACTTCTGAAACAATCTCCGCATCTTCGTTAGCGATTAACGTCACTAACAAACTTGCTGGATTAGCTCAATTGGTAGAGCAGTTGACTCTTAATCAATTGGTTCGGGGTTCAAGTCCCCGATCCAGTAAGTAGGCCACCTTAGCTCAGTTGGTAGAGCAGTTGATTTGTAATCATCAGGTCGTCAGTTCGACTCTGACAGGTGGCTCCATTTTTAAAGCCCTAAGCACCATACGCTTAGGGTTTTTTTGTGCGCCCGCAAAAAGCAAATTTCTATCACAATTCTCTCGGCGTCCACCATGCGTCAAGCTCGGTGCGCAGCGCTTTGACAATATCTGGGCGAGCTATGGCAAGGTTACTTTGTTCGAAGGGGTCGAGCTGCAGGTTGAACAACTCCACTTGATCAGATGGTGGCTTGGTAAGCCATGGGATTTCGCGTAGCTCCGGTTGCTTCGCTTGCCAGACGATCAGCTTCCACTGCTTACTAACAAGCACGCGGCCTCGCAGTGACGCTTCGGGGCGATCTACCTGCAGCATGTCGTGGTGGTAATTATCACCGAAGACATACTTGCGCTTCTCGACCACATCGAAGTCTAATAAATCAATGCCAGGCATCATCGGGTGCGCAGCTAAGCCTGCGATGCTCAAAATGGTGGGTGCGAGATCAATGTTACTCGCCATGTTCGATACATCCATCTTCGGTGCTACCTTGCCCGGCCACTTGATAGTAATCGGCGTGCGCATGCCCAGTTCAGAAGGATAGACTTTG
>DBBT01000018.1 GCA_002292345.1 Opitutia bacterium UBA977 | reverse complement strand
GTGGTGGCGTGGACGGAGAGGGCAAGGCCCGCAATTGCAGCGAGGCGCATTACCAATTTCATTGTATAATTCATTTATGTTAGGGGTTATGGGTTAGAAATAAAGGTAGACCGAGTCATCATACGATAACATCTCTAGTCGCGCAATATACGTAAATACGTAGTAAATCGCCCACAACTCACTCACCGAATCTAAGTGAGTTAAAAAAACTCATCCCACCGACATAGCTTAGTGAATCAAACTTTCGCTGATCTTTACTGATAAGATCAGGATCGGATCCAGCCCTTCGCCCCTTCGACTCGCTCAGGGTTAAGAAACAGGCTTGGGGTCTAGCGACGACGACGCATTGTGACGTAACTCAATGCGAGCAGACCGCCCAGCAAGGTTGCGGAGGATGGCTCGGGGATGTCAACATATCCCCCTTGAGTCGCAGTGCCTACCACGTCAATTTCACGGAAGACGAAATCGTCTCCAATGGACTTACCAGCAGTGGAACCCGCCGTGAACTTAATGGATTCGATCCCTGTGGCATTCAAGCCCGTCAAATTGACCTTCGTTGCCCCCCCGGCATTATTGAACGGTGCATAATCAACCGTTGCGAGGAGAGCGTAGCCAGCGCCCACTCGCTTCACCTCCACCGTCCACACCTGATTGCCGAACCCCGCATTCATCCAGGACGCGATCGCTTGGATCGAGGTAATGTCATAACCAAGTGCATTTGTGCCCAAATAGTATTCAGCAATGGCACCTTCATCCGACCAAGTGCCTTCGGCGTCTTTACCTCCGGGAAATCCTCCATGAATGCCGTCGTTCAGTTCGGCCACCGTTGCGCCATTCTCAATCCTCCATCCAGTTGCGACGGTCGCGGTGAGCCCGTTGAGCAGATCTGATCCGCTCTGGTCGCCCTCAAAGGCACCATCTGTGAGACTACTGACTTCTATAAAAGAACCTGAAAACGCAGTGTCGATCGTAATCTCTGCGTGGGCGGAGATAACGGAGAAGGCAAGCCCTGCAACTTTAGCTAGGCGCATCGTCAATGTTGTGATATCACTCATTTCGCATTCAGCAGTTTGACCTCACGACGGGCACTATGTTCAGCGACAGTCTCGGAAACCCAGCGCATATCACGCAGTTCGGGAGCTGCCCCTTTCCATCGAGATCCGACCGTTAGTGGTGAGGTCGCCTTGTCACTTCCTTTCGAGTCTAAAGTGGCTACATCGGTGAGCTGTAAGGACTTGATATTCTCCCAACTAGACCGAACCCGTTCACCGACGCCCCTGAAGTCCATAGGATCGAGAACGAAACTCTGCCATTCATTATTTCCGGCAAGTTCAATAGCAGCGGCCGTATCGTCAATAAGGAGGACCAATGTGTTGGGCTGTTCCGAACGAACCGAAACTGACAGTCTCGCGCAGTCTGGCGCAGCATAAAGATCATCCCCCAACCTACGAGTGGATAAACGCCAGTTATTCGGATCGTTACTGTAGATATACCACTCTTTTTCCCATTCTTCCGAGAAGTCCTCAATCTGTTCGTCGGCTTTAAGAACAGCACGTATGCCGTCAGCCTTTAGTTGTTCAGAGCTGATCATCAGCATTTCCGATGAGACAACAAAACTGCCGGTGGTATAAATCCCGTAATAGTAGCCCGCACCCGTGATTCCTGAGGGCAGTTTATAACGGACATTAGCATATACCCAGAGCGGTTTATCCAGACCGCACAGTTCAATTGGAGCCGTCCACTTACCATTACTTTCTTGGGCCGGGAAATAATGCCAGAAACGATCGGCCGCTTTCTTGGCAGCATCGCGAGTGACGAATACATCCACCGAGAGAATCTCTTTGCTGACGTCCGGAATGATCGTGAGCGAAGGTGCACCGCTGGTGCTCTTCTCCAGCTCAACATGCGGGGTTTTCGGAGTGACAAAGCTGCGCTTAAGAATCTGGTCGAACCAGATCTGAGTAGCCACTTCGTAGTCCTTTGTATCCTGGTGTAGATGATGAGGCGCGCAGGTGAAGCGCCACTCTTTAGTTTTGATTTTCGAGGGCGCCGCCTGCAGATCTTCGATACGACCGTGAAAATCGTTGGCCGGGCTGAGAAAGAAGATCGGGCAAGTGATTTTATTCAGGCTAACATCGTCAAGGAGTAGCCGATGGCTTCTTTTGGCATCGGAGTCACTGATTCCCCCGCAGGAAGGCGCAGCTGCTTTTACACGGGAATCCACACCGGCCAGCATCACGGTGAGTTTCCCCCCCATGGAGTGGCCATAAGCGCCCAAACGATCCGCATCCACTTCCGGCTGTTCTTCCAGAAATGTTAATGCCCGGCGCGAACCGATAGTGCAGAGAAACCAGCCGCTATTACGAGGTGACTCTACCGGGTCGAGAGAGTATGCCGAGGACGCAGGTGAATTACGGATAAAATCGCTGCCCTTGTAGCGACACGGAGCGTGATACGCATCTACCTCCCCCCAGTCGGTGGTGACTCGGTAATTCGGATCGGAGGTCTTGTCGTCCCAGAACAGGTGAATATCGTGCTTGTTCACAATGTAATCGGGCGCACTCACTCGACCAGCCCACGCAATCGATATAGTTGCATACCCCCGCTTGGCATTGGTCAGCACCGCACGATGGTCAGCGAACTGTCCACCGCCGTGTATCTGCACCAGGCCTGGTAAATTTTCCGCCCCTTTGGGGTATCCATAGATTGCCGCCATCATTGCTTTCTTGCCATTGAACACACCGATTCGGTAGCGCAGCACCTTCATGATGACGCCGTCCTCTTCCCACTCTTTCAATACTTCCACATCCAGAGGTTCCGCACGAGGGTCATACCCCTGCCACAACTCATCAAAGGTTTGCGGCGCTTTGCCATCCTTCAGCGGCGGCAAAGAATCAATCAGTTGACCAAAACTAGGCGTGGCCAAACATGAGAACAAATAAAGTAAGAATAGGTAATTAAGGTTCATATATTTATCATTTCCATCCGAAAATTGGATTAGCGACATACAGTGTTGATTTTACTAACAAAAAAATATTGATCAGATTTCTCCGGTTAGAACGAGGCGACGGCTGCAGTCTTAGGCTCGGAAATTTTAAGGAAGACCACACCGTGCGCACTCACATTGGCAGAGAACGAATCTTCAAGCATGCCAATGTCTTTCTGGCGCCACAGGTCACGAACCTTTCCTTTCATCCCCAGTGTCTGCGCTGAAAGAGTCAGCACCTGATTATCATCCGAAAGGTTAAACAAGCCCACCGCCTTGCTGCCGTCGGCTAGATCCTTCGCCCATAACTCGTAGTTACCTTTTTCGTTTTCGAGCCGGTAGCCCTGCTTACAGAGCGCATCCTGATTGACGGCTAACACTTCGTGGTTAGTGACCAGATTCAGATCGAATTCATCCATCGTCGGGATATTGCACGACAGCAAAAGCGGCTGGGTCAGCAAGCTCCACAACGTGACTTGGTGATACTGTTCCGTCGGCTTCAAAGGCGACGGCCTGAACACTTTTTCGGCGCGGTTCGGACGGCCTTTGGGACCAATCTGCAGCATATCCAGATCGCCGTAGCTGCCCGGACGGGTCAGCGCAAGTCGCTTGACCACGTCGTCCTCAAACGGCGCAATCATACGGTCCCAATGAGCGTGAATATCCGCGGTCAGTCGCCACAAGTTGCAATTATCCCGCACAAAACCGTCTTCATTGAGCTCATGCTTGGGCGATAGGCTGAGCACAATGTCCCGGTCCAGCGCACGGAAGTCGTTATAGAACCGCTGTGTGATTCCGTTCTGCTTCTGTTTATCGCGACCATGACGAACCGGCTTCACTCCAGCCGCTCTTTCCTCATCGGTCATCAAGTCCCACTCAAGCCAGTCGTATTTAACGTAGTCGATCCCCCATTCGGCGAACTGCTGCGCATCGCGATCGACGAACCAAACCGGCCCCACTTCACAAATACGTTTTTCAATCCCACTGGGGAAACGGCCGAACACCTGATCAGGATTTTGACGTTCACTCTCCGGCATATAATACTCGCTGTAGTCACCGGCTTCATTCGGCGCAGTCCCGCCAATGTAACCAGCGAAAGTCGACATCCATGTGGTCGAATAAATCCCGACCTTCAGCCCCTGAGAATTGACGTAATCGACCATCGCATTCATGTCGTCGAACTTGCCGTTGGCCTGAATCCGCTTGGTCACCGGGTCGCGCTCGCCCATCCAGCAGTCGTCGATATTCACGAAGCTCCAGCCGTAGTTCTGCAGCCCTGTCTCCTTCATCGCCGTGGCCATTTCACGGATCGCCTGTTCACTCACCCCTTCCGAATGGACATACCAGCTGTTCCAGCCCATCGGCGGAGTCAGGCAAATTTCATCGCCAACGCGTAGGATGAGATCACGTGAGTCGCTTCCCTTTGAATTCGTTGCCGTCACCGCGATTGTCACATCGCCCTGCTGCTGCGGTGCGCGGCCGGTGATCCAACCGGTTTTAGAATCGATCGATACGCCCGCCGGAAGTCCTGTTGCAGAGAATGTGAGCGGTTTGGCGCCAATCGCGGTGGCGCAATACCGAATCGGCTTACCAGGGCGAACCCCAAAAATCGTGGTGCCGGTCATCTTCGGCTCAGGCCCCGGCTTCGGAGTCAGGATTTCTTTACCCCAGATTGTTCCATCGTAATCAAAGGGTTCACTGCCATGATTCGCCAAGCGCCCCTGCACATCGCCAGTGAGTCCAGCCCCTTGAACAATCTGAACATCACGCGCCAAGCCCTGAACAAATCCCTCAGAGTCTTGTTTGAATAGGATGCTCACGTGCAGCGGTTTTTGTGTGTCCCGCAGCCCCTCTTTGAACAGAAAAGTGACCTGATCCTTGCCGTCCGTATAGGCGGGAGCATACGTCGCCAGAGCCAAAGGCCTTCCAGCAAGGCCATCCGTCAGCATCACCGAGACCGGATCCGTGTAAGCCTGCCCCCTCTTCTCGCCCAAAAGCATGCTGACCTGAATCGAATCGCCATCAGAAATTTCAAATCCCTGGCCTAAATTGATCCGGATTCCGGCCTCTTTCCCGCCGTTACCAGTCTGGAAGAAAAACCATTTTTGGCCATCTCCCCCCGCCGGCTGATCACGATGACTTTCTGCGCCAACACCGCCGTTAGAATTATCACCAAACTCTGTTATAGCCGAATACACCGACGAAACATCCGCCGTTGGTTGCACGCCACGGGAAACTTGTTCCAAAAACTGAATCGGCTCGGCATGGGAAATCAGAGCTGCCAAACCAGTCGCCCAAACGACCATGCATTTTCTTAGTGAATTGTTCTTTAACATATCTGCTGTATGATTCTATGAATTTCATCGACCGGTTGGACAGGGCGTCTTCGTGTTCAAAATTCGAATCCATAAAATACTACAAAACCCCGATTCAAACAATATACGTAAACACGTATTACGTAGGCTAAACTCACCACAACGCGACTAATAATACCACTCTTATTTAAGTTTGATAATGTGCCAAATCTCGCTAGTGGGACTGACTCAAATGCACGGTGCCCCAAGATCGGTTACCACCACTTCCCGACACCTTTGCCCGCAGGGTGTAAACGGCATCCGGAAGATAAGTGTCGACCTTCAGACGGTAGATGATGTGGCGACTCTGACTGCCGGCAAACCCTTCGTGAACGTCCGAATCGACCGTCTTACCGTTTTGCAACAGCGTGACTTCACTAATATTTATACCGTGTGCGCCACGGTTGTATGCCATGACCACATCGAAGGTTCCAGCGCCATCGATCAGCTGACTGACATCCCATTGCAGATCGGTCACCTCGGTCTGAATATCCCCGAGCTCCCAGGTGCCTGCAATTGGTAGTTTTCCCTGCTCCTCGTTCATGTAGGGCCAAGAACTACGATCATAGTGAATGCCCAGTCGGTCCCAGCGCTTGGTTAAATTTTCCAGACGTCGAACAAAGTCCACATAATCCTTACGATCGAGCGACGTCCAACCGACTTCAGCACACGCAGCAATGCGCGGGTAAACTAGGTTTTCCATGCTCACTCGCGTCGGAATCCATTCGCCCCACATCTGGCAACCGAAGCCTTTCACCTTATCATAATACTCCGGGGACAGGCCCTTGAATACCGGATCAAAACTATAGGCCTTTAGCACGGAAATACCTTTATAACCGTAGTCAAAATAGGTGTAGGCATGCCAGGAGTTGACCACATCGTGGCCCTCACGAATTGCCCGCTCAGCCAGCGCAGGGTTGCCCTTCCAGAAATGTATAATTGCGCTGGGCGAAAGTGTCGCCGCGGAGCGCGTTTGCCCGTCCTTCAGAAAGCCGTGCAGGTCATCGCCGAGAATTTCGTTCCAGCCCATCATGCGGCGGCCCTTCTTTTCAATATCGCGCGAGATACGATTCGTGAAATAGATCTGCACATCGGCAGGCGTCTTCAAACCTTCGCGCTGCATCAGTTCCGCGATATCATTGCTCTGCTTCCAATGTTCGAAACGAACTTCATCGCCTCCAATATGAATCACCTCGCTCGGAAAAAGTGTCACCACCTCATCGAGAATGTCATTCAGGATGCGGTAAACGTTCTCGTCGGCGGCATTGTAGCAAGGGTAATGCTTGCCGAAGCGGGTCGGCACTTCGATGGGTTCGGACTGAGTTCCCAGCTCCGGGTAAGAAGCGATCGCGGCGGACGCGTGCCCAGGCATTTCGATTTCAGGCACGACTTGAATATGCAGTTGAGCCGCGTAGGCGACGATCTCTTTGATCTCTTCCTGCGTATAAAACCCTTCATGCGGCACACCCGAGAACTTTTCACTATTCCATCCGCCCACTTGCGTATCCATCCGCTTGGAACCGATCTCAGTGAGCTTCGGGTATTTTTTAATTTCAATCCGCCAGCCTTGGTCATCCGTCAAGTGCCAGTGAAAGACATTCATCTTGAGCAGTGCCATCTCATCCAGCAAGGACTTCACCACGTCCATCCCTTTGAAATACCGTGCTTCATCGAGCATAAAGCCTCGCCAGGAGAAACGAGGCGCGTCTTCAATGCTCACGCAACGAACGCTTCGCCCGACTCCCTCATGCGGCAGCAACTGACGCAGGCTCTGCATACCGTAGAAAATACCGGCAGGCTGGGAGGCCCGAATGACCACTCCGCCCTTTCGCACCGTCAAGGCGTATCCCTCTTCTCCCAGATGCGCGAGCTCTGGATCCAATTTTAGCGCGATGGCCTTGCCCGCTGAATCGGAGCCGGATACCAGCTGAAGCTTAAGTCCGGTCGCCGACTCCATTAAATCGGCCAGCTGACGACCTTTCGTCTCCAAGCCAGCCTCCACCAGAATACAGGTCTGCGCGGTGATCTCAAATTCACCGTCCTGCTGACTCATCTCTGCGGGTCGAGGAATGATACTGTTCTGTGCGGACAGAGAATGGAAAGGCAGCGCCACTAGAATGGTGGCGATGACAGTCAAAGTTTGAATCAATCGATGCATATTGAATATTTCCTGATCTGCTCAACTACAAAATCTGTATCTCATGCTCACGAACTGAACATGCTTAACTCATAAGCGTTGAAGTCTACCCCCAAAAAACGAATCACACAATATACGTAAACACGTAGTGAGTGCAGTGTTGCCTGCATCCGTTCATGCCGCATAAGGTGGCGACTATTACATTGTGCGCGCTCCGCAAAGACTTTCCGGATAGATGCCAGCAAACCAAGATATGCAAAAATCCCTCAATATACGGCTCATACCCGCCATGCTTGTGAGCATCTGCGCCGCACTGCTCGCCAGCTGCACTCCGTCCACCGATCTGGACAAGGAAATCGCCGCAGTGGATGCCGAGTTGGAACAGCTGCCAAAACTGCAGCCCAACATGCTCTGTCCGACCGTCGGCTTTGGATCGGCCATCGTTCAGGATCCAGACCACACGACCTGGCTGGACATCATCCTGCCTGAAACACGCAAAATTGATACCATCGTGCTGATCCCGGCACTTCTGAAAAATAAGGCGGGCGAACTTGAAACACTCGGCTTCCCGCACCGGTTCACCATTGAAGCCTGGCAGGATGAAACGCTGGGAACTCAACATGCTGCAATCGGGCCCGGCGGCTGGCTCTATCAGCCGATCGGCACTTACGACCCTGCGAAGCATCCTGACGAATTAGTCTGCGCACTTGAGTTAAATCAGAGCTTCGATGGGCCGGGTGCGGCGCCGATCTCTGTTTCGCTCTACTATGCGAACGAGTTTGAAATGGCAGACGACCGCGATGTTCATCACGCGCCAGGCGTGACTCAGGTGGGCCACACGCATACCCATCCGTCGTGGGCGGAGTGGGCCGCAAGCACCGGCAAGCAGGTGCCGAACTCCGTCAGTTCCCACTTCGATCTACGCGCTGTCCCGGCAGGTGCCACGCTGTTTCTACGGATCGCGAATGAGAGCCCGAAAAAGAGCGCTGCCGTGGATAACATCCAACTGAATCCGCCTTTTGCGCTGAGCAATGGCGATTTTGAAACACCCCAACTCCAGGAGAGCTATAAAACACAGGACATTCAGGGCTGGTATAACGAAAGCAAGACATGGGCGGCATTACAGCAAGGAACATACTGGGCAGCGGCAGGATACAACAAGGGGCGGGTAGTTGTCGACCACTCCAAAACAGATTTCCAAAACCCCGGCGCAGCCCCAATCGTCTTTACGCTCCCAAAGGGAACCATGGCAAAAAAAGTGCGAATCAAAGCCACCCGCCTCCAGCCGGAAATGAGTTGGCGACAGAACAATGAAGGGCACAATTTCGCCCTCAATGAAGTATTGCTCTTTGACGGGTTAAAAAATGTGGCACTCAACAGTCGGACTGGATCTGCCGACCATAGAAACTACCCGCTGATGTTCCACCCGATCTATGCCGTGGACGGCTATAGCTATTTCCCGCCGATCGATCCCAAAGAAGTTTCGTCGCCAGACCACGAATTCATAGACGAAGTAAAAGGAGCCTCTCAACTACTGTTCGACCTCGGCCGAGTCTGCACCTTGGATGAAATCCGGATCTATCCCGTCGATCGCTCCCCTCAGTTCTCCCACATCTACGCAATGGGAGTCGGATTCCCGCGCAATATCACTCTGCGCATCGGCAGCGAAGCGGACCCAGAGGCCGCCCAAGTCGTCCTAAAGATCAACACGCCGCATCAGATTGGATCCGCTCCATTAATGCGCGACCTCAAGCAAACATCCGGCCGCTACATCTGGCTCGAAATGAGCGAAGGGCAACAGGATCCGCGCACGGGTCGAGAGGCTCTTGGACTCTCGGAAATCGAACTCCTGCAAAATGGAACCAACGTATTGACTGGAGTCCAGCCCCTGCTGCCCGCCCAGGAGCAATATAAACTTCAACATTTAACAGACGGGCTAACCTCGAGCGGCCGCATCATGCCCCACAAAGAATGGCTACTCAAGTTGCATCGTCGGGCGCAACTTGAGCGGCAACAAAAGGAACTGCTCCTCCTCCAACAACAACGCACTGAAAAACAGCGCCGTCTGCTGCGTTTGCTGCAAACCGTATTGATCGCATCGCTGCTCGTGGCATTACTCATTACCTTGCTCATCCGCAACCGCCACCGACGCAACCTCCGGAAACTCCGTGAAAAAATCGGCGCAAGCCTACACGACGAAGTCGGAGCCAACCTCTCCAGCATCGCCCTCTCTTCCGAACTGCTCACCCACACCGATCGACTCGAATCCGCGCAAGCACAAGGAATGATCAACGACATCACCCGCGTCGCCCAGGAAACCGCGACCGAAATCCGACTGCTCTCTCGCTTCCTCGAAAAGCAGGGCGTCGAAAGTAACCTGATCGGCCAATTCCGTCGCGTGGAACGCCAGATGCTGCCCGGCATGCAAACCCGCTCTGACTTCGGTGCACCCGAGCAGTTCAACGCCCTCACCCCAACAGAAAAGTGGGAGCTCGTGCTTTTCCTCAAAGAGGCACTGCACAACATCGTTAAACACGCGAACGCCACTCACGTCGAGATCTGCACCCACGCCGATGCCAACCAGCTGCACCTAGAAATCACTGACAACGGACAGGGATTTCAGGATCGCTCGACTCTCCCCGTCCACCTCACAAAACGCGCCAAGAAACTAAACGCACACATCTCTTTTGACGCCCCTAAAAACGGAGGCACCATCATCCGACTCACGATTCCCAAACAACGACGGCATAAAAAATGACAGACTCCATCCGCATCCTCATCATCGAAGACAATCAGAACTACCTGAACTCGCTCAAACAGGCGCTCACACTGCTAGAAGGTGTCGAATATTTCGACGGATACGGCTCCTTCGAAGCCTTCCGAAATGCCACCACCGAGGTGCCCGACGCACCCGACCTGATCCTGTTGGATATCAACCTTCCGGGACTCTCCGGACTGGATGCCCTGCCCGAACTCAAGCGGATCATGCCCTCCACGGAAGTCATCATGCTGACCCAGAATGACGACTACCCGAACGTTCTGACCGCCATACAGCGCGGAGCCTCCGGCTACATCATCAAGGGCGGCAGTGTTAAAGATATCCACCAGGCGATTTTGGACGTGCACCACGGCGCAGCGGTCATCGACCCTCGCCTCTCACGCATTGTGCTCACCACCCTAGCCTGCACCCCTCGAGAGTCACAGGAAAACCCACTCAGCGAGCGCGAAGCCGAAGTGCTCAGCGCGATGGCCGACGGACTCACCAAAAAGGAAGTCGCTGACCAACTTAAGCTCAGCTACCACACGATCGACCTCTACACCCGCAACATCTACGAAAAGCTCAAAGCACCCAACAACGCTGCCGCCATCGCGACCGCCATCCGCAAGGGGCTCATCTAGTCCGCCAATCATTCTCGACTTTATAATCCGGATTCTCAGTCATCATGACCGCGCCTGAATGCTCACGCCAGTCGTGCAGCATCTTTGTCAATTTCGTAGTCAGCTCAGGCATGGACGCGGCGAGATCGTTCTGTTCGCCGAGATCCTCACGCAAGTTATACAGCTCGACCTTTCCAGACTCAAACACTTCGACCAGCTTGTAATCGCCCATACGCACCGCACCTGCAGGCCCCATGGTGTTGATGTGATGGTAGTGCGGATAATGAAAATAGATCGCCTCGCGTTCGAGATCCCCCCTAGTTCCAGTTAGCAACGGTTCGAGGCTCACGCCGTCCACATGTTGTTCTGGCCGCAGTGGCAAGTCCGCCAACTCAAGGATCGTCGGATACAAATCGGTGGTGATCACCGGCTCTGCCAGCGTCAACCCAGCTTTGACCTTGCCCGGCAATTTGACGATCAACGGCACGCGAATGCCGCCTTCGTAAATCCACGCCTTCCCCGCGCGTAGCGGACCACTGGAAGTCGGTGACATCGGCCCTGAGCCTGTCGAAAGTCCGCCGTTGTCTGAGCAGAAAATGATGATAGTATCATTTTCAAGTCCAAGTCGTTTCAGTGTATCGATAATGCGGCCGACATTTTCGTCCATACTCTCAACCATACAGGCGTAGGCGACATTGTCCTGATGCGCATGGGAAAAGCTCTGATGTTCTGGTAAGGCCTTGCGCATGGTGGCATTCAAGCCCATCGCTGCGGCTTTCTTTCGGTATTTAACCAGCTTGTCTTTGCGCGGTTGGATCGGTGTGTGCACCGTATAATACCACATGTTCAAAAAGAACGGCTGACTTTGATTGGATTCAATAAACGCAATCGCTTTATCAGTTAATGCATCCGTTAGGTAGTCGCCGACTTGTCCATCATCCAAACCCTGAATATTATTTTGCGGATATTTCTCGTGGGTATAAGGGAAATAATACGATGCTGGCTGACCATTACAACCGCCAGCAATATTCACATCAAACCCGCGCGCCTCTGGATAGTGTGTGCGGCTAGTGTCATGATGAGCCTGCAAGTGCCACTTTCCGACATGCGCAGTTTTATAACCCGCAACTTTCAAGGCCTCCGCCAAAGTCACGTCTTCGGGCGGCATGTTGCCCACGATCTGAGGTGGCTTGAGTTGATGGCCCGGCCCCTGAGCGCCGCTATAGCCGCTGTGATTGGTTAGTCCGAATCGGCTCGGATATTTGCCAGTCAAGATACTGGCCCGCGTCGGTGAGCAGACTGGATTGGCGGCATACGCGTTACTAAAAAACACGCCCTCCTTGGCCAGTGCATCCACGTTCGGGGTCTCATAAAAGGTGCTGCCCGTCAGCCCCAAATCGGCCCAGCCTAAATCATCAATCAACATGAGTATAACGTTCGGACGGTCTAGCTCATTCGAACTGTTAGCGGGAACCCTGCCTGAGGACGCCTGCGCCGAAGCCGCGCTGGCGATGAGAGCAATGATCGCCAAGATACTGGCGGACAAACCCTTCAGCCTGTTATTCATTATTTAAATGCCCTGATTCAACCGGCAGTGCGATCGTTGAGTATAGGTGACCAACATCATTCGTCATCTTCGGATAACTGACTAGAAAGTTATTCTCGTCGATCAGGTTGATCAGATAGTGGGTGGTGCCCTCTGGCAGCTGCGCCGAGACGTTTCCTCCGGGCAACAGCGTGGCTGGTGTCCGAAACCACTCCTCATAATGATCTCCGCCATTTTGGGTATAGATCAAATTCGCCCGCACGACTTTGGCACCGTTCTCTTTATAAGCAAACATGACCTTATCCCCTTCACGGCTGTTTGAGAGCACGGCAGGCACCTTCACCCGCTCCCCAAGGCGCTTACAGTTCGGATTATAATATGGATAGCTCGCTTTCATTTCCGTCAGAACTTCGGTCAAGTTCGCATTCATCGACGCTGTTTTTTCCGGCATGGTAGTGGCGAGATTGTTCGCTTCCTCGATATCGATTCGCTTCTGCTGGCCATTTTCTGAATCATACAAACGGTAAAGTTCCAGCTCGGGTGTGGCATTATAGTTGCGGATCAGTTTGAAGTCACCGATACGGATCGCGCTCTCCTGAGCCGCGCTGTTAGGAAAATGCCAAACCATCGTATCACGCACCGTGTCCTCTGCCGTTCGGATCAACGACGCATCCGTTGGATCTCGTAACAGTAGCGAAGAAATATCCAGCCCGTCGAACTCCTTACCGGTCGGAATATCCGTGCCGGTCAACGCAAGTATGGTCGGATAGAAATCGAGTCCATTCACCATGACATCCGTCTGCACCCCCTGCGGAACATCAGGCCCGGCAATGATCAACGGCACGCGGGTGCCGCCTTCCATCACTGAGATCTTGCCTTTATCGAGCGGGAAGTTGTCGGTGATAATTTCGCCGGGATGCCCTTCCATGCCGCCGTTGTCCGAGCTAAAAATAACGTAGGTATTCTCGATCAGTTTGTGCCCGGGCCAGCGCGGATCATCCGTGCTCTCAAGATAGTGAATCAGCCTGCCCACATAATAATCGAGCTGCTCCACCATCGCGCAGTAAAATGGATTGGTCTGCCCTTCCTTCGTCCAGCCCTTTTGATGTGCTTCGGTAATTTCCACCCCCAACTTGCGTTCGTATTTCCGCAACAACTGTTCGCTATGCATCATGATCGGTGTGTGCACCAGCCAGCTGGCAAAATAGAGAAAAAACGGTTCACCCTGATTCTCACGCACAAAAGTCATGGCATCCTCAGTCGTCTGATCAAAGGGAAAGCCGTTTTCATCCAGGCGATATGGATCCTCGGGGGCGCTGGTCGCAAACCCAGTCAAACGATTCTTCATACCGCTCTGCACGCCACGGCTGTGGCGAGTGTAATCGAAGCCCTGATCCTCCGGCTGCGGATAGCCGTGATGACGCATAGCAACATGCCATTTGCCGCTGTGCCCGGTGGTATAGCCATTCGCCTTAAGCGCCTCTGCGATCGTCACCGTCTCAACAGGCATGCGGACGCTATACCAGGGCGACATGATCGACCACCCGTCACTATGCGCATGAGGAGGCTTGCCGCCCGACACATGGGTCATCTGCGCACGCGCCGGATGATCGCCGCTTAAAATCGCGGCACGTGAAGGTGCACACGTCGGCGCGGGTGAATAGGCCTGCCAAAAGAGCACCCCCTGCTTCGCCAACGCATCGATGTTCGGCGTCTCCATCGGCGAGGGTTCGTCAATGTCATAGCACTTCACATCCTGCCAACCGAGGTCATCGGTCAGGATCAAAATAATATTTGGCTTGGCTGGTCGGCTCACCTCAGCAGAAGCGATTGACGAAAGCATCGTGCACACGACACATAGCAGCACAGCATTGAAGGTGACTTTTAGACAATTCATAGTGTAATTCATTAATACTAAACCAGCCGCATCCCTACTGCTTCGGCACATAGAAATCTTCGATAATTTTGACACGCACCGAACCAACCTCTTGTTCAGTCGTATCGCGCACAAAAATCAGACGACGCATATTCTCTACGTTGTGCCATTGCCCACGATACACTCGATACGGGTTTCCATCCTTATCCATCTCCAGCGCAATGACCGGCGTTTTTGCTTCTTTCTTTGCATCAATCAGTCGCTGATCCTTTGAAGGGATCTTAAACCGCTCGTCCCCGAACTTCCAGTAGAGTGGCTTGCTTGCGAGGTTGACTAGCAGGCACGTGCCCTTCCCCACTTTCGACCAACTATCTTCGATGCTGAGCACACTGTAAGCCGGCGACTCTCCCTCCCCATTCGCAACGAACAGGAGTAACGGCGCCTCCTGCTCCGGGTTGTATTGATAGGTCGCGACGACCTCTCCCCCCTTAGCTTGGTCATAAAAATACAACAGCGGTGCGCCCGTATAGCCATACGTCTCAGTCTTTGACAAATCATTCAAGCGGATGGGGAGACGCTTGGAATCCTCCGCAGAGCCGACGTAGAGCTCCACCATACGGAGTTCCTTGGACATCGCCAAACAACGAAAATCGAAACTTACGTGCTCGGGCTGATCTTGTGCGACCAGCACCAAGGACAAAGCGAAAAAGTGGATCAGGTATCGAAAATATCTCATAACAAGGACGCGACTCTATTCAGTTCAGATCTCACTCGGATCCAGATAACGAATGCTAATGATTTTAAATCTACGTCCGAATTGCTCATTCGTGACGCTAAGGTCGGCCAACTCAGTATCCACCAAATCAATACGATCTACAAATTCAGGAAGCTGCTGAACTGTCGCTTCAAGATACACCTCCGAACGAACATCGGTTACAGGATCCCTCGACTCCCCATAACTGCGAATCGTGAAGGTGTTTGACTTCACCGTCAGATACGGCCCCAAAGAATTCAAAAGATCTCCCTGCATCAAGTAGCCGGGGCCCACTCCATACGAATTGCCCGTCCCCGCCTCCGGATCAAGAAAGACATCATTGCGCATGCTGGACGAAGGATCGCTACCACTATAATCGACAGGCAATCCCAGAGCAAAGTTATCATTCAATTTAGCATCGTTGATCGCCTGTTGCAGGGGGCCCATCAGGCCATCCTCGCCATCGGAAAGCTTGCGGTTGATAAAATCTGACAACGACATAAACGGGCCGCGCGCCTTAACCTGCGCCACAACGGCCGTGGCCAGGTCGTTTAATTCGGTCGCATCCAAGGTGCGGTAGCCACTGCCCGGATTGTTTTGAATGATCGAGGCACTCGGATGACTCATATCCAATGTGGGGCGCGAAAAGCGGGAAAAAGCTGCTTGATCATCGTTGCTGCCGATCTTGAGCGACTGCCCTGCTCCATCGTTGAGTTCCATGCCAACCACGGATTGATTATATGCACTGCCAAGGAAGGCACGCCACGCGGGGATCGAAGTGGAATTCACATTGAACGCGCCCTCCACCAGCAGATGCGCGGCAAGTGTCTCCTCTGGCGTGCGATCAGGGTCTCCGTCTTTCAGGATCGTTGTCAGCGCATTAAGATCAGTTCCCGTAGGTAGATGGAGACGCATCCGCGCATTCTTCAAACTGCTACTGCCATCAACAAACGCATCAATTGCGTCATCCAAACCTTCCGTTTCCGTGCCCGTTTCATAAGTCGGTGATAGCGACGAGAAAAAGTAGTCATCCCAAAGCGCCTCGTTCAGCAAGTATGAGAAATCAACAGCTGAGCCGCTCCAGGGTTTGCCATGAACATTCATTGGCCCCACGGAAGAAATCGACTCTGTCCGCCTCAAGTAAGGCGATGCAAACGAATTCCCAACCGCATACGAAGGTTCATAGCCATCGGTGTTGAAAAAGACATGCTGCAGCTGTGCAATGGAGGTTAACGGGGTCAGCGGAAACTCCCACGCGACGGGGCGGTGTTGCCCATCACCTACGGTATTGTATGAGGTTCCATAATGCGGACGCTCATAATTATTGAAGAAATTCTCCAGTTCAGTGAGCCCACCACCAAAGGTCTGAGGCTCCAGCGTGGTATAGGGATTACAACGCAGATGCCAATATGTGCCCACTTCACTGGTGGAGAACGGCGCGCGCGGGTTCGACGCTAAATACATGTCAATCGCGCTCGGTTTTTGCAGATGATTATTAATATTATCCGCGGCTGCCGTGGTCCAATTAAAGATGCCGATCGGATAAGGATTTGACAATGAAGAGACTGGCACACTCGAAACGAAACTGAGCCCATCCTTGCCACTCCCGCCATCAATCATGCTGTCCGATCCTGTTGGCCCCGTGCCCATATCGCCGGTAAATGCGATCATTCGATTATAATACTGATCCACAGTCCCAGCTCCAGCTAACATATAATGCGATGTATTCCAGTTCGTTTGGAATGCGGCAATGGCCATATCAATCGTGGTCACCTCAGGAGGGATACTAAGCCCATTGTCGATATAATTGCTACTGATCACCATGGACAGGATATCATTAGAACCGACCTTGTCAGTGCGATACCAACTATCCAAGTAAACGCCACTGGCCGGGTTGAATGTATTGCTAGCAGCGATCGTGTTAGAGGTCACCATTCCATTGGCAGAGTATAGTTTCAGTTCGCCTGGTTCAAAACGCTCTCCGCTGGCAATCGTCAGATTAATCAAGCTGGATCCAATCTCCCGCTGCAATAGAATCGGAAGCGACACACGCCCCTTATATGCGGGTGTATCTCCCTGGAATGAATACTCCAAAGCAATATTAGGCTCCACTCTAACCTGAGAGGCACTCGCCAATTCAAGCGTTACATTGTAAGGATTCCACAACAGTGCGACCGGATTTAAGACCGTCTTGAGCATACCACCATCATTGAACATAGAGATCACCATGATGTGACCAAGATAGACCGGTTGCCGCTGCACCAGAAGCGGGCGCGGCAATACAAAGCCACCAGCTCCGTTCCCCACAGACTCAGCGACCTCATAGACATTCGGGTCACGGTAATAATGGTGAATATGTCCCCGCGTGCTGTAGAAGCTAACGATGTCACTATCTGATAGTTCGCCATGCGCCATTGGATTGGTGGTAGTGACACTGGGAATCCCCGCATTGAACGACATCTGCTTGTAGAGATTGTAATGATCCTGAAAAACCGACCAGGTCGGGCCGCGCACATCAATCGACTTGCCTGCCGGGTGATCATAATTATCGACCACAAAGACATTCCCCGTGTCCGCATTTCCATACTCAAAAGCCAGCGATAGATCTGTCTTCAGACCTCCTCTGACCGGGTTAGTCAACAGTCCGTATGAAATGGTCGTCACGTCATGATCGAGTTTGCGGACGTCCTCTGCAGCGACTCCCTGCAACTCAAAATCATCTATGGATTGTGACTTCCTCAAGTAGGCTCGAACCGCAGTATCGGAGTGCTTGCCCGCTGTCGCTGCACCGATTTCCGCAAGCAACTCTGAGCCGGCACTCTGCACCGCCCCCATCGGATAGAGCCACTCGGGATCCCTCGGGTCTGCTTCTGCCACTGCGGAGTAATAGCCTTCTTCCGCGATGGTATTCACCTTCGCCTTCACGCCCTCATCTTCAATCCAGTAGGCATAGGCGGTCGATGGCTCGACGGAGACCTTGTCCACCGCCACATCTGGCGTGCCATCAGACGCCGTATGCAGCACAATTCTTTCCGGGGCAGAGGATGCAGCATTCACATCCAACTCACCGATCAGCCCGCTTTGGTCTAAAGCACCACTGGCATTCGCGGCAGTGGCAAGCCATTGAATGAAGGTCCCATCCGTGCTGTTCCAGACCCCGGTGTAGTATTGGTGGCCAGCGGCGACACCGTTCGCATCTATGAGTCGATCAGCCGTCGCCGTAATACGCTGATCCGGCCCGGTTACCTTCTGTAACTCTCCGATCGCGACATTCAAGCCCAGGAGCGCAGCTTGCTCTGCTTCAACTCGGGCGGATGCAATCACCGCGGACTGTGACTCCACCTGAACTAGGGTGGTGATTGACAGCAACAGCAGAAGCACGAAAGCCATCAAACTCAACGCGATAACAAGAGCAAATCCACCGGAAGATTGCGATTGGCGTGAGTTGTGTGAGGTTTGCATTTAAATTGAAAGGTAAAGGCGAATTCGGGGAGTGTAAATGACGAGTCTCGATCTAAAGGCACCCCTTGCCTGTTCAACTACAAAATCTGAATGTCGCGCGCACAAACTGAACAAGCATAACATATAAGAGTTGAAGTCTATACCACCCCAACGAATCACACAATATACGTAAACACGTAGTGAGTGCAGAGTTGCCGCATGTCCCTCTATGCAGTAACACAATGTAAGGCTTGTTACATTGCACCGCTTCCCGGAGAGACTTGCCGGATAGATGGCGGGAAAACGATCGTCATAGATTTCACGGAATCGGACCAGTGCATCTTTGGCGGCCTCGGCAGTGGGTGCGGTGTAGATATTTTTTAGCTCGGCGGCGACTTCCTTGCGTTCCTGCCACCTTACAAACTTGAAGCTGTTGCGTAGCATGTGAACAATGCATAGCTGCACGCGAGTCTGAGGGTAGACGTTCTCAAGAGCTTCAGGAAAACCACTGTGCCCATCGACACAGGAAAAGAAGGTGTCACGTAGCCCTCGATTCTGGAGTTCAGTGAGCATATTAAGCCAGAACTTCGCGCCTTCGTTGGGCGAAGACCACATGCCTAGCACTTCCTTTTGCCCCTCCATGTTAACGCCCAGAGCCAAGTAAATCGAACGGTTGGAGACCTTTCCATTGTCTCGGACCTTCGCCACGATCGCATCAAAGAAGACGATCGGATAAACAGGATCCAATGGGCGGCATTGCCACTCTTTGACCTCCTCGCAAACCGCGTCGGTCACATTGGAGATCAGAGTCGGCGAAACTTCGACGTTATACATCTGCTCTAAATGTCCCTGGATGTCGCGGGTCGTCAGGCCAAGGGAGTAGAGGCTCAAAATGGCCTCATCAAAACCGTCAAAACTGCGTTGATGCTTAGGAACCAGTATCGGCTCAAAATTACCCTCGCGATCACGAGGGACATTACGCCTCAGGGCAAGACGTGCCTTCAACGAATATCGGGGTGCTCAGGATCGTCTTCGCCTTCGGCTTACGCTTCCACGGCCCCTTCTCGATACGTTCGACCAACAGCTTCGCCGCATTTTGACCGATCTGATAAGGCTCTTGATCAAACGACGAAATGGCCACACGCGGGTCGCGCAAATTTAAGGCACCAAAACCGACGACCTTTACTTGCTGCGGAATCTTCAGCTTCAGTCGCTGGCAACTATGCCATGCACTCGTTGCCAAGCGGTCCGCAATCGCAAAGACACAGTCGAACTGCCCTTTTAATTGCTCCAGCTCATGATCAATCAGATCCGCGTTGTGAGTAAAATTCGGCGTAATCACATCTGCGGCGAACTGGCCGAAAAGAAGGCCGTCACAAACCCCGAAAGGCTGCCTGGCCTGTTACAGCAAATCCAGGCCACGACAAAGCGCTCCATTGTCGCCGTGCACCATGTATCTGACCTACAAACCGCCACAGGACTGTATAAGGGGCTCATCGCTGATATGAATCGCGCGGCCGAGCGCATTGTAGTTAATCTCGAACACAAGCTGTCCGTGTCAGGCGAGCAGCACCTGGCAACGATCGATCAGCAAAAACAGGTCGACCTGTTCTTGTTCTACAAAGAGTGCCTGATCAACTGCTGCCGCCATTCTGATGCCACGGAGCTCTCCACCCGCTTGGTCGTCGGTGCAAAAACGACCCTCCTGACGGTGACCGATAACGGCAGCAGCCCACCCGATCACGGCGCACAGGCCCTGCCCCCTTCCCTCAAACGACGCGCCAAAATCCTCGGTGCCCGAGTCACGCTCACCCATCCCGACGAAGGCGGATGGTGTATCTCGCTACGCTTGCGCAACAAACGGCGATGGCCTCGACTCACCCGAGCGGGCAAGTAATCTTATGAAACCACATATTCGAATCATCCTCGTTGAAGATAACCCTGAATACCGGCAGGCCATCAAATTAGCCCTCGAGGACGAAGTGGACCTGGAACTGTCTCACAGGTTCGGCGCCGCCGAGGTGGCCCTGCGCGGCCTCCAATCCATGGCCAAGGATGAAGCATGTCCGGATATCATCCTGCTCGACATCAGCCTGCCCGGCATCAGCGGAACCGACGCTATCGCCTCCTTCGCTGCCTGCTGCCCCGACGCAAAGATCATCATGCTGACTCAGTCCAAAAAAGAGGCAGATGTCCTGCGGGCAGTTCAACTCGGAGCAGCGGGTTACCTGTTAAAATCCTCTTCGATTGATGAAATCGTCGGAGGCATTCGCACCGTGGTCGCGGGCGGCGCTCCCCTAGACCCCGAGGTGGCGCAATATGTCATGCAAACACTCGCCAAACCGCACGCGGACCCCTCACTCAAAATCGACCTCTCACCTCGTGAGATTGAAATACTGACACTCATCAGCGAGGGACATTTAAAGAAGCAGATCGCGGATCAATTAAACATCAGCGAAAACACCGTAGCCGACCATGTGAAACGGATGTATAAAAAGCTGAAGGTACAAAATTCCCCCGCCGCCATCGCCCAAGCCTACAAGGGCGGCATCCTGCCGAAGAAGGACAAATAAGAGACGATTAGGTGTTACCTCATGGAGCCTGGCACGTCTGTGGTGATCGACAGAACGCCCAATGCTTGCATGCGTCTTGCGGTATTCAGATCATTAATGGTCCAGACGTGCCATTCATATCCTTGCTGACTGACCGCTTCGATGACCGACGCAGGCACAGCGGTGTTCGAGCTGAGGCCATCCGCTTGAATCTGCTTCAGCGTCTTCAAGACCGTAGCGAGAGCTGGTGTAATCTCTCCTGTCTCTTGTTTGTTGAAACTGCACAACCAGGATGCCTTGTATTGCGGTGCTTTGATCTTGAGTTGCTGAATCACCTGCTTGTTGAAGGAGATGACTACAATCTGCTCCTGTGTCAGGCCTGATTGATCGATCTCATTGAGCAACGTGGGAATGATTTCAGCGCCGCACTTCACTTCGATAAAGATCTTCTTCCCTTGCGGAATCGTCGCAAAAACTTCAGCGATGGTCGGGATTCTTGTCCCGTTGAAAGCCACTCCATGAGTCGCGCCCACATCCTGCTGTTTCAGTTCAGCCAAGGTTGATTGGCGAACGACCAGTTGAGTGCCCGCGACCCTCTTTGTGTCGGCATCGTGGAAGCAGACGATTTCCCCGTCTTTGCTTAGATGAAAATCGCCTTCAATGGCATCGGCTCCCTGCTCCCATGCCAACTGGAAGGCAGGAATTGTGTTCTCAGGGGCATCCCGCGATGCGCCGCGATGTGCGACAATCAAAGGTTCCTCAGCGTGGCCAGCGATGATTTTAGGTAGCACGACATCGGCCGAAGCCAGTGACGCTAATCCTAAAAGAAATGTAATTGTAGCTACTCTTTTCATCGAATCATTTATTACATGGGCCCTAACTCGCTACCTAAGTGGTGCTAAAAACGCAATCAATTAACTGGCGCTAGACCAATCGACTTGAGGCTGGTTAATTCCGGATCACCCTCGACTAAACTAACCGTAATACTGTGCTTACCTGGCGTCGCAAAGTTCAAGATTCCGAACGGATAGGTGTGATAGCCCGAAGTCCCGGCTTGTTGGTTTTGCAGTGTCGTTCCCTCGTCGGTCTTGATCGCCCACACGGGGCGCCCTGCGCCGCGATAGGTGAGCTCCAGATGATAATCACCAGCTGCTGCCACATCCACCTCCCAAGTGACAGTGCCGCCTTCATGCCACTCGCCGACTTGAGTTACATGTTTCCACTCACCGAATTTCTCCATCCAGCCAATACGTTTTTGAGTCGCCGCATCGACACGGGCAAAAATCGCCGGCAGCGCCGTCGGCATATTTGGATGCACACCGAGCGTCGCAACCACGGCAGGCGCACCCTTGAGCTGCAACTCTATCACCGAAGCCAAACCCGATGTCTGCGCCGTCGTTAGCGCGCCGCCTTCAATGGCCACCCAAGTCCCCTGCTGCGTCCACTGCAGCGGTAGCATTTTACCCGAATCAGTGCGCAATGCCGCGCTCTCGATCGGCGTCTGCAAGCCTGAAAGGTAAATACGCTGATCCTGCGGCCACTCAAACACGACCAGATTCAAACGGTCGCCTTGAGTGGTAATATCGCCCCAGGGCATCGCCATCCCCCAAGGTGATGAGCCAGCACTATAGACCACTGCTGGGAATTTCTCGAGCCACTGCCCAGCCTCAACTAAATACTTTGCGGCAGGTGCAGGCACCCGACCCTTACCATCTGGGCCGACATTTAACAGATAGGTGCCACCACGACCGACGGTGCCGATCAAGCGATGCAGGATCGTTTTCGCGTCTTTCCAATTTTGATCATACCATGCATATGACCACGAATCATTGGTGGTGTCGCAGCTTTCCCAAAGACCCTTATGGTTGCGCAACGGCACTTCCATATCACCAAGGCTCTCATAGTCGCCCATCCCGTGCCCCACTCGACTGCACAGCATCGCATTCGGTTGCGTCTCACGCACCAGGTCGACCAACTCACTCACAAACTGCTTTGGCATTGAACCCGGCGTATCAAACCACACAAAGCTCAAAGGGCCGTAGTTGGTGCAAATCTCTTTTACTTGCGGATAGCACTTCTCGCGGAAATAGCGCTCGAAAGTCGCCTGGCTGCCATCAGGGTTTCGCTCTGCGCCACCCTTTGCGCCTGGTGACGTCCAATCTTGATTGTGCGAATAATAGAAGCCGAAGCCCAGACCTGCCGCATGACAGGCGTCGGCCAATTCTTTCATCGGGTCGCGTGCAAACGGAGTGGTATCGACAATATTAAACGGATGCGCGGAATCAAACATCGCAAAGCCCTCGTGGTGCTTGGATGTGATCACTATATATTTCATCCCCGCTGCTTTGGCGGTGGCAACGATCGCCTGTGCGTCGAACTCGGAAGGGTTAAAATCCTTGGCGATGCCCTTGTAGTCGGCATCCGGAATTTTCATCTGCCGTTTGATCCACTCGCCGATGCCATAGAACGTCTGATCCTGCCACTTTCCGCCCAGGTGTGAGTACAGCCCCCAGTGGATAAACATGCCGTAGTTGCCATCGCGGAACAGTGCCGCACGCTCCGAAGCTTCAACCCCCGAGACGACACTCGAATCGCCCCACATTTTATCCATCGACTCTTCAGCGGTCACTGGCTGGCAACAGAGAACAGCTGCAAGTAATGCGACCAGCGCGGGGTGTTTCTTAAAAATTATATTCATTTGGATTGAGTCGGTACGTGTAAAAATCGGCACTGCTGTTACTACTAGCAACAGTAAGCCAGTCAAATCCATATTAAACAATGAGCGACAGTTTTTAGGTGATGCCCCTCTGGATGTTAAATACTCCTCAATGCAATGCAGGCACTAGCATCTGGCGCGCAGCAAGGGACGCTGAATGCCGTAGTGGCTGGATCGATGGCGTCGAATGATGGTTCATACTTCTGATCGACTGCGCAATAACTGACGCGGCCCACGGCCATACTGCGCGCGAAAGACTTTATAAAATTGAGCATAGCTACCAAAACCAGCCTCCAACATCGCTTCCGTCATATTGATTGAATGCCCGTCGCCATAGCACTCCCAAAAGCGGCCAAGACGTATATTGTTTTTATACTGGCTGAGTGGAATGCCTACTTGCTGGCGAAACATCCGACTCAAATAGGCTTCACTGATGCTACACTGCTTCGCCAGCTCACTAAGTGACTCGCTATCAGGATTCTCGCTGATCAACGCCAAAGCCTGCCGCACCGAGCCATGTAGTTTGAGACTATCGGCACGTGCTTCGGCGTCTTGCTGATAACGCCACGCCAACAACAATAAATGACGCAGTCCGGCATTCAAGGCATCAGGGTCGTGATGCTGATAGCGAAACGAAGAGTCCACACCAAAGCCCGCTTCACGATTGAGCAGATCCGCATCCATCGAGCCCTCCATAATGGCGGCCATCATCCGCTCCATCAGATCAAATCGGGCAGGCGTGAGGATACTATGCAAAATCCCTACATCGCCGACATCTTGTTTGCCTAAATCAGCATAGGTCGCACTGCGACAGGCGCGCTGAATCATGTCTGGGGTAAAGACGCCGACGTAATATTGCGCATCCGGTGTGCGGTGCATGATCTGGTGCTCCTGCGAAGGAAAAAACCACAGCAACGACCCACGCCCGAAGGTATAACTTCGCCCATCCAGCACGTAAGTAATTTCGCCGTTTACGACCAGATTCAATTCGACCTCGCGGTGGCGATGACTCACAAGGATCGGCGGATTCCGCACAGACTCAGCTAAAAAAAGAAATCCATCATACTCTGAGTCAATTTTGAGAGAAACTAGCATTTAGACAAAATACGATAACTTTATGTCTCTATGCAAGAAGACAGATGGGCTACTTTCCTGTATAAATGGGGCTATTATAACAACCAGCTACGCTGCTGATTTCAACCGAGCTGCCACCTCCAACCCCACATACCCATGGAACAAGATCCCGACCACGGCGCCACCATCCTCATGCGTCCTCCTGAAATCCTCGACTACAGCTTGACGGGGCATAATGCCGAACGTGCGGTCGAACTCGGCCTCGCCGAAGCGGACTGGTATCAATCCCCACTCCCGCGCGCGACGATGCGCAAGTTCCTCGAACGTAGAGATGGCCCCGCGATTCGTGACACACTGCTGTTGATCGCGATACTCGGCGCCACTGGCTATGCCACCGCCGCGCTGTGGGGCAGTTGGTGGGCCGCGATCCCCTATCTGATCTATGCGGTGTTTTACGGCACCAGCTCGGACTCGCGCTGGCACGAGTGTAGCCATGGCACTGCCTTTAAAACCGACTGGATGAACAACGTCGTGTATGAAGTCGCCTCCTTCATGGTGATGCGCGAATCCGTGATCTGGCGCTGGAGCCATACCCGCCACCACAGCGACACGGTCATCGTCGGCCGTGATCCGGAAATCCAAATCCCACGCCCGCCGGACATCAAAGGCCTAGCCTTAGCCTTGATTAACTACGGCGGCTATATGACCTATTATCCGAATCTGATCCGCCATGCGTGCGGCCAGATGTCGGACGCAGAACGCACCTATGTCCCAGACACCGAATTCGGCAAAATTTTCCGCAACGCCCGAATCTCTGTCGCGATTTATACACTAATTCTGGTATCCGCAATTACACTACAGAGCTGGGTGCCGATCTTTCTGTTCATGCTGCCACAATTCTTCGGCACATGGCTGATGATCGTGCACAACACCACGCAGCATGCCGGCCTCGCGGAGAACGTGCTCGATCACCGCCTGAATTGTCGCACCGTTTACATGAATCCGATCAGCCGATTCATCTACTGGAACATGAACTACCACGTGGAGCACCACATGTTCCCGCTGGTGCCTTACCATAGACTGCCGGAACTGCACAAGGCCGTCAAAGCTGATTGCCCATCGCCCTACCCCTCGATTCTTTCAGCTTGGAAAGAAATTCTGCCGACAATTCTGCAGCAGGTCAAAGACCCGACCTACCACGTCAAACGCCAATTACCTCCAGCACAGCCACGCATTGACGAAGGCATCCCACACTCACAGGCAAAGCCGAATACGGATGGCTGGATCGAAGTCTGTGCCGCAGCTGACTTGGGCAACGAAGACGTCATTCGCTTCGATCATGTTAAAAAGACCTTCGCGCTTTACCGTGATAACTCTGGCAAACTCTACGCCACCGACGGTATCTGCACGCACGGCAACACCCACCTCGGCGAAGGCCTAGTCAAAGGAAAGATCGTCGAGTGCCCCAAGCACAACGGACGATTCAACCTCGAAGACGGCTCACCAGCCCGCGCGCCAATTTGCCGCGGACTCGCGACCTACCCTATCGAAGAACGCGACGGTCGCCTATGGCTTAACGTCGAAAAAGCCGGCGGTGTCGGCGCACGCCACGAAAAGACTTACCAGCTGCGTGTCGTCAGTAACACTAGCGTTGCCACCTTCATCAAGGAACTGGTGCTCGAACCAGTCGATGCCAATGAGAAAATCAAGTTTACTGCAGGCGACTATATGCAGCTCGATATTCCGACCTACCAAAAGATCGAGTTTCGCGAGTTTGATATTCCAGAGCCCTACGCCACCGTCTGGGAGCGTCAGCACGTCTTCGACCTACAAGTCAGCAACCTTGAAACCAGCCGTCGTAACAATTACTCACTGGCGAGCAACGCTGTGACCGAACGACAGCTCAAATTCAACGTGCGCATCGCCACGCCACCTCCCGGCCAAGACTGCCCTCCGGGCGTCGGCTCCAGTTATGCATTTAATCTGAAAGCCGGCGACGAAGTCACTGCCATCGGCTCCTTTGGCGACTTCCATATCAAACCGACTCAAAAAGAGATGGTCTACATCGGCGGCGGCGCCGGCATGGCTCCGCTACGCGCACACATCGCTCAACTATTTGAAAACGATCACAGCGCACGCAAGGTGAGCTACTGGTATGGCGCCCGCTCGAAGCAAGAAATTTACTACGAAGACTACTTCCAACAACTTGCCGACGCGCACCACAACTTCGACTTTCAACTCGCACTCTCCGACCCACTGGAGGCCGATAACTGGACGGGCCACACTGGCTTCATCCACGAAGTCGTGCTAATCAACTATCTGGAAGCTCACCCCAATCCGAAAGCCGTCGAATTTTATCTATGCGGCCCACCGATGATGGTTAAAGCCTGCACCGCAATGCTCGCCCAACTCGGCGTGTCTGACGAACAAATCGCTTTCGACGAATTTTAAGCCACTACGCATGACTCACGCCTCTACGCCCTCTTTAAATATACATATCAATGGTTGGTCGCTGCTCGACGAAGGCGATCCCGCAACCGAAGCAGGCCTGCGCACACATCTCGCCGCGATCAAGGTTGCCGACTTTCAAAGTTATTGCTGGGCGCCAACTAATCCACAGCTGCAAGAATTACTCGCCGAATATGGCTTACGCTATGGCGGCGCCTTTGACGCAGCCAAGCCGGAGCAATTTGCAGATCGTATCGCAGCGATCATGGCAATTGATCATGGCCCGATTAATTGTCAGCTCGCCGACGACGACACACCCGTCGAAGAGGCAATCGAACTCACGCTCGCGCTGATGGCCGAAGCGAAGAAGCAACATGCCTCGGTGCACCTCGAAGTACACCGTGACACCTGCACCGAGACTCCCGAAAAGACAACTGCGATTATTGAGGGCTACAAAGCCGCCACCGGCGAAGACCCATTGATGAACTTCGACTTCTCCCACCCCGCAGTGGTCAAACATGTCTTGGAACATGAAACCATCACACGTCTGCTAACTCCCGAGATCGTGCCTATCTTCCAGAAGTCCACGCTTTGGCATATTCGTCCCTTCAACGCGCAGCATTGCCAGGTACCGATCACCGATGGGCAGGGCAACTTTTCGCCTGAGTATCTAGCCTGCCGCCCCTTCGTGCGCCAAGCACTCAAGCATTGGCTGCAAGGGCCGCGCCCGACCAACACACTTTGGGTGATGCCCGAAATCGGCACCACTCACGAATATAAACTAAGCTGCTTCCCGAATATCTGGGAAGATACGATTGCCCTTGGTAAAGATATACAAAAAATTTGGGCGGAGGAACTCGCCGCGCTTTAATTTAAAACATCAAACATCTTAAAACAAAATACTATGAAAAACAAAACAATCGGATTCGTCGGTCTCGGCCGCATGGGTGGTAACATGGCTCGCTGCCTCAAAGATAAGGGCTACAACGTAAGCGCCCTGTTCGACATTAACGACAGCATCGCCGCCGAGCTCGCTGCCGAAATCGACTCCACTGCCTACGGCAAACTCGCCGATGTCACCGCCAATGCCGACATTATCCTCACCGTCGTGACCAACGACAAAGCGATGGACGCCATCTTCTTCGGCGAGGACAACCTCTTCACCGGCGCTGAAGGCCGCACCTTTATCAACTGCGCAACGCTGACACCAGCGGTGCACACTCAGCTCGAAGCATCGGCTAGTAAGCTCGGCGCGACTTGCCTGGAAGCCTGCATGGCGTCTAGTATCCCACAGGCTCGCAGCGGTGAACTGTTCCTAATGATCGGTGGACAAGAGGCAGACTTCAATGCCAACAAACCACTGCTCGACGACCTGAGCAAAGCACTCCACTACGTCGGTGCCGCAGGTAAGGCCTCCGAAGTAAAAGCACTGGTCAACATGGTGATGAACATTAACACCGCCGCGCTGGCCGAAGGCCTCGGTATCGGCGACGCACTCGGCATCGATCTAAAAATGCTCTGCGATATCTTCAGCCAAACCGGCGCCAACTCCCGCGTACTGGAAACCGACGCGGAAGACATGATCATCCGCGACCACGATTGCTACTTCTCCGCCTCCCACGCTGCGAAGGATTCCGGCATCGCGCTAGGACTGGCAGCAACGCAGGGCATTAACGCCCCACTCGCACAGGCGACGTTTGATCAATACACCAAGCTCACTGAAATGGGCAAAGGCGAACTCGACAAATCCGGCATCGCAGAACTCACTTTCCAGGGACGCAACGCTTAATCTTAATTGGAGGGCAATGCTCCGTCATTGCCACCGAACTTTCGCTCGGAAACGACGGAGCATTTCCCTCCACTCTGTCACTCCCTCTAAGTCCTCCGTCCTCAGCTCTCCGACCTCCACTCCTCTCCATGAATCAAACCATAAAAAACTCTCTGGGCGAAACGCTCGATTACGCATTCACATCCGGCGCTGAAAATTGCCGTGAGGAGAAGTGGCTCGTCATCCTA
>DBBT01000123.1 GCA_002292345.1 Opitutia bacterium UBA977 | reverse complement strand
GAGGAGAAGTGGCTCGTCATCCTAGGCCACGGCGTCACGGGTAACAAAGATCGTCCAGTTATCGCCGACACTGCTAAAGCACTCAGTGAAGCTGGCTTCGACACGCTCGCGTTCTCGTTTGCCGGCAATGGCGATTCCGAAGGCGACTTCCGCAGTGCCACCATCTCCAAGGAGGTCGGCGACTTAAGCTGCGTGATCGATGCCGTCGCCAACGCGTATCCAAAGATCGCATACGTAGGCCACAGCATGGGCGGCGCAGTTGGCGTGATTCAAGCCACACGCGACGGTCGCATCAAAGCACTTGTTTCGATTGCCGGCATGATCGACACCAAAGCTTTCGCGACGACCGAATTCGGCGAAGAGACTCCCGATACTGGCCTCATGTGGGAAGAAGAAAGCTGCCCGCTGTCTTCGGAGTTCATGAAGGATCTGTGCGATACCATCGTCACCGTCGAACCACTCGCCGATTGCATCGCCACTCCGTGGTTACTCGTCCACGGCACAGCTGACGACGTCGTCCTCCCGAAAGACACCGAGTGCGTTAAAGGCCTACAAGGCGACGCAGTCCAAGCAGTCTTCGTCGAAGGCGCTGACCACAGTTTCAACCAACCCGCCCATAAAGCACAGCTCACCGAAACGATTGCCAACTGGATGCGTAGCCGTCCATACTAAGTCCTTCTTTGCCAAATCAGTTGACTAACTGATTCGCCCCACAACCAGCTAGGCTCTAGCAAATTACTACTGCCTTCCGCACCCTACCCCCGAAGTATTCGCATCACTTAATTGCAGCGCGTATTTTGGCTCTAAATCCCACACATATACGACATGACACCTCAACCACTCATCGGCCTACTGTTCCACGCGCTCGGCGGAGTCGCCGCAGCCAGCTTCTACGCCCCACTTAAATTCATCCGCAAATGGCCCTGGGAATGTTTCTACCTAGCGATGGGAGCCTTCGCATGGTTGCTCACGCCATGGATCTTCGCCGGCGCAACCACTCCCGATCTATTCGGCGTGCTCAGTCGCGCGCCTGCCTCTGCACTGGGATGGACTTTCGTATTTGGGATACTGTGGGGCATCGGAGCGGTTACCTACGGGCTGACAATGCGTTACCTCGGCATGGCGCTGGGCATGTCCGTCGCATTGGGATTTTGCGCATTGTTCGGCACCCTGATTCCACCGATCTTCCGCGGTGAACTGATGACTGTCGCGTCCACCACTGGCGGGCAAGTGGTGATCGGCGGCGTCGCACTCTGCGCGGTGGGCATTCTAGTGGCAGGCTATGCGGGCTTCCGTAAGGAGCGCGAACTACCCGCCGAGCTAAGCGCCGACCACAAGTCCGGCGACGACGAGTTTGCCCCGGTCAAAGGACTGGTGGTCGCCTTTGTCTCTGGACTGATGAGTGCCTGTTTCGCCTTTGGCATACAAAGCGGCGTGCCGATTGCCGAGCTTGCGGTCGAAGCCGGCGCCAACCCGCTGTTTCAAAACAACGTGGTGCTCTGCGTCATCCTGCCGGGCGGATTCCTCACCAACACACTCTGGTGTCTGTATCTGAATCGCCGCAATAAAACCTTTAGTGGCTACCGCTCTGCAACGCCCTCGGAGACGACTGGCATCCTCACCCTGTGCGCCGCGTCCGGCATTATTTGGTATTTCCAGTTTTTCTTTTACGGCATGGGCTCGACCAAGATGGGCGCCTTCGACTTCTCGAGTTGGTCACTGCATATGTCGTTCATCATCATCTGTGGCAATTTATGGGGGCTGTTTTTCAAAGAATGGCGCGGCGTGACTCGTGCCACACTGAGCATTGTATGGACAGCCATCCTATTGCTCATTCTATCCACAGTGATCATCGGTTGGGGCAACTCACTGGGCACCACTACAGCAGCGCACTAATCTAAAGTACCAGCTCGCAGACTTCACTGCCCAATTTCTAATTCAGCTGAGGTTGAGCCACATCAATCCCCAAAGGATCCTTCAGGTACTCACCAGCAAATGGTTTATTGTGCTCCTAACGGATGCGCCCGATTACATGATCGACCCCACTGCTGATTAGGGACCGGCCCTAGCCAGAGTTCCAACCTGCCGCCGCGGGCGAGCTCTCGATGATGGATCCAGCTGCGGTTGAACGACTGGCCATCCAATTCTGCTTTCTGGATGTAGATGTTTTGCGGGGAATTGTTATGGGCTTCGATAGTGAAGGTTTTGCCAGAGCAGTATTCAGGATCGAGCTGAACTTCTACTTTGTTAAACACCGGGCTGGTTATTTGGTATTTACCATCGCCGGGGTTGATCGGATGGATCCCCATCGCGGCCAGCACATACCAGGCCGACATCTGACCGACATCTTCATTGCCACAAATTCCATATCGATCAGCGCCATAGGCTTTGTCGCAAATGGTGCGTGTCCATTTCTGGGTCAGCCAAGGCATGCCGATTTCGTTGAACAGGAACGGCACCTGATGCACTGGTTCGTTAGCGTGATTGTAATAGTCGTTCCACAGAAAGTCGGACGGGGTGTTGTCGAACAACGCCACCAGCTCGGCGGTAAAATGTGCGCGTCCCATCAGCTCGACTAGGCCAGGCACATCGTGCGGCACAAACCAGCCCTGCTGATACGGATTCGACTCGCGGCAGCCCTGGCCATGCACCGTCTTGCCCTCCCATGCCGCCCAATTCCCGGCATCATCCTTTGCTCGGAACCACTGTACTTCATCGTTCCATAAGTTTTTGTAAGCCTTACTTTTGGCATAGTATTCGTCGGCGATTGCCTGCTTGCCGAGGCTCTCGGCAAAATGGCCGAGGCACCAATCCGCATAGGCATATTCGAGGGTTTCAGAAATCACGCCTTTGTCACCCTTGGCATAGCCCCGCTCACCGTTGCCGAATGTATCGACCGAGTTTTTCGAGTAAGTGAACGCCTGATCGATGTCATAATTTCGAATGCCCTTTTCATAGGCATCGACAATTACCGACACCGCGGGGTTACCAAGCATACAGCCGGAATACGCATTCAGAATTTCCCAACGCGGTAGATACTCCCGACCGCTCAGCTCAGCAATCTGCAGCAACGAGTTGATCTCGTCGTTCACCATGCTCGGATTAATCAGCGTCTGCAGCGGAAACTGCGAGCGAAACACATCCCAACCGCTAAAAACTGATCGATAAACAAAGCCGTCGGCCTGATGAATGTTGCCGTCGGCTCCAATGTAGTTGCCGTTCACATCCGAAACCGCGCGCGGATCAATCATCGTATGATACATCGCGGTGTAGAATTTGGTATGGTCGTCATCCGTCCCACCCTCTGCCTTTAGCTTACCGACCGCATCGGTCCAAAGCGAGCGGCTCGCGTCAACAACCGTATCAAATTCCCAGTGTGGAATATCGTGCTGTAAGTTAGACTGTGCCCCCTCTATACTGACAAATGAAATGCCGGATTTGACCAGTACCACTTCGTCGGCTGCCGTTTCAAATTCGGTAAAGAATCCTAAATGCTGCCCCTGTGCCTGCGTCTGGCCATACACCACGGGTGCCGCCGCAACGATTGCTTGGTAAGCCTCACTCTCGATCGCCTGTCGCTTGCGGCTCTCACCCTCGGGAATATCCGCACTCCAAATGCCGTGTCGTTTCAACGGCTTGCTAAACTGACAGTAGAAGTAAACCGTATAATCGGCTTTGCCATCGCCGTTGCCCCAGCCACCACCTGCCGGCGGGCATTTCATCCAGCCGCTAATCGTATGCTCATCTACCACCTGCACAAACTGTTCGGTCGAGGTGCCGCCCACTCGGCGCGACAGGTCGATCTGAATGCGTGCCTGTTTGTTAGCGGGAAAAGTGAAGCGCAGTATACCAGCTCGCGGCGCGGCAGACATCTCGGCGCGGATGTTATAATCAGCCAAGGTCGCGGCATAATAGCCTGCCCGAGCAACTTCGGTCTCGTGTGAAAAGCGCGAGCGGTAGCCCGTTTCGGGTTGCGCCGGATTGCCCCGATTGGTCTGCAGTTTGCCAAGCGTTGGCGTTACCAAAAAATTCCCCAAATCCCCATACCAGCCCACTCCGCTCATATGGGTAAAACTGAACCCTTCAATCGTGGTATGCTCATACGAATAGCCCGAGCCGTTGTCGCCGCCAGTCAAAGTATCGGGGCTCAATTGCACCAGTCCAAACGGCGTCGCCGCCCCCGGAAACGTTTTCCCTAATCCGTGCGCATCCTCGGTGCCCTGGCGGTAAGTCACTGCCCCGATCATTGGATCAATACAATCAACCGGAGCCCTTGCGGCCACGGCTCCCTGCGACAACAACAAAAACAGACCGAGCACCACGGCCCCTAGAGTAATACATAATAAATTCATTTATTTATTCAAAGTTAGTTTCTGCTTAGGCATCCTTATTATAATAAATCGATTCGATTTCCTCCAGAGAGCGACCGGTGGTTTCCAGTATCCACTTCCAAAGCATGAAAATCTGCGGCACGAGAATCGCGGCGAAGATAAAGAATCTCACCGCAGGCCCATCAATTCCTTACACTTGGCGTGAATCGACCAACAATCGTATCAGTCGCCCACATTGTCAAAATAACAATCGGCATCGCCTTGCGAAAGCAGACGACAGCAAGTAACACGGGGATCAGTGCAATACCGCCCACACCAATCC
>DBBT01000083.1 GCA_002292345.1 Opitutia bacterium UBA977 | reverse complement strand
TCGGGTGAGCCGTTTAGCAACCAAGTATTATGCGAACTCGCCGCGCAACTGGGCTCTGACTGTCCGTTTTTTATTGAAGGGCAGGCTGCGTGGATGCGCGGACGTGGGGAGGTGATCGAGCCGTTGGCGGCTGAAGTTGCTGAGCGATTAAACGGCACGCGATTGGTGTTGTTTGGTCCTGACTTTGGTGTGGAGACGGCGAGTGCCTATAACCTTTTATCAGTACGTGTCCCTGACTGTTATGAGCCAGGAGCAGAGGCCGTGGCTCGAATCGAGCGTTTTATCGAAAGTGGCACTTTGGGCGAATTATTGTTTAATTCATTCGAGGACCCAGTCGGCAGTAAATATTTGGCGATTTCGACTTTGTTAGCGCAACTGCGGGCAGCTGGCGTGGAGTGTTTGATGAGCGGCAGTGGCAGTTGTTGCTTCGCTTTATTGGAAAAAAACGGTCCTGATGTTGGTCAAATTGAAGGTATTGTTCGCGAGGCATGGGGCGATGAGGTGTTTTGGGTTGAAACTTCAATTTGTTGAGTTGAAGCTGTAAGCGTCAGCACTTCTATTTCTCCTTAACGCGATCATCGATAACACTAGTGTCCGAACAAAATTCCAAAGAAGAAATTATCCTTGAGGGCATTGCTGCGTCTCCTGGAGTTGCGCACGGAACTGCGCTTTTGTATCTTCAAAAGGAATTAGACGTGCCGAGCTACGATCTGCCACCAGAAGCCATCGATTCTGAGATCGAGCGTTTTGATCAAGCGATCTTGCAGACGCGTGAAGAGATTACGGCTGTGCGGCACAAAGTCGCTGCTTCGTTAGGCGAAGGAGAGGCGCGAATTTTTGATGCGCATTTGATGGTGTTGGAGGATAGCGCCCTGCTGGACGAGGTCAATTCGGAGCTGCGGTCGACGAATAAAAATGTCGAGAGCTGCTATCATCAAATCGCGCAGCGTTATATTTCGTTTTTCAGCTCGATGGAAGATGAATATTTGAAGGAACGTGTGACTGATATTCAAGATGTGTCACGGCGTTTATTGCAGAACTTAATTGGCATGAATAAGTCCAATCTCGGGGAATTGGCGGCGCATAGTATTATTGTCTCAGAAGATATTACGCCGTCTGATACTGCGGACATGGATCGTAGTAAGTTGCTTGGTTTTATCACCGATGCTGGCGGTCAAACCAGTCACTCGGTGATTATGGCACGTTCGATGCGGATTCCGGCGGTGGTCGGGCTACATAATGCGACAAAGACGATTCAGAGTGGCGATCAGATTCTGGTCGATGGATATGATGGCATTGTCGTGATCAACCCGTCCGAGGAACGCCTGTTTAAGTATGGCAAGCTCGCCAGCGAACGTCGCAAGCTGGATGAGATTTATATTTCGGTCATTTCTGAGCCGAGCGAGACCAAGGATGGGTCGCCGATTGGGCTGATGTCTAACATCGAGGGGGCCCATGAGATGGAGCAGGTCATTGCGATGCGTTCAAACGGGGTCGGCCTATTCCGCACCGAAGGGATATTCCTTCGGCATCATGGCTACCCGCCGGAATCTGTACAGTATGATGAATATGCGGCAGTTGTAGCTGCTGCCGGCGATGAACCCGTGATTATTCGCACCTTGGATATCGGTGGGGATAAGACTTTAGGGGATGGCGGCACGCAGGAGGATAACTCTTTTATGGGTTTTCGAGCGATTCGTTTTTGCCTTGGGAATCAGGATATTTTTAAGACTCAGTTGCGAGCGATTCTTCGAGCGAGTGCCAAGGGAAACGTTAAGATTATGTATCCGATGATCAGTGGTGTAGCTGAGTTGCGACGTGCGAATCAAATCTTAGAGGAAGTGAAAGTCGATCTTCGTGCTGAAAATATGGCATTTAATGAAGAGATCGAAGTCGGGGCGATGGTCGAGATCCCTAGTGCGGCTGCGATTATTGATTTATTGGCGGCGGAAGCAGATTTCTTTAGTATCGGCACGAATGATTTGATCCAATACCTAATGGCGGTGGATCGTCTAAACGATCGTGTCGCGCACCTATATGAGCCCGCGCACCCAGCGGTGCTGCGCACTTTGAAGGTGATTATAGACGAGGCCAATCGTTTGGGTAAACCCGTGAGTGTGTGCGGGGAAATCGCTGGTGATCCTATTTATGCAGGGTTGCTGCTCGGAATGGGTGCGACTTCGCTGAGCCTGACGTCGTCGATGCTGCCAGAGTTGAAGTATTTTATTCGTAACGTAAACATCACTGACGCACGTGCGCTGGTTGAGGAAGTATTAAAGGTAAATGATCCAGTCGCTGTGGTTAAGCGCTTAGAGGATTTTCGGGTCGAAACTATTGGAAAGCGATAGCTTGTCCTCTAGCGCATTATTTTCTCAGCAAAGAGCATTGCATCTAAACGTGCGTTTTATTGTCTTAAGTGCATGCAAATTATAGTGCTGGATGCTGGAACTTTAGATTTTGATGACTCTGCATGGGCAGCACTTCGCGACCTAGGGGATGTGCAGCTGTATGCGTCGACTGCTACAAATGCGGTGGCGATTACGCAATGTATCGGTGAGGCCGAAGTTGTCTTTACCAACAAAGTGCCACTTTCGGCTGATGTGTTGGAGGCGGCACCGAACTTGAAGTTTATTGGCGTGCTGGCCACGGGATATAATGTGGTCGATGTAGTGGCCGCGACTCGATTTGGGCAAACGGTCTGTAATGTACCAACCTATGGGTCAGCAACGACTGCGCAGCATACGGTGGCTCTAATCCTAGAGTTGTGCAATCAAGTCGGGCAGCACAGCGGATCAGTGCATGCGGGCGATTGGGTGCGCAGTGAACTGTTCTCGTATTGGCAGCAGGCGCCGCGCGAGCTAGCAGCGATGACTGTTGGAATCGTTGGTTTCGGCACGATAGGGCGCCGTGTAGCCTCAGCGCTGAATACGATGGGAGCTAAGGTACTCGCTTCGGCACGCACTGAACGTAATACGCCAGACTATGATGATTTTGAATGGGCCTCGAACGAAATGATCTTTGCGCGAGCGGATCTAGTGAGTTTACATTGCCCCGAAACATCGGAGACCAGTGGTTTTGTCAATGCAGCCTTGCTGGCGACGATGAAGCGAGGGGCATTATTGGTCAATACCGCACGGGGAGGACTCATTTGCGAAGATTCGCTGGGGGCGGCTTTACGAAGCGGTACTCTTGGGGGTGCTGCGGTCGATGTTGTGCGTAAAGAGCCAATGGCTGCCGACTGCCCGTTGTTGGGTGCACCAAATTGTTTGATTACGCCGCACATTGCCTGGGCGAGTGAGCCGGCACGTCGCCGTTTGTTAGCCACATCGGTGGATAACTTACGGCAATTCATTGCGGGGCATCCTGTGAATGTCGTTTCTGGATAATATCTAATTTTGAGGTAAAAAAGAGCGGCGATTTACGTCTCTGGCTAATGGTCTTGTACGTATGGAAATTAGTATGTGTATGAATTTTATTGTAGTGTGGGTTTATTTCGACTTTTTGCTGGAGTGACGTTGCAGATTTGATATCAGTCTAACGCTTAAAAACAATGAGCTGATGGCTAGTGGTGATTTCAGCCTTCCCGCGTTTATTATAAATTTCCTTTCCGTGAAGATTCTAATTTTAACAGCATTATATCCACCGCTAGGTGCGAATGGGCAGGACGACCGTTGCCGACAGGTGGTGGATGCCTTGTCGAAACGTGGCCATCAGCTGCAGGTATTGACTTCCAACTACCGGGTGCCAACGATGGGATTTCTTGGGCAAAAGGGAGTGTACCGCAAGTTGCAGTTGCATGATTTTGCAGGCATTGAATGCAGCTTAGACGTCTCGTATGCGGCCACTTATGAGCATGAGCTGAAGCAGGCGCGAATGTTGTATAACCGGTTGGATCATTTTCGGCCTGATGTCGTCTATGTTTGGAATATGCAAGGGGTGTCAAAATCGCTCTTGTTTAACCTTCAGAATCAAGCCACACCAATCGTTTATGATCTGCACAGCCATTGGTTAAGTCCGCATCTTTTTGAGCTAGACCGGTGGTTTACTTGGTGGCAACGCAACCAAAGCTTAAGTTCGAAATGCTATCAGTTCTGTTTGAAATTAAGCGGTTTAGCGCGACGGCGTTTACGGTACTTTCCGATAGGTACGGTCACGGATCTGGATATATCGAATGGATATGTATGTAGTGAGAACCTGCGTGCTGACTTAGTGGCTGCTGGTGTGGCAAAAGCAGCCACACTGCCAGTGATATATCCTGCTTTGAATACGGGTGACTTGTTGTCCAAAATCTCCTATCATCCAGTTCGAAGGTTTATGTGGGCAGGGCGACTCAATGCGGCCAAGGCTCCGGGTATCGCGCTGAAAGCAGTCGGAATATTGAAGGCCCGCGGTATTGACGTCTCACTCGATTTTTTTGGGCTGGGAATGCCCACCGAGCGTAAAGCAATGCGCAACTTGATTGATAGTGCGGGTTTAAGTGATTCGGTACGGATGTTGATGATTCGACCAGGAGAGCTAGTTTCGAAATATTCCGAATACGATGCCTTACTTTTTACCAGTTGCTGCAATGATCCGTTTCCAATTACTCCACTAGAAGCAATGCTCTCTGGATTGCCGAGTATTCTGGCACGAGATGGCGGCATCGAGGAAATCGTCAAAGATGGTGAGACCGCACTGCTCTATGACGCTGGCGATGCCGAGGCATTGGCAGATGCAATGGTGCGAATGATGGATATTGAAGATGGCGGTTTCGCCATGGCAAAGAAATGTATGGAAAGATTGCAAGTGCAGCATTCTCTCGACACTGTTGTACCTCAAATCGAAGCATTTCTCTCTGCTTCGATGAAATCTTGAGGCGCCCATCTAATTATGTCCCAGCAATTTTATATATCCGGTGTTAATTATGATCAGTCTATTCCAGTGATGGATCGTGAGCAAATTGATATGTTGCTGATGATTGACGCTGGCGATGACGATTCAGCTACCTTGGTGCAGGAATTGTTTGAGCTCTTCAAAAGCGAAAGTTCAGATAAGTTCAAAAAGTTAGATGTCGTCTGTGCGGCGAATGATATACAAGCGCTACGAAAGATAGTACATTTTGTCGCAGGCAGTGCCGGCAATATTGGTCTTGCACGTTTATCAGGTTTTTATCGCGAGATCGAAAAAGCGATCGATCTCGGCAAGCTGACAGATTTGTCTCAATGTGCGGCGCCAATCCAAACTGCGTTTCGCGAAGCATGCGAAGCCTTTGCTGTCGAGTTTAGTGTGTGAATTAAGTCTCTTTGTAGGTTTTATCGCATGGTGACAGGGTTGTTGGAAAATATATCGTCAAACGGAGTGACTTTACGGGGCAATCTGTCGTAGAACATAGAGGATGTCTTTGATTGATCGATATGTTTTAAAGGAATGGGCTGCGGGCTTTGCACTGACACTCAGTGTGATTGTCGGCATCTTAATCCTACAAAATATGTATGACAGCCTGCCTGATCTCTTAGAGATGGGCGCGAGTTTTGGTGAGGTGGTGTTTTATTACATGCTAGCACTGCCGACCTATTTACCTTCGATCTTGCCGATTGCGTTCTTGGTCTCGTTGTTGTTTTCGCTCGGCACCTTGCATCGTAATAATGAGATTACCGCGTTGCGTGCTTCTGGAGTAGGACTGTTTCGTATCAGTCGTTCGCTATGGTTGGCGGGATTTATGCTCTCAGGATTGCTGTTTTATCTAACCGCGTCAGTCGTGCCATACGCGGTAGAGCGGGCTCGCACATTTTTTGACAACCTAGAATATGCGGCAGTGGAGCAAGATGTTACTGCGATTAAGCAGCAGGGTTTAGTCTATAATTTAGGATTTGATAATCGTAAGGATGGACGTCTGTGGTTCATGAATCGTTTCAGTGAGCGCGCTTGGCTTGGTCTCGGCGTGAATGTGCACACAAGAGACGAGGGGGGGCAGGAGTTAAACCGGATCTCGGCCAGTGAGGCGTATTTCGATGATACGCAGGGGTATTGGGTTTTTCTCAATGGACGCGAGCTCATGCTTGATCCCGAGACCGGTGATCCGATGCGAACCATTCCTTTCAAGCAAAAGAGCTTTAAGGATTTCCACGAAGATCCAAGTTTAATGCTGGCGTTGCATAAAGATCCGAAGGGGCTGTCGTTATTTGAATTGCGCCGTATTATCGAGACCGTGCCGCCTGAAGAAAATCCTGTCGTGCACGCGTATTTGGTGCGTTATTTTTCGCTGTTAGCCGCGCCCTTTAGTTGCTTGGTCGTCGTTGGATTAGCGGTGCCGTTTGCTGTCTCTGGCGTGCGGACCAATCCAATGATAGGGGTTTCTAAGTGCATGGGCTATTTCCTGATCTTTTATGTTTTGATTAGTATTGCTACGATCTTGGGGGATCGGCAAATCATACCGGCACTGTTGGCCGCTTGGTTGCCGAATTTGGTAATGTTTGGAGCTGGAGCCTGGCTATTTCGAGAAGCACGCTAGTTTTTGATATTGATGAATATATCTAAGAGAAACGTACTCCGTTTATAGCGCAGTACAGGTGGTAGCGTTTGGGCATCCTTGGGTTCGATTAAACGATTTGAATCAGACAGATTGTATGCTGATTGATGGCAGTGCGGCGACTTATTCCCGGTCAGAGTCGATAAAAATCGAAGCATTCGAGCGTCTGGTGTGTCGACTGCCGCTACTGAAGTCGGGCGCTAAGAGAGAACTTTCGCACGAAACCGGCAACCGTTTGACTTTCCGACGCTACTTAATTTCCCCAAAGGAAATATCTTAAAGGGGCTTATTTTGAAGGTCGAGTAGCGTTGTCAATTTCGGCGGCGTGCTTACGGAAAGAGAGCAACTCTTCCTTAATTACAGGGAGAAGTAGATAGACTCCGATTAGATTCGGGAAGCACATGCCCAGAAGCATGCCGTCTGAGAAGTCTGTGACGGCTCCGAGCGACATCGACGCTCCGAGCACGATACAGAGACAAAACAGAAGTTGGTAAGAAACCTTCGTTATCTTACTGCTCCCGAGGAGGCTCGTCCATGCTTGTTGCCCGTAATAAGACCACGAGATCATCGTCGAAAACGCGAATAGTGTGACTGCGACAAACAATACAAAGGGGAACCATGAAATGACGGATGCAAAGGATTGGGAGGTGATTGCAATACCATCGCCGGTACTACCCAGCGCTTCGCCGTAATTACCGGTGATGACAATCACTAGTGCGGTTAGCGAACAAACCACGACGGTATCGATGAACGGTTCAAGGAGTGCGACGATCCCTTCACTCGCGGGTTTGCTTGTCTTGACTGCCGCGTGTGCAATCGGGGCGGAGCCGATGCCGGCTTCATTCGAAAAAGTGCCGCGCTGAATACCTACCAACATGGCTCCAATCAGGCCTCCCACATAGGCATCTGGAGTGAAGGCTTGAGTCACTATCAATGTAATCGCTTGAGGGATCTCGGCAAAGTGGGTGAATAAAATGGTCAGCGCACCAAAAATGTAGATTATACACATTAAGGGTACGAGTTTGGCTGTGACACTTGCAATACGAGTAATGCCGCCAATAATCACAGCGCCTACTAAGAGGGCAATGACTACTCCAAAGACCCAGTGGTGCTCGGCTAATATACTCTCACTGCCGCCGCTGATCTCAATAAATTGTGCGCATACTTGATTGATCTGAAACATATTGCCGCCGCCCAGGGACGCACCGACACATAAGATCGCAAATATGACCGCGAGTACCGAGCCTACGATTCCCATCGCTTTGCCGCGTTCGGCTAAGCCCTTTTTTAGATATTTCATCGCACCGCCGCTCACAATGCCATTTGCATCAATGTCACGATAGCGCACACCTAATGTGCACTCGGCAAATTTGGTTGTCATGCCTACTAAGCCAAGCACCACCATCCAGAAAGCTGCCCCTGGTCCTCCCTTAGAAATGGCAATCGCAACGCCAGCGATGTTACCTAGGCCGACGGTGGCCGAAAGCGCTGCTGTGAGTGCCTGGAAATGAGTAATTTCACCTGGGTCGGACGGTTTTGAGTATTTGCCGCGAACTGTGCGTAGGGCTAATCCTAAAAACCTAATATTGATAAATTTAAAGTATACCGTCAGGAAAATCGCAGAACCTGCGAGCCAAATGAGTATGAACGGGATCTCTTGTCCCGCGATGGTGAATGGCTTGAAAAAGATAATTTCAAAAATCTTATCAGTCCAAGGAGCGACGGCGTTATTGATCCTGTAGTCCAGATTCTCCTCGCTGGCATGAGCGGTACTGACTAGTAGCGGCAGAAAAGGAAGTAGGCGCAGGTAAATGAGAAGACGTAGCATATTAGCGAAAAGGGGCAGATTCGTAAGCGTAGATCTAAAGGTAAAAACGCACCAATAATGATGCGTTTTTTAATTACTAAAGTGTATTCGTGTTATGCGTCTTCTTTTTTACTTTCGACGTCGCCGCTCTCTGGAGCTTCGACTACAGGGGTGCTGGCTTCGACTTGTTTGCTTTCTGCGCGTGGACTGTGCGTTGGTTCATCTTCGGCGTCCATAGCATTGCGAACATCATTTTCGATGTCAGACGTCGCTTTTTTGAATTCTTTAATCGATTTACCGAAAGACTTGAAGAGTTCAGGTAGACGTTTTGCTCCGAAGAGAAGCAGGACGACTAAGAAAATTAGAATCAGCTCCGGTGCACGGAGATTCTGGATAAATGCTAAGAGTTGAATGTTCATGGGTTAAATGGATTTACTATTTATTAGTTTTCTTGGTCGAGATTGCGATAGATTTCTGCGAGCTCCATAGTTCGAGCGCTGTCTGCGGTTTTGACTACATTGTTGATTTTTGGGTCTCCTTCTAGGATATCGGCTGTTAACAGTGTTTCGCTTATACTGCTGGGGCGTGTCTTAAGTGCCGCAGTTTCCACGCCTGCATAGTTGGAAGTAATGAGAAATTCATTGCCCAGATCCATACCATTGCGGATGGTGGCGATACGTTCAAATAGATCGATGTGCACGATCATCGGTTCTTTGTCAGTGATCATGGGCGCGGTTTCGCGTCTTTGACCTTCGGTGATGCGAACGCCATTTGAGGCGCCACATCCTATAAAGATCAAGGCAAGCGCACAAATGAAGGTGGCGAGAAGTAGAGAATGTAAACGCATAATTGGCTTAAATGGAAGTGGAGCTAGTTTGGTAGATTGTTTATTTTGTAGCGTTCTCGCGTTTGAGACTGTCCATGCCTGGTTTTTCGAGATTGATGTCGCCTTCGAAGAAACCATGCAGTTGGCGAATGCGGGTCGGGTGACGCATCTTACGAAGCGCTTTGGCTTCGATCTGACGAATACGCTCACGAGTCACCTTAAACTGGCGGCCTACCTCTTCGAGTGTTCGTGAGTAGCCATCGGCAAGTCCGAAGCGTAGTGAGAGTACCTTGCGCTCTCGCTCGGTCAAGCTGTCCAGGACGTCGGTGATCTTTTCGCGCAATAAGCTATACGCTGTCATGTCGTAAGGATTCTCGGCTCCTTTATCTTCGATGAAGTCACCGAAGTTGGTGTCGTCGGAGTCACCCACTGGGCTTTGCAGAGAGATCGGCTGTTGCGCCATCTTCATAATAGACTGAACACGCTCGATCGGAAGGTTCATTTCGTCGGCGACTTCCTCGGCGGTGGGCTCGTGGCCGAGCTCTTGGAGAAGTTGCTTCTGCACTTGCATGACTTTATTTAGCGTCTCGATCATGTGCACCGGAATTCGGATGGTGCGGGCTTGATCGGCGATGGAGCGGGTGATCGCTTGGCGAATCCACCATGTTGCATAAGTCGAGAATTTGTAGCCACGGCGGTATTCAAATTTCTCAACTGCTTTCATTAGGCCCATGTTGCCTTCTTGAATCAAGTCGAGGAAGGAGAGGCCACGATTGGTGTATTTCTTAGCGATCGAGATGACGAGGCGGAGGTTAGCTTCGACCATCTCAGTCTTGGCTTTGTGCGCTTGACGCATACCAACGCGCACTTCACGGATAATCTCCATGAACTCGCGCGCATCCATCTTAAACTCAAGTGTCAGCGCACTAAGACGCTTTTTGGTGGCTTTGATGTCGACTTTCTTCTTCCGGCGAGTGGCAACCTTGCCGGCAGATTCTAGATCGTCGTAGAGGTCGGAAATTTCGCGATAAACTGGAGTCAGATTACTCAGGAAATCTTCAAAGACCTTGAGCTTGAGGCAGTATTTACGTAGCACGAGACGCAGCTCGGTTTCGTATTTTTTCATACGAGTGCGGGAGCGCTTCTCGTTCGAGCTATTGCCGGACTTGGTTGCGGTGAGCTGGCTATCCCAAGCAGCGTAGATCCGCTCGCCGAGTTTGTGTGCTTGTTCGAGCAGCTTGGGTAGGCTGTTAAAATAGATTTCGCGACTCTCAATCTTTTTGTCGAGCACGACGCGATCAAAGCGTTCTTCGCGATTAAGTAGCTTCTGGACGATGTTGTTTTGGAACTCCAGCGTCAGTGCTGTGGAGAAGAGGGCATCTTGTGCGCGCAGTTCGGCCTTCTCAATACGCTTGGAGATGGCGACTTCTTCTTCTCGGGTCAGCAATGGTACTTGGCCCATTTGCTTGAGATACATCCGAACAGGATCGTCGAGGATGTCGTTTTGAGAGGTGCGGACTTCTTTCTCTTCGGTCTCTTCTTGTCGGGCCTTGAATGCTTCGACTTCGGTGTCGTCTAGGATTTCGACTTCGAGATTTTGAAGGATGGAAATGATGTTTTCGATTTCGTCCGGATTGCTGACGCTATCGGGCAAGGCTTCGTTGATGTCTTTAAAGGTAAGAAAGCTCTGCTCTTTTGAAAGTCGGATCAAGTTGCCGATACGCTCATTTAGCTTCTCCTGAGCTTTCGCGGAGAGTTTGCGCTTTTTAGGCACAGCTTTTTCGATCTCCCGCTTAATCTCTTCTGCTGTGACTACCTTCTTTTGAGCTGTTTTACTAGCAGAAGTCTTTTTTGCTGCAACTTTCTTAGCCTGCGCTTTCTTCGCAACCTTCTTGGCTGG
>DBBT01000032.1:4135-4363 GCA_002292345.1 Opitutia bacterium UBA977 | reverse complement strand
GATTCAAGTAGCCATGGATACGATTGCTTCAGAAGGTGGTGGCACGGTGTTTTTGCCGGGAGGCAATTACACACTTTCTGGCAACTTGAACGTCCCTAGCGGCGTCGAGTTGCGCGGGATACATGATGTGCCGCACCATACAATGGGCGGTGGCAGCATTTTGCACATCTATCCAACCACCGAGGCCCCCACGATCACCCTACAGTCCCAAAGTGGACTGAGAGGGCT
>DBBT01000032.1:0-4073 GCA_002292345.1 Opitutia bacterium UBA977 | reverse complement strand
AACGTCGCGAATGCCTACAAGATCCTCGATCTGATGAGCTACCGCTGTGACAAACACTTTGTCGATTATCTCTCCGGCGCTCCGATTAAGACGGGGATCGCGGTGGGCGGCGGCAGTCGCGACGGGGTGATCCGCAATGTACAATTCAACCCACACTATGCGCGCAGACCCGCACGAGGTAATCCGCTGTTTGCCCCTGCCCGCTTCGAGACCCTCTGGGACTATCAAAAAGAAGAACTAGTGGCCTTCATTGTCGGCCATACCGAGAATCAGTTTTTCTATCAAAATTTTGTCTATGGCTGCCTGTACGGCATGCATTTTATCGAAGAAAGCGGCGGCAGCCCGCGCAACTGCATCATCCATGGTCATGGCACTGATGGTGGCAAAGTCGGGGTATTTTTCGAGTCCGGCAGCGAACACATCACGATGATCAACTCCGAGCTCGTTGCGATGTCGACCACCAACAAAGTCGCGATTAAACTGGGCAGTGAGTTCAACGCGACGACCGTGCTCATCGGCAGCTTAATTTGGGGCAATCCCGACTATCTGGCCGTCGTCGATGGAGGCGTTCTGAAAATTCAAAACCTGCATGCCACTCGACACGGAAATGGTATTTTGGCGAACGGCGGAAAAATCGAAGCACGCAACCTTAATTTCCTGAGTGGCAAGGGTGCCCACGTGCAGGAAAGAGGCGGCAAGGTACTTTTGGAATCCGTCGTCACGCAAGGCGCACTTCGCATTGACGGCAATCAAAGCACCGCCCTCTCTGTTGAGCGCTACTAGGCGTGCTTGACGGAACTTTCGGCACACGCTGAGGAATCGTAGTGAAATTTTGCTTCTTAATTTGGCAAACCTTATCATCTAACTTTAGCGCGATGGTGAAGGGTGCACAGTTTAAAAAACCGCTAGGTGCTCGCCGCATACGATTGACTGATCCCCCTGAAGAATCGATAAATGAATGACAAATATCACAGGTGTCACTTTGGTCCCTTGCAGCAACAAAACATCGATGAAAAATAGAGAATTTATACTAGCGTTGATGCTGTTGGCAGCCGGAAATGTCTTTGCGCTGACGGCGAAAGAACGCGCTGATCAAATTTACGCAGGACATCCGAACATAGTCCGCGATCTGCAATATAAGACGGTGGCAGGCTTCGATGACCTCGAGCAACTCTCAATGGATTTGATCCTCCCGGAAAAGAACCTTTACGCTGAGGGTGCACCAGTCGTGCTATTCATTCATGGCGGCGGATGGTCGGGCGGTGAGCGCTATGTGCTGGATCGTACTACATTCAAATCATACACAGATGTAGGTATCGCCGTCGCCTGCATTTCCTACCGCTTAGCCAAAGACGGTAATTCGGCGCTCGATTGCTTGATCGACTGCAAAGATGCTGCGCGCTTTCTGGTCAAGCACGCCGAAACATACGGCTTGGATCCTAACCGTTTTGCAACGCGAGGCCACTCCGCCGGCGGGCACCTTGCTTTGAGTGTTGCGCTGGTTCCCGATCAGGCAGCTTTGCTCCGCGGCGACCCCTCACTGGCAGGCTTTACCCCCAGATTTGTATCTGTGGTCGCCGAGGCTCCTCTAACCACCCTGTTCAACCCAGAACAGGCAGATAGTTTAGGCACAATCACGACGAAGCCACAGGCGCTGAAAAAGATTCTCGGCGGCACGAGTGCCAAGTCGCCACCTCCCGAAGATCTAATCAATAACAATACCCGCGCAGCATTCATTGCTTCGTTACAATCGGCGGCACCGATCCAGCAAGTTGCCCGCGTGCTCAGCCCTGAATTCTGGCTGCAAAGCAGTTCTCCTGCTATCCTGCTGGTTCACGGCAGCGCAGATCCGCTCATATCGGTACGCGGTGCCCGCTACTTCAAGCGACTGGCGGACGAGCGCGGCGCGAAGGTGGTCTATATTGAAGTGAAAAATGGCAATCATAGTTTCCGTTCGCCAGATGCCCAAACGACGACTAGCCATTCACTTAAAGAACTCCACCAAGGCAACCGCGAGTTCACGATCAAGAACATGGGTCGAGTTAGACACCCATACTAATTCGCCTCTCTACCCCATGGGCATCACGCGGACATTTTGTAAAAATGAAACGTATCAGTATCACATTTCTCGTCATCTCTGCGATTTCCATCGTGGCTAGCGTGCTGGCGCCTCGGGCACTCGCTTCAACGAATCCAAATATCATTATTATTCTTGTGGATGACATGGGCTACGGTGATTTGGCTTGCTTCAACCCCGAGTCCAAAATCCCAACGCCACAGATCGACAGGCTTGCAGCCAGTGGGATGCGCTTCACCGACGCGCACGCGCCGGGCCCTCTATGCCATGTGTCGCGCTACGGCTTGCTGACGGGGCGCTACCCCTTTCGTACGACTTTTGAGTGGCAGACCGAACCAGTCATCAAACCGGATGAGGTCACCATTGCCTCCTTTTTGAAAACTCAAGGCTACCAGACCGCCATGGTCGGAAAATGGCATCTAGGATTTAAGCAGGACGCCGAAGACGACTATACTGGAGTGTTAGCAGGCGGCCCGATCGACTGTGGTTTTGAGAGCTTCTTCGGCATCCGTGCGTCCACCGACATCCCGCCGTATTTTTACATTCGTGGAGAGCGGGCAGTGATGCCTCCGACCTCAACAATTGAGGCCAACAACAGTGAGAATTGGTTCCGCAACCAAGGCAAATTCTGGCGGGGCGGCGCGATTGCGCCCGACTTAAAACTAGATGAAGTGCTCCCTCGTTTCACCGAAGAAGCCATTGGCGTGATCCGAGACTACAAAGCGTCGAAAACAGACAGCCCCCTCTTGCTCTATCTAGCCTATCCGGCACCGCACACGCCGTGGTTACCCTCAAAGGAATTTGTGGGTAGCACGCGGGTCGATCTGTACGGCGACTTCATGCACATGGTCGACGCGCATGTAGGCCTAGTTTTGAGCGCGCTGGAGGACGCCGATATGACTAAAGATACTCTGGTGATCTTCACCTCCGACAACGGTCCCACTTGGTATGCAGCAGACCGAGCAAAATACGGGCATGATTCCGCGGGTCCTCTGCGCGGAATGAAGGGAGATGCATGGGAAGGCGGGCATCGGATGCCATTTATCGCCAGTTGGCCAGGCTGCATACAGGCTGCTTCGACGAGCGCACAGACCATTTGCTTTACGGACCTACTAGCCACCTTCGCGGATATAACAAATACCGAATTACCGGCAAACGCAGGCGCCGACAGTTTTAGCGTTTATCCTGTCTTGGTTGGAGAGCAAGCAGAGGACGACCCGATCCGTGGCCCTATCGTGATGGCGGCAAACAACACGATGTTGATTCGTTCGGGTGACTGGAAACTAATCGACAGCCTCCGATCGGGCGGGTTCTCCCAAGAAGCAGCCAGCAGTAGCGATGGCGCTACAGGACAACTGTATAATTTAAAGGCCGATCCAGGCGAACGGAACAACCTCTGGTTGCATTACCCTGAGCGCGTCGCAGAGCTTAGCGAACAACTTGCTCAGATAAAACGAGAATCGAAAACTCGAAATTAAGGCGATTGTTTGGATCGCAGCAGCAGTCAGTCGCCATTCATCAAAAAATAGGCAAACTTACCTATTTTAAGCTAAAAAGAAAACGTTTAATCTTGCCGTGAGCGACCTTTCTCTGCAAAACTTAGATGTTCGACAGTTAGTAGTTCAAAATTCCCAGATTTAATCGGCAGAGCCATCACACTACGAGCTGGCCGCGATTTTCACCGACCCCCACGTCAATACCCACGAAGGCGCTCCCTAAAATTATCACTATGCATTTCCCTTCCTTGTTTCGTCGTCTCCCAGTTTTAGCTTCCGTTGTTTGGCTTGCGTCCTCCATCGTGCTTCAAGCTCAGGTCACCGTCGATTTCAGCCATAGCAATGGCACCGCTGGTGCTGCACAGAACACCGGGGACATCACGCTCGCCTTCACGGTCGATGGTGCTGGCAATGTGACGCTGGATGCCTCCTGCGCCGATCCCGATCCGGTCACCTACGTCGATGAGTTCGACGGTTCAGTTGGCACGGTGAGCGACCCC
>DBBT01000104.1:28272-35823 GCA_002292345.1 Opitutia bacterium UBA977 | reverse complement strand
GAGATCGCTCCAGTTCGTTCAAAAAAATACAAGGTATTGGCCGGTCGCCCCGATTCTGTTTGCTCTAAAAACGAACCACAAATGGCGACATTAAATTCAACCGCAAATGCTGCAATTTGAGCACGGTGTACCGCCGCTTTATTAAGTAATTCAAGATTGCGGCTCCAATCAAAACCTGTGGTACACATTTCTGGCAAAAAAACGACTCTTCCTCCCCGATCTTTTGATTGTGCGACCAACTCACGAATTTTAGTGATATTGGTCGAGGGTGCACCTCTAATAACTTCGAATTGTGCGAGTGCAATTTTCATACCAGATAGCACCTTCTGAGAGCATTAAGGCGCGGCAAGCTCAGCTAATTAAAGTACGATGCGCCCGAATCAACGCATCCTTTAATCTAGCAACTTCTACAGGCTTGCTAAGGTAGTCGTTCATGCCAGCAGCGAGGCACTTGGCGCGATCTTCGTTCATCGCAAACGCAGTCACTGCAATGATATACTGCTGAGGATCCTGATCCACAAATTCCCCACTACGAATAGCCTGCGTAATCTCGAGTCCACTTTGCCCTGGGAGTCGAACATCCATTAAAATAACATCAAAAACCCCGCTTTGCATCAGCTCAATCGCCTGAGCGCCGTCATGGACAACCTGCGGGTGATAGCCAAGTAATTCTAGTAGTGATTTAATAACCCACCGATTGTCGTCATCATCTTCGCAGATTAGTAATCTTAACGGATGCGCTTCTGCAAAATCAGCTTTAATCTGATCTATATAACCACTATCCATTTCTTTGCGAACGGAGGGTGCACAGTTCGTGGTCAATTGCTTCGGGCGAGGCAGTGGTATTGTAAATTGAAAGCACGATCCTGCATTCACGGCACTTTCCACCCAAATCTCTCCCTGCATTCGCTCTACTAAACGCTTGCAAATCACAAGTCCCAGCCCAGTGCCTCCAAACTTTCGGGTTGTTGATGAATCGACCTGCGTGAATGCTTTAAATAATTGATCGAACTTATCCTTTGCGATTCCACAGCCACTATCCTGCACTTCAAAATGAAGCATGTCGGTACCACCGACAGACTTCGATTGATTCAGGCTTACACTCATCAATACAGAACCTTCATTAGTAAATTTTACCGCGTTACTAGTCAAATTCATCAAAATTTGCCGAATACGGTGCGGATCACCTATATAGATTTCACTGATCCCAGCGCCTACTTCATAATCAATCTGTAATTTCTTTAATTTAGCATCTGGCAAAGCATATTCTAAGGCCTCACACATGATCTGCTCGAGGTCGAACTCGATCGATTCTAACTCCATTTTGCGTGTCTCAATTTTTGAATAATCAAGAATGTTGTTGATTAAATTCAACAACGCTTTTCCGCTTCGTTTGATGATGGATGCTTGCTCCGTTTGCACCTCGTCCAAGTCTGTCTGGAACATCAGATCTGTATATCCTATGATGGCATTCATAGGCGTCCGAATCTCATGGCTCATCATTGCCAAGAACTCTCCTTTGGCCACACTGGCTAATTCGGATTGATCACGAGCCACGCGCAATTCTTCTTCCCGTTCTTGCATCAGAATTAAGCCTCCGATACTTGAAGCTAAGACTCTAGCAGCGTTCATCTCTGACTCATCCCATTGATGCTGTTGACTGCAATAATCCATAGCAAAGAATCCATACAGTCGGCCGCCGATCCACATCGGAATTACCAATAAAGACTCGCTCTCTAGTTCTCGGAATACCTTCGAATCAAGCTGGCTGTCAGACGACCCTAATACTTGGATGATTTCGCCCTGCATTAACTGCTCATACCATCCAGGGAAAAAGTCTTCGAAAGGAGCGTCTTGCAGAGAACGATGTCCAAGGACACTTTGGTATGAATCATTTTTCAGCCATTCAAAACGAGGATTAAAGATGTGAAAGGCTTCGCTCGCTCGACCTGTAATCTCAAAAACAAAAGAGCGATCAACATTCAGCGCAGTGCCAACTTCGCACATGGCCAACTCTATTGCATTATCAAAATCAACGGTCGTCAGTAATGCATGGTTGGCTCGAGCTGTCGCGTTTAGCACCACATCTCGCTGCTTAATCGCAGCCTCTGCAGCCTTTCTCGATGAGATATTATACGCAACCCAAACAACACAATCAGCTTGTTGCTCACCCGTGGCCATTGGTGAGACACGGGCTTCAAACCAATGCTGTCCAACATCGACCGAATCCAAAGAATACTCCAACGTCTTCACTGAATTTGAATTCAACGATTCAGAAATTGTAGCGAGGAAAGCGCGACACGCATTCTCATCAAACACAGCTGCCAAAGGTTTACCAAGAACTCGCTCTGCGTTTGTGATCCGGTGAGTCGACTTGATTGCCGAATCAGCGGAAAAGACATCAACGATCATTCCTTCACGCGAAAATACGAAGGCTATATCGGGCAACGCACCAGTGAAGGCGCTAAGGCGTCGCTCGTTCTCCGAAACTTGCGCTTCGCGAAGCCGTAATTCAGTCATCACCGCTGCGAGGCAGATGGAAGTAATCGAAACAATTCCCACAAAAATCCAGACATTCGCAGGGCTTTGGCTAATGGCGGTACTTTCAGCTGAAAAAACAGGAATCAGTGCGCATACTGCAAGTAGCGCCAAAATAAACACCCCAGCGGACGCGCCGCGAAGACCGAAGCGAATCGCGGACCATGCCATGATCGGAAAAATGGCCAGCTCCATCGGGTAAAATAATACGTCAGTCGGAGCCCAGTTTTGAAAAGTAACTGAGCCGAAAGCGGACAACACTAGAAGCCAAAGGCCCACTTCAATGAACTGCCGCCCTGCGAGTTTGAAGCCGCCCTTATCCGCCCAGGCTAAAATGAACGGAGTAATAATAATCGATCCCACAGCTGCTGCCAACCAATTGGTTAAGAACAACGCCTTAAAATCATCCCAATTGATACCTCCCGTGCCTCGACATTGAAATACAGATTCAATGACAGCACCGAAGCAGGTGCTTGCTATGATCCCCACAAACAAGATTATTAGTGCATCTCGAATGCGCTCCATATTGAAGCGCACATGCAGAGCCTCTAAAATACGCAAACTTAACGCGGAGGACGTAACGGTTGCAATTGGCACGCTCAGCAACATAAGCAAACTCTCTTTTGCAATGATCCCAGGCAGCAAGGCACCAATAAATACCGCAGGAAGATAGCGTAGTCCACCAAGCCAAACGATTCCAAAAGCAACGCCGAAAACAGGTGCAATTTGGTTAATATGGCCGCTGAAGCGCGGATCCGCTACGATGACTGCGATTTGAGCAGCAAAGGCAACGCTAAGGACCGAAAGAATACAGCCTAGTATAAATATGTAGTCCCGTCTTTTCATTTACCCGTGTATGAATATTTTGGTGATTGCGCAATATCCGCCACTACAGTAACAATTAAAAGGAAGGCAACACTTCTTGTTTCATTTACCCACGATATAAAAAATCCAAAGAAATATCCTTTTCAGATAAAATAAGGCTTGATTCACCTACCATCCGCCGCATGTTTCTCGACTTTCCAAACTTGAGGACGGCTAGCTCAGTTGGTTAGAGCACCTCGTTTACACCGAGGGGGTCGTGGGTTCGAATCCCTCGCCGTCTACCATTTCTCAAGCTTAAGCCGTAAAGCTTCTACATCATGCGCCACATCATCTCTATTCTTGTTGAAAATAAGTTCGGTGTTCTTGCTCGTATCGCGGGCATGTTCAGCGGCCGCGGCTTTAATATCGAGACATTAAATGTGGGGCCGATGATTGACAATCGTTTCTCACGCATCACAGCCACGATTGTTGGCGATGAAGATGCGTTGGAGCAAGTTATCAAACAGGTCAATAAGTTCATCAATGTGTTAGATGTAACTGAGTTCTCGAGCGGTCAAGCGACTGAACGGGAGTTGGTCATTTTAAAGGTTAATGCGCCCGCAGCTCAGCGATCTGAGATCATGCAGGTCTGTGATATTTTCCGTGCCAAGATTATAGATGTCGCTGCTGATTCAGTAAATATCGAGATGACTGGTAATTCTAACAAGGTGCAAGCCTTCCTAAATCTGATTGAGCCGTATGGCATCAGTGAGATGGCACGCACTGGTAATCTCGCACTGAAACGCGGATAATCCGCCCTCCTCTCCACTTCTTACAACCCGGAAGCTAACCTGCTTCCACAAACTACGATAAATATGCCTGCTAAAGTCTATACCGACAAGGACGCTGATCTCCGAGTAATCAAAAAGAAGACCCTCGCCATCATTGGCTACGGTTCGCAGGGTCACGCCCATGCGCAAAACTTGAAGGAAAGCGGCCTAAATGTAATCATCGGCCTCTACAAAAAGAGCAAGTCCGTCAAGGTCGCTGAAAGCCAAGGTTTCGAAGTGTTCGAAACTGCTGAAGCGGTGCAAAAAGCAGATGTGATCATGATCGCTGTGCCCGATATGAAGCAGGCTGAAGTTTACGAAACCGACATCCTCCCAAACCTGACCAAGGGTAAGACAATTGTATTCACACACGGCCTCGCAATCCACTTTGGTCTAATCAAAGCACCTAAGGGTATCGACGTCATTATGGTGGCTCCTAAGGGCCCAGGTCACGTTGTTCGTAGCCAATACGTCGAGGGCAAGGGCGTTCCAGCGCTGATCGCTATCAACAAAGGCTCATCTAAAGATGCCAAGAAGATTGCACTAGCATGGGCGAAGGGCGTAGGCGGCACACGTGCCGGGGTTATCGAAACAACTTTCCAGGAAGAGTGTGAAACTGACCTCTTCGGTGAGCAAGCCGTTCTCTGTGGTGGTGCCTCAGCACTCGTCATGGCTGGCTATGAAACACTAGTTGAAGCAGGTTACCAACCAGAGATGGCTTACTTTGAGTGCTTGCACGAATTAAAGTTGATCGTCGATCTCATGGTTGAGTCCGGAATATCTGGTATGCGTTTCTCAATCTCCGAGACAGCTGAATGGGGAGACTACATTAGTGGCCCTCGAGTCATCAATGCATCTTCTAAGAAGGCAATGAAGTCGATCCTTAAGGAAATTCAAAACGGCAAGTTCACCAAGAACTGGGTAAACGAATACAAGGCAGGATTGCCGAAGTACAAACAGTTCGTCAAAGACGGCCAAGCTCACCCAATCGAAAAGACTGGCAAACGACTCCGCGCTCTCATGCCTTGGGTTAAGAAGCGCAATATCGGCGGGTCTCAAGCTTCTTACAATTAAGTTGTAGTTTATTTTGGTAATTTATAGCGGTCGTCGGTTTATGCCGTCGACCGCTTTTTATTTTGGTAATTCGATCGCTATATATTTTTTCGACATTCATTATTGAATTGTCGATGTTCATCGTTCTAAGCCCATGGCAACGCCAATACAAATAGCCACACGTAAAAGCCCACTCGCTCTCAAGCAGACCGAGATGGTACAGGCGTGGCTTCAGCAGGCACTCCCCGATCTGCAATTCGAGGAATTGCGCCTCAGTACTAAAGTCGACGAACGCCTAACTTGGTCACTAGAGAAGCGCGGCGGTATCGGTCTCTTCACCAAGGAACTTGAAGATGCCCTACTCGATGGGCGAGCAAGTATAGCGGTACACAGCGCCAAAGATCTCCCCACTCAATTTCAAGCCGATCTTTGCATCGCAGGCTACTTGCCGCGTGCCCGTGCCAATGATGTGCTGGTTCACCGAACTGGCAAAGCAGCTCCCAAGACGATTGCAACCAGTAGTCCACGTCGTCGCGCACAAGTCGGTATCTTTCAAGATCAAGCTGAATGGACTACCATTCGTGGCAACGTCGCCACCCGCATGCGTAAGATCTTAGAGGGCGAGGCCGAAGCCACTCTGCTCGCCGCAGCGGGACTGGATCGTTTGGAGATTTCAGCGCATGAAGGGCTTGAATTTGTCGAGTTACCCATTGATCAGGTCGTGCCTGCACCAGGCCAAGCTGCCATTGCGATCCAATGTCGTGCAGCCGATCTGCCGCGCTATGAACACCTGTTCTGCGAAACGACTAAGCGCGCCGTGTCTTTAGAACGTGCGTTCCTACGTCGTCTCGGTGGCGGTTGTCAAACACCCGTAGGTGCGCACTACGTTGATGGCACTTTCTATATCTACCATTCAAAAGTCGGCCATACTAAGTTCGAATTTGAACTCGAATCACTTGACAAGATCGATGCGATTATCGAGCACATCTTTTCTGAGTTTTCTGTTTAAAACGAATCTATCGGTTCTGAATTTTAACTGCTTACCAACAATGCCTTCTAAAACAAAAACAGGAAAAGTGTATCTTATTGGTGCAGGCCCAGGAGATCCTGGTCTAGTCACTGTTCGCGCCCGCGAACTCATCGAAACTGCTGACGTACTTGTGTACGACTACCTAGCCAACCCCAAATTACTGAAGTGGGCACGTCCCGAAGCCGAACGTATTTATGTCGGTAAGCGGCCTGGCTTACATTCGATCCCGCAGGATGAGATTGAAGAAATCTTAGTCGAACGTGCCAACAGGGGCCAGCAAGTGGTTCGCCTCAAGGGTGGTGACCCTTTTGTTTTTGGTCGCGGTGGTGAAGAAATAGCGGAGCTAGAAGCCGACAAAATCCCCTACGAAATTGTTCCCGGAGTGACCGCAGCGCTCGCAGCCGCGGCCTATGCAGGCATCCCCCTCTCTCATCGCTCGTACAGTTCCTCAATTACGTTTCTCACAGGTCATGAGAATCCAGAGAAACAGTCGATCAGTATTGATTTCAAACAACACGGTAACACCAACGGCACGCTTTGCCTCTACATGGGTCTTGGTCAGTTACCGCGTATACTCAGCGAACTCAAAGCAGGTGGCATGTCTGGTGAGATGCCCGTCGGTGCGATCCAATGGGCAACTCTCAATCACCAACGCTCCGTGTTCGGCACCGTCAACTCTATCGTTAGTGATATTGAATCTGCCGGCATTTCCACTCCCGCCATGATTATCATTGGTGATGTTGTCACCAAACGCTCCAAAACTGAGTGGTTCGAGGGGCGCCCGCTCATGGGTAAGAAGGTTGTCGTCACTCGCGCGCGCGAACAAGCCAGTCAACTCACTGTGTTACTCGAAAGCAACGGCGCCGAAGTCATCGAGCTACCATTCATCGAAGTTCAACCAGACATCAACCCGCAGGTCATTACTGAAATACTCGCGGGCATCGCGATTTATGAGTGGATCATCTTTACCAGCGTTAATGGTGTAAAATCCTTCTTCGACATATTCTATAAAGCATTTGACGACATTCGCTGCCTCGGGCCGATGCGCATTGCCGCAGTTGGTGCTGCCACCGCGCGAGCGATTGAATCCCACCACCTTAAAGTCGACCTAATTCCGGGAAAGGCCAATGGTGACGCTCTAGTTGATACCTTTATACAAGATGAAGGTATCGAAAGTATTCAAATGCTCGTTATCACTGGGAATCAAAACCGCGAAACACTGGTCAAACGCCTCGAAATTGAAGGCGGCGCGATTGTTGACACATTACCGCTGTATAAAACGACCAAGACAGACCT
>DBBT01000104.1:5904-28256 GCA_002292345.1 Opitutia bacterium UBA977 | reverse complement strand
TCTACAGTGAAGTCGTTTGTTGATCAAGCCGCAGCGCTTAAGCTCGAGCCAGATGCGAAAAAGCCTGCATTCGGCAGTATCGGTCCAGTCACGACCAACAGCTTAAAAGAGCACGGCCTCCCTGTCGGCTTTGAATCAAAGCACGCCAGCCTCGATCATTTCGTCAACGCGACGATTGAGCACTTGAATAGCTAGATTCGTCCTACTCCTACTCTTAACCTTACTCCTACTCCTCCGAGGCAAAACCCACTGCTTATACGAAGCGGCAGATTAAGATGAGGAGTAAGCGTAGGATTAAGAACCAGAATTGCTTAGCTCTTCAATGCAGCGACATAGGTATGCCAAGGCAAGGTAGCGCATTTAATCCGCGCGGCGAACTTACGCACTCCAGCCAAGGCGGCGATTTCGCCATCGACTGACAAATCAGCTTCAAGGTTGAGCTCCGACGATAACAGTTCACCAACTCGTTTAAATGCTGCTTCAGCTTCTAACAGCGTCTTTCCGATGAGTACTTCTGTCATCATCGACGCCGATGCTTTGCAGATCGCACAACACGCTGCCTCAAACTGCACAGCTTTAATGAGGTCCTCCTTCAACACCAAGAAAATTGTCAGCTTATCACCGCAGATCGGATTGTATCCTTCTGCGCTATGCGTGTAATCCGCCAGCGCACCGTAATGCCGTGGCCGCTTATTGTGCTCGAGGATTATGTCCTGATACAGGTCGTGGAGATCGTCTGACATTTTATGCTGCGCTCGATGACTTATGTATAATTGCTAAAAGATAATGACTAGCTGAAGAACTGCTTCATCTTATTCAGCGCAGCAACCAGCCGTTCGACATCTTCGAAATCATTATAGAACGCGAACGATGCCCGCGCCGTTGCAGCCAAACCAAAGCGTTTCAGTAGTGGTTGCGTGCAATGGTGCCCTGCTCGAATTGCAATGCCCCCTGCATCGAGAAAGGTGCCAATGTCGTGCGCATGAATGTCATCGATCAAAAACGAGATCACCGAAGCCTTCTCAGGCGCCGTGCCGATTATCCGTAGTCCATCAATCGCAGTGAGTTGTTCGGTCGCCGCGTGCAACAGCTCGAGCTCATGCTGCAACGCCCCCGCACGATCCAATCCATTCAAATAATCAAATGCCGCGCCTAGCCCGATGACACCCGCGATATGCGGTGTACCTGCTTCAAATTTACCTGGAATACCCTTGTACGTGGTGCCATCAAAATCAACCTTCTCGATCATATCGCCACCGCTTTGATACGGCGGTAGTTGCTCGAGCCACTCACGCTTGCCCCACAACACGCCGATTCCAGTGGGGCCGCAGACTTTGTGCCCGGAGAACACGAAAAAGTCACAACCCAAATCCGCCACGTTCACCGGCATGTGCGGCGTCGACTGCGCACCGTCGACCAGCACCGGCACGTTCAGTATATGCGCTTGCTCGATCATTGTTTTGACCGGATTGATAGTGCCCAACGAATTCGACACGTGCACTACCGAAACAAGTTTGGTCTTCTCCGAAAGCAGAGCGGTATAAGCTTCCAGATCGAGTTCCCCATTATCATCGACCGGCACTACCTTTAAGACGGCCCCCGTCTTCTGTGCGGCGATCTGCCACGGTACAATATTGGCATGATGCTCCATATGAGTGATCAAAATTTCATCTCCAGCCTGCAGAATGGACTCAGTGAATCCATGCGCGATTAGGTTAATCCCCTCAGTGGTGCCGCTGGTAAAAATCACTTCGTCCGGATCCGTCGCGCCAATAAAGGCCGCCGCTTTGACACGGGTCGCTTCATAGGCATCCGTCGCCTTTTCGCTCAAGTAGTGGACACCGCGATGGATATTTGAATTCTCCGCACTGTAGTAGCGCTCGATCGTTTCAATCACGGCAAGTGGCTTCTGGACTGTTGCCGCGCTGTCCAGATAGGTCAACGGCTTGCCGCGTACTTCGGTCGCAAGGATAGGAAAATCAGTCCGCACACGGCGGTAATCAAATGTCAGTGCATCATTCACGCTAGCAAACTCACCTACTTGCGAAAGAATCTCAATTGAAATGCAAAGAAATATACAATTCAGTCTAAACTATACCGCCGCGGCTTCGAATATGAGGATAGAGTACCTCACAGCGCCGCTGGTCGATTGCCTGTTAGTGAGATATCGGTTTTAAATCGAACAGAAGTTACTGACTCATTGCAATATACTGCGCCTGTAAAGCCTCTACCACGCTTGGATCGGCAAGAGTGGTAGTATTACCCAATTCTTTACCCTCTGCAATATTACGCAAAATACGACGCATAATCTTACCAGATCGTGTCTTCGGCAGATCCGACGAGAACAAGATGCGCTCTGGACGTGCAAATTTACCGATACTCTTATCGATCATAGTGACGAGTTCCTTGCGCAGATGATCATCATAATCGCGGCCGTCAATCACAGTCACAAAAGCGATCAGGCCCTGGCCCTTTATATCATGCGGCACACCAACCACAGCAGACTCTGCTACATCTGGATGCTCGACAAACACACTCTCCAACTCAGCAGTGCCGATACGATGCCCCGATACATTGACCACGTCATCCACTCGACCCGTAATCCAGATATAGCCATCTTCGTCGCGACGGGCGCCATCACCAGGGAAATAATATTGCCCGCCCCACTTACACCAGTACGCCTCCTTAAAGCGTTGCGGATCGCCATAAATCCCCCGCAGCATTCCCGGCCAGGGTTGCTTAATTGCCAAAATGCCCACATCAACATCCTCCCCGTCATCGGTAAGTATCGCAGTCTCAATCCCGAAAAAAGGCAGCGTCGCGCAGCCTGGCTTGGTTGGCGTCGCACCTGGTATCGGCGTTAACATGTGCCCACCAGTCTCCGTCTGCCACCACGTATCTACAATCGGGCAACGTTCGCCTCCAATCATTTTGTGATACCACATCCATGCTTCTGGGTTGATTGGCTCACCCACAGTTCCAAGTAAGCGCAAAGAGGATAGGTCGCGATCGGCCAGCCATTTGTCGCCCCATTTCATGAAGGCACGAATTGCTGTCGGCGCAGTGTAAAATATCGAGACTTTATACTTTTCTATGATCTCCCAGAAGCGCCCTTCATCTGGGTGATTGGGTGCACCTTCATACATCACCTGGGTCGCACAATTCTGCATGATGCCGTATATAATATATGTGTGTCCGGTGATCCAACCGACATCCGCCGTGCACCAGTACACATCGTCCGGCTTTAAATCGAACACATATTTTGAGGTCAGATAACTAAACACCTGATAACCTGCAGTGGTGTGCATCACGCCCTTGGGTTTACCGGTGGTGCCGCTGGTATACAGCAAAAACAGCAGATCTTCTGCTTCCATCTCTTCAGCAGCACAATCCACACTCATCGCTGCGACCTCTTCATGGTACCAACAATCACGTTCGTCCTGCATTGGACAATCGATCGGATGCGCGTCACCACGCTTCACCACGATTACATCTTTGATGCACTGACAATTCTCAATACCTTCATCGACGATCTTCTTTAATTCTAAAATCTTACCGCGACGATAGCCACCATCCGCAGTGATCACCATACGTGTCTCACTGTCGAGGACACGATCGCGAATGGCGTCTGCAGAGAAACCCGCAAAAATAACTGAGTGCACCGCACCAATACGCGCACAAGCGAGCACAGACACCGCCAACTCAGGAATCATTGGCAGATAAATCCCAATACGATCTCCTTTTTGTATGCCCTTGGCTTTCATCGCATTAGCCAAGCGACAGACTTCTTCATGCAACTGTGCATAGCTAATCGCTCGAATGTCGCCTGGTTCGCCTTCCCAGTGAATCGCAATTTTTTCGCCACGACCTTCATTAATATGACGATCTAGGCAGTTGTAAGAAAGGTTGGTGCGACTGCCGTCAAACCACTTATAGCAAGGTGCTTCGGAAGCATCTAGCACGGTGTCCCACTGTTTAAACCAATGCAGATCCTTTGCCGCCTCTGCCCAAAAGGCCTCGGGCTCCTTGATGCTCTTCTGATACAGTTCAGTATAGGCCTCCATACTGCCAATATGGGCGTTTTCTGAAAACGCTGCCAAAGGGGGAAATTTTCGATTCTCGTGCGATACGGATTCCATTGAAGAAGGGTCAGTCGACATAATAATGTAGTATTAGAGGTGAGACATGTAGTGACACTAAGGTAGTAACATAGTGTAGCTCACAGTAGCCTACCAGCCAAAGAAACTGCAATCTAAGGTCAATGACTTTCGCTTTACCAAAACGGAATTTCAGACTTTCTCGAAAGCTATTGACAAGCCCACCTGCTCTAAGCATCAAAACCTGCTCCTCGCGTTAAGATGACGCCTTTCAATTAATGGAAAATTTTGCAGATCAGTGCCTCGATATGGCCCAGTCAATTCTGGGTCACAATCTCGAATCGATCAGCGAACAGGGCACTATATCCCCTGTTGCTGGTGAAAACAGTCGCCTCGACGAACCCGGACACGCCGCGCTTGCGATTGGCGAGTATTACCGAGCAACCAATGAGACCACACTCGGCGAATACGACCTCGTTGACCTTGCTGCCCGTTGCGTCACCGCTCAGGTATTTACCGAGGAAGGACATGAAAACGGCCTAGCCTATTCGGCGCTCGGCCTCCTCTCCTTCGGCCCAGCCAAGGATCGCAATCCCTTGTGGGAGCGCCTGCTCGACCCTACTCGTGAACAGCTCGATAGGCAATTGCTTGAACGTAGCGACTACGATAACCACTTTCAAAGTTTCAACATTGCCAAAGCAGTCACTCGATTCAGTCTCGGTCTATCCAAGAAAGATGAGACTGGACGTCTGATTGATCGTTTTCTTGAGCGCATTGAATCAACCTCATCAACAGGCTATTTCGATGACGCTAGTGGCGAAGAAGGCAAGCTTGGCGGCGCCTTCGACATTTACGGCGTTCTAAGTTTCGTATTTATCCGTCAAGCACTTCAGCTGCACTCAAATCTTCACCTTCGTGAGCGCAAGCTACCCAGCCTGCGCACTTATTCGGAGAAATACCTAAAGATGATCCCAGATCTTGTACGGCAAGACGGCAGTGGCTTCGCTTACGGGCGCTCACTCGGTGCATACGGACAGATGCACTGTATCAGCCTGATCCTGCAAGCACTACGCGATGGTTGGATCGCGGACGACAAGCGTGACCTCTACACAGATACCGTGCGGCGTTTATTCATGCATTTCTTCGCGACTTATCTCGACCAAGAGCATGGCTACTTAGTCATTCGAGACGAAGAGCGTAATACGGTGCCATACCACACGGCACGCATGGCAAACTTCGATGCCGCTCGCTATCTCTGTCAATGGGCACGTTTGGCACGTGCCACCAAAGGCAGCGCCGCGCCATCCAAACCGGTCGCACCACGCAAGGTAGCTCGTTTTGTTAGTTTCGACAAATCGCACAAAAAGGAACAAGGGCTGTTCGTTTACCAAGATCCTGATTCCGGCTTAGCAGTTCAATTGCCACTCATCGCTTCCGGCGAACAAGGCAAAGGCACGTCCGACTACCTCGCGTTCCCTCACTCACCAGGCATCTTCGACTGGCCGGTTCAAAAGTATCTGCCGATCATGATGCCAGAGTTGACCTTTGGCGATAAAGTCATCGTACCCTCCTTTTATGGGAAGAACTGCACCACTGCAATGGGGCTGCGCAACGCCTTAACTTTTAAATATGACCAACCAGAGCTCATTACCACAGACGAACAAATCGTCCCCGGTCTAGGTAGCTGTAAAGTCATGTGGTCCTTTAAGGGTGGCACAATCACTTGCGAATTCTGCTTCACCGTGAAACAGCAAGTGCAGCTTGATCGCATGCGCTACGTACTAGCGATTGCAGCGCCGCACAGTCGTTACCGTGTTGGTACCTCTTTCACACTAGGCGAAGAAGGCCACCGCACTAATGTGGTGAAGGATGACTTTCAGGCAGAATGGAAAGAGCTCGACGTCGTCACCGAAGATCCAGAATACCGCACTTACTACGGTAACATGCACTACTTGCAAATCCTTGAGCGCGATCATCCACTAATCATGCGCCCTGCCACACAGTACCGTCTAGCGCTCTCGTTTGAGCCAGATATCGCGTTTGCTGACGAGTAAGACGTCGTTACCAACAAATTTCAGAATGCCGCTGCTCTTCGTATGCGGCATTCTTTGTTTACAGGCGTCCATTCCGCTTTTTATCTTCTGCCATGCTCTCAGTCCGAATCATTCCCTGCTTAGATGTTCATGAAGGTCGCGTCGTCAAAGGCGTCAACTTCGTCAATTTGATCGACGCTGGTGATCCCGTCGAGCAGGCCAAGGCCTACGAGCAGCAAGGTGCCGATGAACTCGTGTTCCTCGACATCACTGCCTCCAGCGACGAGCGCAACACAATGATCGACGTCGTCAAGCGCACTGCGGATCAGTGCTTTATGCCCCTCACCGTCGGTGGCGGACTGCGCAACGTCGAAAATATTCGCGATATGCTCAATGCTGGGGCGGACAAAGTCAGCCTCAACACTGCAGCCATCATCAATCCGGATCTCATTCACGAAGCATCCTCCAAATTCGGCAACCAGTGCATCGTCGTCGCAATCGATGCCAAACGTATTAAAGACGAAGATCGCTGGGAAGTTTACACTCATGGCGGGCGTAATAAAACAGGACTCGACGCAGTCGAATGGGCAAAAAAAGTCGTCGCACTTGGCGCAGGCGAAATCCTCCTGACCAGTATGGACTCTGACGGTACCAAGGAGGGATTTGACAACGCGCTCAATCGCGCCGTCAGCGAAGCCGTCGAAGTGCCCGTCATCGCCTCTGGCGGCGCAGGCACCCTCGATCACCTTGCTGATGCTATCGACAAAGGCAAAACCAGTGCGGTACTCGCAGCCTCGATCTTTCACTTTGGCACTTTCACGATCCGCCAAGCTAAACAGCACCTGCAGAACCGCGGGCTACCCGTGCGTCTATAATTCATCGCGGGATAAACCAGCTCGCTATAAACTTTTGACAGTTAGGTAACCTACCAAAACTGTCTTTAAGCCAGGCGGAATCATCTGCAGATTGATTCTTCAGTCAAATGACATAGACTTCACTACTAACACTCCCCCCGTGAAAATCATCGACAGTCATAGCCATTGCTACCCAGACGACCTTGCGACCGCTCCGCGTGTCTGGGCGGAGTCTCACAATGAGCCACACTGGGCCGAGCTCGTCGCTCCGCTAGATCGACCATCCATTCAAGGCTGGGCGACGCGGGAGGAAACATTAGCCGCGATGGAAGCCGCGGGTGTCCAACAAACCATCTTACTCGGATGGTATTGGCAAAACGAAGCTACCTGTCGCTGGCAAAATGAAGTGATTGCACGATGGGTGCATGCAGCACCCGAGCGCTTTATCGGCTTTGCTTCGATCCATCCTGGCGGCACTGCAGCATCAGTCATCGCTCAATGCGAACATGCGCTCAGCCTCGGGCTACGGGGCGTAGGCGAGTTGCACCCAGGGGTTCAGAATTTCGACTCTAACAGCCTCGGCTGGCAGGCACTCGCGGATTGGTGTATCCGGCACAACTGGCCGATCAATCTACACGCCACTGAAGCCGTTGGTCACCAGCACCCTGGCTGTGTGCCCACTCCGCTCAACGATTTTTTGCGCATGGCTAAAGCCCACCCACAGTTAAAACTGATACTCGCTCATTGGGGCGGAGGCCTAGCCTTCTTCGAACTCAATCCACGCCTGCGGCAAGCATTGAAAAATGTTTACTACGACACTTCTGCCACGCCCTTGCTTTACGACCCGTCGATCTTTCGACAGCTAATTGAAATCGTCGGTGCAGAAAAGATCCTATTTGGCTCAGACTTTCCGCTGCGCGTATATCCGCGCACACAAAAAACGCCCGACTACTGCTCGTTCATCGAAACGATACAGAACCAAGCAGGCTTAAGCCCTGAAGAGTTTACTGCGATCATGCAGCACAACATAAAGCGCATACTCGACTAAGACTAGGGCGAACCCGGCACAAGCTGATAGATTAAGCAATGAGCCGTACTTGCTGACCGTCTAATGCACTCGCGTGAAATGCTAGCAGTTAAGACAGCGCGATACTCTCTACGAACCAAAGCTCTCAGACTTAACCTATCCTTCAGACAAGACTTTATCAAAATAAGCGATCGTCGGCTTTAAGCCTTCATCCAGTGATACCTTCGGTTCCCAACCAAGCACCTTTTGAGCCTGACGAATGTCTGGCTGGCGCTGCTTTGGGTCGTCTGATGGTAAAGCCTCATGAATTATCTTAGACTTGCTGCCTGTTTGAGCGATTACTTTTTGAGCAAGCTCCAGAATTGTAAACTCACCGGGGTTGCCGATATTCATCGGACCGGTCACTGCGTCTTGATTCATTAGGCGCACAAAGCCTTCAATCAAGTCGTCACAATAACAAAATGAACGAGTTTGAAGCCCTTCGCCATAGATCGTAATATCGTGCCCCTGAAGTGCCTGCACGATGAAATTTGAGACGACGCGGCCATCATCTGGGCACATTCGCGGGCCATAGGTGTTAAAGATACGGACAATGCGAATATCCACACCGTTCTGGCGGTGATAATCCATAAACAAAGTCTCGGCGGCACGCTTGCCTTCGTCATAGCAAGAGCGAATGCCGATCGGATTGACATTACCCCAATAGGACTCTGGTTGTGGATGCATCGACGGATCTGGATCGCCATACACCTCAGAAGTGGACGCTTGGAAGACTCGCGCATTCACGCGCTTCGCAGAGCCGAGGCAATTGATCGCGCCCATGACCGATGTCTTGATCGTCTTGATCGGGTTGTGCTGATAATGCACAGGCGAAGCTGGGCACGCTAGATTGTAGATTTGATCAACTTCGACCTTAAAAGGATCCGTCACATCATGCCGCATCAGCTCAAACATCGGGTTTGACATCAGATGCTGCACATTACGTTTACGTCCGGTAAAGAAGTTATCCATACAAATGACTTCATGTCCTTCATTTAACAGACGATCACACAAATGACTACCAAGAAACCCGGCACCTCCAGTAATTAAAATACGCATAATTAAATCAAGTTGTGATTATAAGAAATTTACGAACAATAAATACCATACTCCATGAATTGTTCATATTTATGCTCATTCGCTCTGACTCTCTGCTTTCTGGCGCACTACTCAGTTGTGGCTCAGCCTGATGCGTCGGTCGCGTCCGAAGCGGTGGCCACTGTCCGACCGCAGCTTAGCGATGCAACCAGTAAGCAGTTAATTAAGAATTACCTTGCGGTTTCTGGTGGCAAGCAAGCTTACATCAACCTTCAAAACGTCATAGCCACCGGCAGCATTGTGGAAGCTGGGAAGTTGAAATCCTTTCGCTTAATCGAAGCACAGGATGGTCGCCGCCAAATCACCTACACATGGAAGCACCTCGGTCGCATCTACAAGACGCTATATTCATTCGATGGTGTGCAAACTTGGCAACAGAAACTCCTGCCAAAGGAGGAACACCCTGAGCCATTCAGTGGTGGTGACGCGACGCACTTTGCGCGACAGCATTGGCTACTCCAGCCCTTCATCGTACCGCTCGTAGCCGACTATGTATTTAAATATCAAGGCATGTCCAAAGTTGCGGGCCGCCCTGCCTACATTATTACTGGCTATGGAAAATATAATATACGTAGCTGGTTTTATTTTGATAAAGAAAAGCATCTCCTCACCCGTTGGGGCGGTATTGGCACTATCGCCGGGATCGAGGAATATATGGACTACCGCGCTACACGTTTCGCGACAGTTAATGGCGTGCTCCTGCCCAAACAAATTGAACTACTCGCCGAAAACTCTCCATTTGGCACAATCACCTTCGAAACCATCAGCGCCAATCAACCGATCGACTCGAAGATTTTCGACATGCCGGCCAATACGATTCCTATGCTACGGCAAATTCAGCAGTAACTCTAAAATTCAGCGCTTTCTCGGCACGTACCAAACTCTTGGCTACTTAAGCAATTGAACGACTAGCACTCCGGCGCGCGGAGTTACCTAATTTTTGCCAAGGCTTGACCTCTACGCGTCTTTTGTCAGCCATGACGAGCGATGCATATTGATCCAATCGCCCGAACTGTTCGCCTAAGTGTACGCGAACTCGCCACCTTTCGCCAGGTGCCGTCGAGCGCAGGATATGGAACTGCTTCATGGCGTGCCATAGTTGGCCAACATTGGCACACTACCGCTGCTCACCAAACGAGCGAAATCTACGCTGACGCACGTTTCGAAGTGCCACTCAGCGCAAAGTGGTTCCACCGCGACTGGTACTTCGAAATTCAAGGGCGTATCGATCAACTCATTCCTGAGCAGAATCAGCTATGTATTCGTGAAGTTAAAACCGTGCGAGACAGCCTGCCCGCCAGCACCGAAGAACTTGCCAGCCGCTATCCCGATTATTTCGCTCAAGCCGCGATCTATCTAGGCCTCGCTCGGGTACTTCCTGAGTACGCTGAATCCACGCTCCGTGCGGAGCTCTACTTTATCGAGGTCGAGACAGGTGGCGTTCAAATTGTGCCGCTTACCGAAGCTGATCAGTGCGCCTTTACAGACCAACTCGAGTCGCTTCTTCCTTTCCTCGAAGATCGGCGCACTAGCCAACTGCGACTACAAGGAGTGGTACTGCAACCTGCATTTGAAACTTTGCGCGAAGGTCAGGCTGAGCTATTCGCCACACTCGACCATGCCACCCTACAGAGCAAAACAGTGCTCCTCGAAGCGCCCACTGGTTTTGGCAAAACCGGGATTGTGCTGGAACATATGCTACGTCAAATGCAGAGCGGTATCTATGATCGTGCGATCTACCTGACTAGTAAATCGACAGGTCAGCTCGAAACCATTCGCCAACTTCGTAGTATGATCGGCGACAATTTACGCTACATTCAGATGCGCAACCGCACGGAGCATTGCATCGAAAGCGCAGCCCACACATGTACTGGCGATGAGCGATGCAATGCACGAATTGGACAAAGCTGGCAAGCCGCTGCCATCTACCCACCAGATCTGTTCGAGCACGGCACTCTGACCCTCAACCGCAGCAAAGAGCTCGGCCAGTCCACTGGTGTTTGTCCCTATGCTTTAACTAAAGGCTGCCTGCCATTCTCGGAGGTCTGGATCGCTGATACTAACTATGTATTTTCGCCCGCTAGCCGCGCCGTATTTTTTGAGCAGCATGGGTTCGATCCCGCCAAGACATTACTTATCGTCGACGAAGCGCATAATCTCCCCGAACGTGTAGCCGATGCATTGAGTGTCGAACTCAGCGCAACTGACCTATTCTCAGCGCTCGAAGAATTACGCAGCGCAGGGGCATCACACCATTTACTCAGCATTGGTGAAGAGCTCATTGGGTGCCTTGAATTATTGACCACCAAGGAGCCTCTCCACTCTGCTGCGCTGTGCGAAACGCTGGACTTGTGCGAAGATTTTACGCGGCAGCTCAAAGAGTCCCATTTCGATTACTCAACCACCGCCCCCTTTGCCATCGACATCGCTTGGCGTATTCCCGATTTAGCGCATCGCCTTGCCGAGCCTGCGCATCAATGGCTGCACTGGTCACCGTCGAAAGGCACGCTCCGTGCCACAAGCCTAAATGCCAGCAAATGGATCGCAGAATGCGTCACACCTTTCGGTGGCAGCATCTTAATGTCTGCCACGCTTACACCAATACAGAGTTTTCGTGAGCACTGTGGTTTAACCGCTGAGAATACTGCGCTCGCGCTTGGCCATGCTCCATGGCGCGAAGGCGCCTATCACGTTGCCATCGATACTCGTGTCGATACTCGTTATAAGCAACGCGACAAATATTACGAGACTACCGCACGCACGATCGCCGCGCTGATCGCACAAAGCCCTAGTGTGCCAGTCGCTGTTTTTTTTGCCTCCTATCTTTACGCCGAAAATATTAAATCCTATCTTGACGCACTCAATCCTGGGTTACGCGTTCAAGTGCAACCACGAGGCATCGATCTGGCCGAGCAAGAAACCTTTATCGATGAAGGCCTACTGATGGCCGACGCCCTCTTTCTGATCTTAGGGTCGAGCTATGCCGAAGGTGTCGACAAGCTTGGCGGACGCATCGATATCGCGATAGTGGTCGGTCCTGCGCTACCAGAAGTTAACGCTATTCAAGACGCCAGGATGAACACTCATCCCAGCACCGATAGAGACCTAGCCTTCACAGATGTTTATATCATCCCCGCTATGCGCCGCATTCATCAAGCCCTCGGACGCCTCGTTCGCGCACCAGGCCATCGCGCCAAAGTGTTGCTCCATTGCAAACGCTACAACCAAGCTACTTACAAGGAGCAACTTGCCCCCGAATATCAACAGACCACCACGATCACCAACGATCACGAGTTGGTTAAGTGGTCACAAGAAAGCTAGCGCTTTGGGGCGAAGCGAATCATTCCACAGCCTCAATCACAAATAATCGTATTGCTTGTTCAGGCAAAACTGCTTTGTTCGTCGCTTCTCGCAAATGCGGAACGATATGTGGGCGTAGCTCAGCTGGATAGAGCATCGGTTTTCTAAACCGAGGGTCNNCTGGTGACTCTCACCTACAGTGGTCCGGCCCGCTAAGCGACCGGTTTTGTCGCCCTTCAGGCTCGGAACGAGTCCCGGCGCCCATACGTTCCGATGAACTGGTGACTCTCACCTACAGTGGTCCGACCCGCTAAGCAACCGGTTTTGTCGCCCTTCAGGCTCGGAACGAGTCCCAGCGCCAATACGTTCCGAGTCAAAATAGAAAAAAGTACCTATTAGCCGCTGATCGATTAGTGCTTCTTGTGCGAGATCGAGGTCCAATCAAGCCCCCCCTTAGATTTGACGACGCCTTTTTCAAAGGCAAAGCGCACTAGGCTCGCTTCGTCACTGATGTTGAGTCGCTTCATCACATTGTGCTTATGGCGACGAACGGTGAACTCACTAATCCCCAATAATTCACCCGCAGTCACATGGTCATGTCCTCGTGCAATCAAGCGCAGAACCTGCAACTCTCGATCCGACAAAACCTTATAATAGGCATCAGGATTCTGCCACATATCAGCAATGATCTTTTGCGCATTAGTTGAATAGTAAATCTCCCCAGCGGACACATCATTAAATGCGGTGAATAATATTTCGAGCGACATCTCTTGCTTGTGAACAAAACCGAGTATTCCACTGCGGGTGACTTCGCGAATTGTATAGTCATCGCACTCACTGGACAGGGCTAAAATTCGAACATCCGGAGCGACATTGAGTATGCGACGGGACAAACTCAAGCCGTCAAGCTCAGGCAACATTAAATCCAGCACCACGAAATCGAATTTTTCTTTCTGAAACAGCTTCCATGCCGACTCTCCATCGGACGCTTCCTTGACATAGCTAAACTCAAATTCGCGCGATACGACACTGGCTAGCAATTCACGAACCAACTCTTCATCTTCTACAATAAGCGCTTTCATATAATTTTTGTAATATATGAGGTATTAATAATAAAACGAGTTTTAATTACGTTATTTATTTAGTAAAATCAGGGTACAGTTGCTTCATAAGAGTAAAAATGCTAATGCATAATCATAAGAAAGTCTTATAATGTCACATAATTAGGCGTGCAGTATCGCTTATAGCCTACTCTACCGAGAGTTGTCGCAATGCCTCGTAAGTCCCAATACCTGCAGAAGTCGAAAGATTCAGTGAACGTAGATTCGTGTTTTTATGCGGAATGGTCAGGCGTTGCCCTTTTAGTTCAGTATGCAACCAGTCTGGCACACCGTGCCCTTCACTACCAAAGACCAAACCGTCGTCCTCTGCGTATTGCACATCCCAATACAAGTGATCGGCCTGCGTGGTAAACAACCACAGGCGTCGAGGAGCAGTTTCGCTTGCCTTGAACGCTGCCCAATCATCGTGATGATGTACATCGAGCGAGTGCCAATAGTCCATACCGCTGCGCTTGAGGTGCTTATCGGTGACGGTGAACCCCAGCGGATGGATCAAATGTAAGCGCGTCTCAGTAATCGCACACAGTCGGCCAATATTACCTGTATTCTGAGGGATCTCTGGATTAAATAAAACAATATGAAGCATTGCGTCAGATAGTGTAGGTCCAACGTCGTTGGTCGAACATTGAATTTGATTCGATTACTTGATTCGGGTCTCACTTCAGTGCTTCGCGGGGTTTGGCATTCGCCGTCTTGGCCCCTCGGCGACGGTAGCGTATAAAACGCGTTGCAGCTATTCAGCTGCTTAATGTATCTACACGCTACACTGCTTTGCGCATCAATAAGGCTGCGTATGCCTACCAATTCGTGTAAACTACGCTCGCCCAGCAGATACCGCAGTTAACCAGGGCAATGAAGACAGCAGCACTACCCATATCTTTCGCCTGTTTAGCGAGCGCACGGTGTTCTAGTGAAATATCGTCGACCACCGCTTCGAGCGCAGAGTTTAAGACCTCGACAATCAATACAAGTAATACACTACCAATTAAAATCAGACGCTCAACTAGAGTTAGTGGAAGAAAAAATGAGCTAACAATAAAGATACTACCGACAGCAACCTCCAAGCGAAATGCGGCCTCATGCATCGCATAGCCGAGGCCAGCCAACGAACAGACGCCAGCTTTTAAGAGACGGGTGCAGCCAGTGTGCTTATGAACTAATGGATCGATATTATTTGAACTCATAAGATTTACGATGATGCACCTTTTAAAACGACTTAATTCACGCAGTTTCAGCGGAAACATACTAGCAAAAAAGACCGTGAATATGTTATAATATACAACTTAGAATAGCCACAATACAAGGCACTAGAATAAACAGGGAAAAAATGGATATAATCATCAAGTAGGTGTGCGGTACTGGACGATTTGAACCTAGCATAAAGAATGGATCGCGTCCTAAAAAAACTTACGAGCGGCCCACACGCATGATCGCTGCAGTCAACGCATCGAGTTGCGCCTCATGTAACTCACGTTTCGGATCATACTGATCCAGCAAACTCCAAAAACGCTTTGAATGATTCATCTCAGTCAAATGCGCTAGCTCATGTAAAATCACATAATCCTGCAGTTCAGGAGCGATCAAAACCAAGCGCCAATTTAATGAAATCCCGCCGCTCGATGAGCAAGAACCCCAGCGACTCGCTTGATCGCGTACGCTGAGTTTGGAAAATTTTAACTCCAAACATTTGGCGTGATACGCGAGTCGACACAGCATCGCGTCTTTCGCGAAACGTCGCACTAAGGCCAACAATGCACTGTCGGCATCGTCACTCTCATGCGGAACGCGTAGAACGATCTCCGCCCCGCCCTGATCAAAGATATAATCCGCCCGTAGACGCTCCGTCGACTCAACGCGCACAGTAAACCGATCGCCGCTACCGGTCAGTTGCGGATGCTCAGTCAGCCAATCAACAATCGAGCGAGCACGCGGCACTCTTGCTAGCTGACCCTCCAACCAGTCGCGTTGATTCTCTATGAATTTCAACGCCTCGCGATCCGAGCAACGCCACGGTACCGAAACCACTGCTTGATTACTGTGGTTCAAACTGAGCCGTAAATGTCTTGTCCCCTTACGGCGCCGCACATCAATCGACACTGACTCACCGTTGTTAAGGCTTAAAAACATTTAATAGAAGTTACAGAAACCGCCCTAACATTCCCCGGGAGCGTTCGACTCTAGCTGGTCAACCACGTTTTGCGCATAGCGACGCAACGCTGCCTCAGGCTCCAGTTTTTTTATTCGACAGGCCGCAGCGATTTCAAACAACTGCTTGCCAAGCGCCAACTCATCGTCCGCCAACGCTTGGGCAGTCATCGCAATGCCGCCCTCATCAATCACATCGGAAGCGTCGATCTGCTGCTTTAGAATCTGCTTATAAATATCCTGTGCATACATCAGAGCTGGTAATTGATTCGGTAAATCCTTAAATCGTCCAGCCTGCTTGGGGCCGCGTTTCGTCTCTTCTGCCTTAATCGCATCCCATTGTTTGAGCACTGCCTCGGAATTGCTCAACGCTCCTGTGCCGAACACATGCGGATGACGGTGAACTAATTTATCGTTCACTACCTTACATACCCCTTCAAAATCAAAATGACCCGCCTCCTTGGCCATCTGTGCGTGCATCACAACTTGTAGCAGTACATCGCCCAGCTCTTCTTCCATATGATGCATGTCGAGTCTGTCTATGGTCTGCAATAACTCACAGCACTCATCGATCAAACAATCGGTGATTGACTGGTGTGTTTGCTCAATATCCCAAGGGCAGCCTGTATCCGGCTCGCGAAGGGCCGATACTGTCTGTAAAAGATCGTTAATAGAACTCATACACTTATCCGCTAAATGGCAGCAGCCACTTTGGCGAACGAAAAGCGTCGGCATAGCGATTTAACATCACTGCGCCATCTGATCTCGCGCACTCAACACAAGGGCATATCCCACGCAGGTACGCCCAAATACGAACTTCACGAAATCGAATATAGATTAGTAAGACGCTCCCCGCGACACATCGGAGAGCACACCTAAAGCCTAAAGCGGTTCGCACATAAAAAAACGTCCTTCTCAGCCTACCCTATAGTGAAAAGTTATTGGTTACGGCCTCGCGAACGACTCGGCGCTGCGCCCTTTGACGAACCACTTGAACCTCCTTGCGGACGACTTCGGCCACCTTGTGGACGACCTCCACCTTGTGGACGACCTCCGCCGCCACCTTGGCGACCACGACCACCTCCACCACGGTTGTTTTGACCTGGTGCCGGGCGTGATTTCTTCGAGCGTGTTGCTGGGCGCGGCATAGCTATCTTTTCGCCGCGGTCATCGATTCTAAATAGTGGAATATTTTTCTTCATCGTCTTCTCGATGTCCCAGAGATAGCCCTCTTCTACATCACTAACGAGTGAGACTGCATTACCCGCCTTGCCGGCACGACCCGTGCGGCCGATACGGTGCACATAATCTTCGGGGATATTGGGTAACTCGTAATTCACCACATGCGGCAAATCCGCGATATCGAGACCACGCGCAGCGATATCAGTCGCGACCATCACACGGATCTTATTAGACTTAAACATGCTCAACGCACGCTCCCGAGCAGACTGGCTCTTGTTTCCATGAATAGCCATTGCGCCGATCCCTTGTCGGTCTAAATACTTAGCGAGCTTATTAGCGCCATGCTTGGTACGAGAAAAGACCAGCACCTGCGTCCACTCGCCCTGCTCGATCATTTCGGCTAGAAATTGTGGTTTTGCATTTTGAGCGACGATATACGCCTCTTGATCGACGCGATCTGCAGTAGCATTACGCGCGGCAACTTCAACTTCGACCGCATTGTGCAGCATGGAGTCAGCAAGCTTCTTAACTTCCTTGGTATAGGTGGCCGAGAAAAACAAGTTCTGACGCTTGGCAGGCATCAATTGCAGAATCTTCTTAATGTCATTGATAAACCCCATGTCCAACATGCGGTCAGCTTCGTCAAGGACCAGAATCTCTATGTTCGAGAGTTGCATCTCACCTCGCTGACAGAGGTCGAGCAGGCGTCCTGGAGTGGCAACGACAATATCGAGTCCACGACGGAGTGCATTAATCTGCGGCTGAAAACCTACGCCACCGAAAATCACAAACGAGCGAATATTTACATGCTGACCGTAATCAACGATGCTCTGATGCACTTGTGCAGCAAGCTCTCGAGTCGGCGCGAGTACCAGTGCCCGCGGGCGCTTATTTTGGCCATTAAACTCAGATCCGGAAAGAATCTGCAGCATGGGTAAACTAAAGGCGGCGGTTTTTCCTGTGCCAGTTTGTGCGCCGCCTAGAACGTCGCGGCGATCCAGCACAGCTGGGATGGCACGTGCTTGGATGGGAGATGGGATGGTGTAGCCTTTTGCTTCAACGGCTGCAACGAGTTCGGGAAGGAGTCCCAGTTCAGAAAATGACATAACAATTTGCTTTGAGTAGTGACGCGTGCTGGCCGCCTAAATAGACGATTCTCCGATCATGCGACTCGTGGATGGCTGAGTCAGTTTTGACTGCAGCATGAATAATAAGTGCACACTAAAAAAGTCGGATTCTCCCGAAGCATGCGACCGCCCTTTAAAGGTACGGCGTAGATAGAGCGGCAGGTGTATCGTAAAGAATGCCGTTCGCCTAGCAAAAAGAGTCAGGCCACTGCATCGATAAAAACTACCTGTATAACAAAAAAATAGAATTTTAGCTATTTACGCGTCGAGAGCTGTGGGGAAAGTCGATTTCTAAAGGGGGTAAGAACTTCGGCAATTCAATAATTCGAAGGTTCACCAACGAAAAAAAGCACATCTTATATATAATAATGCAACGAACCAGCAACTACGTCGATCTCTGCATAAAAAACACACTTACTTTGTGATCTATCGCTTTGGGTTGACCTCGCGAAAGGTCGTAACGAAGTCGCTCATCATATCGCGCAGTTCTGCTTTAATAACTTCCACTTGTTTGGATCCGGAACTGGAACTACCGCGCCGGCGCATTTCAAAGACTGTCGCGACAGTTTTCTCACTGTTACGGTCAATCGTTACAAAATCGCGCACCTGCACAATCAACTCAAATTCACCAGAAGCAATACGACTGGAGGTGTCGACTGAAAGTCTAATGAGCGGGATATTCACCTCTGGTTGATTCAACACGTAGGTATTCAAAGCTACATTTCCGCGCCTAAGTTGGAGTTCCATGATATCATTTAGATCGAGACGTTCACTCGATTGGATATCAGAGGCCATGGATGTATCCACAGTCATGTACAGCGAATAGATGCCCTTCAAATGAGCGTTTGTAGCCTGATCAGCAGCGGTAGCAAATTGAACAGAAATTAGGAATGAAAGTAACAGGCAAATACGGTGCATCATAAGTTGATAGGGTTGAGTTATAGTGATCAGGAAGGTTTTTGCTGTGATAAAAAACTTAATTGCGTATAAAATCTAAAACAATCAAATAATGCTGTGGTGAATCATTCGATAGTCTACACGCGACTATTGACAAGCCTCCGCACCTAACGAACCTACACTGCATGCGTATACTCTTACTCGTCCTTTTTAGCCTCCTGTGCATCTCTTGCGCTTCCACTAAGAAGCCCGTGCTCACGAGCGTCACTATCCTCGACATTAAACCACGGTATATTGAGGCCGAGGCTTTTATGCGCGTTGGTGAATATTTAACCGGCAAGGAAAACCTCGGAAATAGAGTCATCGTGCGTACTGACAGAAATGAACGTGCAGGCTACTACTTTGTGCTGATACTAGACGGGCAAGTACGCGACCTGCCAGCAGGCACCTATATCGAAGGCGAAATCTATTCGCCGGAATCACTCGATGCGCAAGAACACACCTTCAAGCTGCCCTCAAAACTACCAAAGAATAATGAAATCTTCATCGGCCTAACCGGCGAAGACTGGCCAAATCAAAGTGCCACGCCTGCGGCTTGGCGTTTCACGATTAAGAACTCCAATGGTGAAGTACTCGCCACGGAAAAAAGCTATCTTTGGAGTTTCTAAGGGCAGTTCACCACGCCACACCGCTCGCCCATCTTAGCATATACTTCATGGCCGAGCGCGGCTTGGTCTAAAAGATCATTGTCAAAGCGGATGGCGCCTGGCTTGTAAACCGTCGTCACACACGAACCGCCGAAAGAGAAATACCCTTTGGCCGCGCCCTTCTCTACCTGAGACCCAGCTTGGTAAGTCTGATGCATGCCCCCGACGCACGTCGCGCCGACTTCCATCACGATTATCTTGCCGAATTCACTCGTCGCAAGCTCGGTAATCATACGCCGGTTCTCCCAAAGTATCGACAACTTGCGGCGTAGCGCCAACGGACTCACGGAGCGCAAACTACCGTCCAAAATACGAGCCTCGCTAGGTTGACCTGCCACGGGAAAGTGAAAGCGGTGATAATCCACTGGGCACAATCGAGAGATCAACATCGAGCCGCCTTCAAATTCAGCCGCCAATTCGGCACTGCCAAGGAACTTTGCTAAATTGAAATGCTGCCCTTTAATATAAAAACTGTCCGCCGCACTGACGTCTGCAATAGCCAAATGTCGACCATCCGCGGGAAACACGGCAACCGAATCGCCCGCCGCAATTAGTCGCGCGCTCGGCTTAAGCGCGCGATAGAAAAACTCGTTAAAGGAACCATAGCTATCCACATCAGCTGCGAATTCTTCGACATCTACCGCATAGTTGTTAATGAATGGCGCCACCTTCTTGCGACTCGCAGAGCGATCCATGCGCCAGCCATACCAACGCGAAAACCACAATCGCTTCACGGCGACCGCCACAGTTAGACGACCTAAAGGATTACCATAGGCCCAGCGCAAGAAAGCTTCGCCATAAACTGACTCGGTTTCCACTAAGCCAGTGTGACGATTAAAAAATTCAATTGGTGCCTCAAATTGTTGGTTCAGATTCATACCATTAATCACTGGATGGCCGGCAGCCATTTTCGTGTTGATTTGTGTTAATTTCCTGCAACGTCGATTCCTTCAACTCAGTTGAGTGAAACTTTGAGACTGCCACACGCTGTGAAGTATAGATGCCAGTATGTCCGCTAAAGTAATAAGCCGTGAAACAGGCGACGGCGTAGTAAACAGTGTTTTCAGCACCAAACAGCTCGACCCCCATCATCGTGCACGCCAGCGGCGTATTTGTGGCCCCCGCAAATACAGCAATAAAGCCGAGCCCAGCAAACAGATCGACTGGTGCGCCCGAGAGCATCGCGAGCGTATTACCTAAGGTCGCTCCAATGAAAAACAACGGTGTCACTTCCCCGCCCTTAAAGCCGAAGCTCAATGTAATTGCCGTCAACAACAGCTTCCAGAACCAACTAAACGAGTCGGCACCGCCCGCGGAAAAAGCCGACACGATACTCACACCATCTGCGTTTGGCGAACTCACACCGAGACCAAGATAATCGGTCGTGCCCAAGCAATAACTAATGCCCAACACCAACGCAGCACCGACTGCAGGAATCAGCCACTTGCGGCCAATCAACTGCTGGCTCTTTGCCTTTAGGCGATGCGACAACGCGGCAAATCCATAACTAGCGAGGCCAAAACAAGCACCCGCGATCAGCACCTTCAGTAACAACAACACATCAAACGAGATAAAAGACATTGCCCCCATCGCCTCCTTTGCGGAATAGCCGATCGAATAGTGCGTATGGTGAATTGGAAACGAAGTGCAAGTGATGTCGGCCACTAGACTCGCAATCAAGCAAGGCATCAGCGCACCATATTTAATTCGCCCAACTGCCAGCACTTCCAAGGCAAAGATTGCGCCCGTGACTGGTGTGCCAAATACCGCGCCAAAGCCTGCGGCCATGCCAGCCATCAACAAGATGCGCTTATCCTCGTGGCGAAGTCCAAATTTTTTAGCGAAATAATCGGCCACACTGCCGCCCATCTGCACCGCTGTGCCCTCGCGCCCAGCCGAACCACCAAACAAATGCGTAATTATAGTGGTCACCATTACCAGCGGCGCCATCCGAAACGGAATACCACCGCCGGGTTCATGGATTTCATCCATGATTAAATTATTACCCGCTTCGGTATTTTTACCGTATCGGCTATACATCCAGTAAATACCAATACCTGCTAGTGGCAATAGTCCAAGTAACCACAAGTTGGCCTGGCGAATCTGCGTCGCCGACTCCAATAGCCACAAAAACAACGCGACTAGCGCACCCACCGTCATCGAGACCGGCAGCACTAGTAACGACCAACGAATCAATTGCCGCGCGATCCTTAATTGCTCAAATCTGTATTTAGTGGATGAAAACATATTTTACCACAACTTGCTTGGCTTGATTCGTGCGAACTGTAAAGCCTCAGGTTCGAGCGAGCCACTTGATACGCTTCATCAAAAGGTCCGGGATTACCTACACTTTGTTTAAATCGTAGCCACGGCGCTTTATTCTACCCTTAGTGCAGCTGCAGTGTTTGCTGGACGAATACGAAATCGAGGGATGAGTACTGTGCCGATATGCAACCGTTAAATATATCCCGAGATACGCCTGCGCTATCTCGATTATAGAAACACGGAAATACCTGAAATAAATTGCGATTAGGCCTTGATCTTTTCCAGACGCACCCGTTTATTCCTTCGCTTTCACTTTCAACCAATAGTACACCATGTCACAACACAACAGTTTCAGAGCTACCATCGGCGGCGGCGGTAAGAAAAACAGAACAGTCCTCAAGCGTTTTGAACGCGTGGATCTACTCCGCGAACGCGGCGAGTGGAAAGAAGGCGATCGCGT
>DBBT01000104.1:0-5867 GCA_002292345.1 Opitutia bacterium UBA977 | reverse complement strand
CCTTTCGTAACTGGAAGGGCTTTTTTGTGTCTGCGTATAGCCCCTGCTCGAAACAACAAAAAAGCCCGGCATCCACATCGAGAAAGCCTGGCTTTGGATTAAAAATGAGCCTGAGTTACTTCAGCAGACAGTTACCTGTCATCGCTTCAGGCTGTTCGAGTCCCATCAATTCAAGGATCGTTGGAGCGATGTCGCCCAATGCGCCGCCCTCGGCAATCGCACGTCCCTTGCAGGCTCCACCGTAAACAACGATCTCAACTGGATTGAGCGTGTGCGCCGTGTGCGGGCCGTCGTTCTCGGGGTTCCAGAGCTGATCGGAGTTGCCATGATCTGCAGTGATCACTGCATGGCCACTAACGGTGTCCACCGCATCGAGTAAATCCTGCACGCAACCATCGACGATCTCACATGCTTTGATACAGGCCTTGATCACACCCGTGTGACCAACCATGTCAGGATTTGCGAAATTCACTACGACTAGGCCGTACTTGCCGGATTTGATCGCTTCGACAGCTGCATCACGAATGCCGTAGGCCGACATTTCCGGCTTCTCATCGTAAGTCGCGCAATCCTTGCGGCTCGGGATAAGCGCACGGTCTTCGCCTGGGAACGGCTCTTCACGGTAATCGTTGAAAAAGAATGTGACGTGTGGAAATTTTTCCGTTTCCGCGCAGCGGAACTGTGGGATGCCCTGATCAGAGAGGTAGCTCGCGAGAATATCCTTCATCTTCTCAGGCTTGAAGAAAATGATGTTATCGCAGAGGCCCTTTTGGTATTCGCTCAATGTCGAGAAGTGAATGTCGAGCTTCTCGCCGCGATCGAAACTATCAAAATCGTCTTGGATAAATGCACGGGTCAATTCACGCGGACGGTCGCCACGGAAGTTACAGAAGATAACCGAGTCACCCTGCGCAATCGTCGCAACAGGCTTACCATCTTTGTCGAGCACTGCGGTTGGCGGGCAAAATTCGTCACCCTTGGTGCCAGGTGTCTCTGGATGGTCGTATTGGTATTGAATAGCCGCTTCAGCAGAAGTGGCAGTGCTTTCAATAGTGCGACCAGTGAGGCAGTCGTATGCGCGCTGTACACGATCCCAGCGGTTGTCTCGATCCATCGCCCAGTAGCGACCAGACAGCGATGCAATCTTGCCGAGGCCGATCTTCGCCATTTCGGCTTCAACTTCTTTGATGAATTGCCTGCCACTAAATGGCCCAGTGTCGCGACCATCCGTAAAAGCATGCAAATAGAGCTCTTGAATACCTTCGTCTTTGGCAATTCGGATCAAACCGTAGATATGCTCCAGCATCGCGTGCACGCCTGCGTCAGACACGAGGCCCATGAGGTGCAGCGCAGTGCCCTGAGCCTTAACATTGGCAAGCGATGCCTTAAATGTAACGCTATCCTTCACCGAACCTGTTTCGATCCCCTTGTTGATACGGACGAGCTCTTGATCTACTACACGACCAGCACCGATGTTTTGGTGACCGACTTCAGAGTTGCCCATGATACCGACTGGCAGACCCACATCCAGCCCACATGCCATGATCTCAGTGCGAGGCCACTCAGCGGTTAGGCGGTCCGCGCAAGGTGTCTTGGCAAGCTTCACCGCATTATAAGAGTCCTGCTCCGAATTATGATTCTCCCCCCACCCGTCACGGATAATAAGGACTACTGGTTGATAGGAATCAGGCATAAGTGATGTTTTGGTATGAAAATTCTAGAATTTGTTAGAAAAGATAGCCAAATTGCGAAAGGCCTGAAATCGACAGAATCGCAAGGTATAGCAAAAGCAAGAGCGAACCCTCGCCTCGGCTGACGGTATGTCCGCTCTTAAATATCCATAGAAGCAGCACTGAAAGTAGCACGAGTGCGGGAAACTCAATCAGTAGTAATTCATCGTGTACATCCATACCGGCAAGAGTCGACGCACCGCCACCGATCAGCAGCATATTAAACAAGTTGGAGCCAACGATATTACCCGCACACAAATCACCATGCCCTGCGCGCACCGCGGCGATCGAAGCGGCCAACTCTGGCAAACTCGTGCCAATCGCTACGATCGAGAGGCCGATAAACAAATCACTGATGCCCATCCGAGTCGCAATCTCGACGCTTGTAGCAACCAGTAAATTCGCCCCGAAGGCCAACGCAGCAGCACCCAGTGCAACAATCAACAAAGCCTTGATCGTCGATTTATGCTGAACCTGCTTAGCGCTTTTGGCGAACTCATCTGCAACTACTTGAGAATCCTGCTGCTTGGCACTATGCACGATATAAATTAGATAGACCACTGTCAGCCCAAGCAAGACGATGCCCTCAACGCGCTGAAACCCACCGCCAAGCGCAAACAAAGCAAATAACAGCGTGACCAAAATCAGGATCGGCACCTCACGACGAATCAACCGCAAGTGGATCTTTAGCGGCGCGATCATTGCAGCGATTCCCAGGATCAGGCCGATGTTGGCAATGTTACTACCGAGGATATTGCCCAACGCTATGCCAGGATTATCCTTAGCAGCCGTCAGCGAAGTCGCCATTTCAGGCATCGAGGTTGCAATCGAAACCACAGTTAGGCCAATGACCACTGGATTTATCTTCAAGTTACTCGAAATCGCTACGGCACCACGGGTCAACCAATCGCCGCCGAAAGCCAGCGCAACAAATCCCACCAGCGAAATAGCCAAGAGCGCTAATAAAGGGAGATCGGGATACGGAAGACTAATAAGTGCGAGTGTCATTGGATTTTAAAAGAAAGGCTCAGCAGGTGCCTGATCGAGCGCAACCTAACAAGCGCGAAAGCTAAACATCTGCGAGAAAATTCTGTGTGCTTGACTTGAGAAGTCAAAAAAACACATTCGCCGTTTTTAAATGGCCCTCGGTATCTAAATAATGGCTCTAGACCTCAAAAATACGCTCAACCTCCCAGAAACCGCCTTCCCAATGCGCGGCAACCTGGTTGAACGCGAACCCGCTCGTATTGAGCACTGGGAAAAACTTGACCTTTACGGCAAAATTCAAGCGAAGAATGCTGTGGGTCCAACCTTCATTTTGCACGACGGACCACCGTTTACCAACGGCGACCTGCATCTCGGTCACGCCCTCAATAAGACGTTGAAGGACACTATCTTACGATTTAAATGGATGCAGGGCTACAACGCCCCTTATATTCCAGGTTGGGACAGTCATGGCTTACCAATCGAGCACAAAGTCTCTCGTGAACTACAAGAGACCGGACGCACCGACTACACCGCGCTCGAAGTGCGTGAAGCCTGCGCAAAATTTGCCGACAAATACCGTCTTAGCCAGCGCGAGCAGTTCAAACGCCTCGGTGTTTTAGCCGATTGGGACAACGAATATTGGACGATCCACCCAGATTACGAAGCGACACAACTCGAAACTTTCGCCAGCTTCGTTGAAAAAGATATCGTTTACCGCAGCAAAAAGCCAGTTTACTGGTCAATTCCTTGCGCGACCGCTCTAGCAGAGGCTGAGATCGAATACCGCGACCACAAAAGCGTTTCGATCTATGTAAAGCTCGGCCTCTCCGCTGAAGCACTCAAGGTACTCGCGCTCGAAGAGCCTGCTTCGGTGCTGATCTGGACCACCACAGCATGGACCTTGCCCGCTAACATGGCAGTCTCAGTGAATCCAAAGATCGAATACAGCGCTATCAAATCCAGCAATCAAAGCACCATTATCGTCGCCTCTGCTCTGCGTGATGAGGTCATCGAAGCCTGCAAGCTCGAAGATGCAGAAACAATCAATACTTTCCTCGGCACTGCGATGGAGAGGCTCGAAGCGCGTCACCCATTCATCGACCGTCCGAGCCCTATCCTACTCGCGGACTACGTCACCACCGAAAGTGGCACTGGTTGCGTGCACACAGCACCAGGCCACGGTCAAGACGACTATATTACCGGAATCAACAACGGAATCGACGTGTATTGTCCACTTGATGACAATGGTTGCTACGTTGACGATGGCCAAGTGCCTGCCGAATTGGTCGGTCTCTCCGTGCTCGAAGATGGTAAAATTAGCGATGCCAACCGTGGCGTACTGAAAATCATCGGCCAAAACGGCGCATTAATCGCCAAGAAGACCATCACTCACAGCTACCCGCATTGTTGGCGCTCCAAAACTCCAGTGATTTTCCGCGCTATGGATCAATGGTTCATCGCGCTCGACAAGGGCGGCGACCGCAAGCTCGCACTCGAAGCACTCAATGATGTTAACTTTATCCCTGCTTGGGGTGAGAAACGTATCCGTGCTGCTGTTGAAAACCGCCCAGACTGGTGCATCAGTCGCCAGCGTACCTGGGGCGTTCCTATCCCTGCCTTTTACAATGAAGACGGCGAAGCATTCATTGACGCTGGCGTCATCCGCGCCATTGCTAAAAAAGTCGCTGTAGGTGGCACTAATATTTGGTTTGAGCAAACGACCGCCGAATTACTCGAAGGCATCACTTTGCCAGATACTTGGCCAACTGCGGCTCAACTCAAATCTGGCACTGACACACTCGATGTCTGGATCGACTCAGGCACTAGCCATCGCGCCGTACTGCAGAAGCGCGCCAATTTAAGCTGGCCAGCAGACCTCTACCTCGAAGGTAGTGATCAACATCGCGGGTGGTTTCAAAGCTCCCTCTGGACTTCTGTCATCGCCGACAAAGCAGCGCCTTATAAGAATCTACTCACTCACGGCTTCGTCGTTAAAGAAGATGGCACCAAGCTATCCAAGAGCGACGGAGAGGCCCGGTCACTTCCTGAATGGATCCAAAGTTACGGTGCAGACGTCGTACGCCTATGGATCTGCTCGCAAGATTACCGTGGCGATGTGCCCGTATCCGATAAGATCGTGCGCAATGTTTCAAATAATTATCGCAACATGCGTAATACCCTGCGCTTCCAGATCAGTAATCTATATGATTTCGACGCAGCCATCAATGCGGTGCCACTCGCAGAGCTCAATGCAATTGACCAGTGGGCACTCGACGAACTCGCACAACTCGTGCGTAAGGTTACCGAAGCCTACGAAGCCTACGAATTTCACCGCGCATTTAAGGATATCATTGATCCATTCTGCGCAAATGTACTATCGGCCACTTACCATGACATCCTCAAAGATCGTCTCTATACCTGTGCGCCTGATGACCCGCTGCGCCGCTCTTCACAGACTGCGATCAGTATTATATTTAGCGTATTCACACGCTTAGTCGCGCCATTAATCCCGCACACAGCCGACGAAGCATGGAGCTATGCCCAGAACGACAGCGACTTTACCGACAAACCGATCGCACTCAGCGGCTGGCCCTCTGTGGATAACGCGTGGGATCAGCCCGAAGTCGCCCGCGACATCCGTGCCCTACGCACTTTCCTCTCCGAAAAGCTCAACGATGGATTAGAAGAACTCCGCCAAGAGAAAGCAATCGGACAAAGCCTCGACGCGAAAGCTACGATTACTGGCTCGCTGAGTGACCCAGAGTTCGCGCGCCTCAAACAATATGAATCAGATCTACCAGAACTTTTTATTCTTTCTCAAGTTACAGTCGTCGAAGACACCACTGTAACCGAACTTACAGTCGAAGTCGCACATGCTGATGGGGTACGCTGCCCACGCAGTTGGCGCTGGGTGCCTGCGCTAGTCGAGACCGATACTTGGGGCGCCGTCTCCCCTCGTTGCGCTAAAGCACTTAAACAAATTTCAGACTCTAATAAATAACACCCCACTCTATCTTATCAATGACTATCAAGAAGACCAAATCATCTGCCGCAAAAAAAACTGTAGCTAAAAAATCTGTAAAAAAGTCTGCAGTTAAAAAAGCTGTCGCCAAGAAACCAGCATCTAAGGCGAAAAAGACTGTCGCCAAG
>DBBT01000096.1:9742-10029 GCA_002292345.1 Opitutia bacterium UBA977 | reverse complement strand
AATCATCGTCACGGCCCGCTGGTAATCGGATCGCCAAAAAGTTGGGCGATCCATCCACCACCACTCGATTAGTGGCGTTTTGTTCCATCGATTCCGAAACCGCTTTCGCAACTGGATAGTCCCCCGCAGTTGTCTTCCAGCGACCTTGCGCACGAGCTTCCGCGATACGCCGCGGGTTGGGCTTCGACTTTTCTCGCAAACTGGTGGTACGACTCAAAATCGGCCGTTTCAGCTCGTCCGGCACGGCCACCACCTCATCCTCATCCTCCTCTGCCGGATCTGCTGCT
>DBBT01000096.1:0-9693 GCA_002292345.1 Opitutia bacterium UBA977 | reverse complement strand
CCAATACACCGTCGGTTCATCGATCAGCGTGGCGAGCAAGCGGCGCAGGCGACCGCCAGTCAATTCCAACAGATTCGCGAGCTTACCACCACACCACGACTCGACTAATGCCAGCGCAGCTTGTTGCGGCGCGGACGCTGCATAATTGCGCGTCGGACTGAGTTGATTGAGTGGCACAATTTCACGCCCCGCCGCAGCATCGAGCTTAACCACGATCGCATCGCGCTCGGCCGCCGCTGGCAAATTGGGCGGCAAAAACACTAGCATGCGCAACGTATCACCGGCAGCCGACAGCTTGATCGAACGCACACCGCGCGACTTAGCCGCTTCGGGCTCTGGCTCGGGTTCCGCCACGAAATCAGGATGTGGCTGTGCTGCATGGGCCTGTTCGTGTTTGAGCGCTTCATAGTGCAGCGCAATGGCAATCGCATGCGCACAAACCTTGCGCCGGCGGCCTTCCAGGCAGTTGCAATGGTTGACCGCAAATACAGTCGAGCGCAGATTCAGCTTCGGTTGGTACGTATCGTCGATGCCGGTAACCGTACCCGTCAGGATCGGGCTCTCCCAGGCTACCGCGGTCACCGCGCCCGCCTCAAATAAGCGCTCGGCTTGCTTGAAGACCAGCCCCCCAGCTAGCTCCAGCAGAAAGCTGCGGTCAAAGTCTGGCGGTGATTTGGATGGAGGTGACATAACGGCTCAGCACGCTTGTGCTTGGAGAGCGGATGTCAAGGTGGAGTGCGCCTCATTCAACGGAAAGTGCCACAGGTCTGCAGGCCGTCATCGCCAGCGCAGGATAACTGCTCATCCATGGCTAACCACAACCCTAGCCCTATGACTCTGACAACTTGCGATCGACTGAATATGCGCCGCCACCAGCGATCACCAACGTCAGACACGCGAGCAATAACATCAGTGGATATTCAATCCCCCCATTTTGGGCGAAAAACACACCGTTATAGGTGGTAACAATCGCAACGGCCATCGTGGCCACTAGCGACACGCCAGCGAAACGGGTCAGTAATCCGACTAACAACAGCAGCCCACCAAAAAATTCAGCTCCGCCTGCCAATGCAGCCATCAAGACACCTGGCTTTAAACCAAGGTTTTCGGCAAAAAACTGCCCAGTTCCCTCAAGCCCATAGCCGCCAAACCAGCCGAATAATTTCTGCGCACCGTGTGCGGCCATAGTTGCCCCGACGCCAACACGAATCGGTAAAAGTGCGAACTGATTGCTTGTCTTAAAGAGTGTTTCGTTGATTTTCATAATGGATAGCGTTATGGGGTTAAAGATTAAACTTGATATCAAGGCTAATGGGAGAATAACAGCTTATCGTTGTTCTGCACGCTGGCCGATTTTGCGCATCAGGTTGGCGAATTGGCTACGCTCGGATTCATCCAGCACCTCAAACAACACGTTTAAATCTTGTGCATGCGCCTCAAAGCTCGGCTCGATCAACTCGCGGCCGAGATCCGTCAGGTGCACCAACACCACCCGCGCATCTGTCGAACTGCGCTCGCGACTCACCAACCCGCGCTTAGCTAAGCGCTGTACTGCGGTGGTAATCGAACCACTGGTCAGTAAAATCTTCTCACCGATAATATTAACCGGCTGCGCGCCCTTATGCAGCAACAGCTCTAAGATCGCAAAATCACTCAATGAGCCCAGGCCCGCGGCAGTGATACTCTTTTGGCTGTAGCTATTCACCGCGTGCGATGCTTTCCACAGTAACAGATAGAGGTGCGGTCCGGAGTTCTGATAAATCTTGGCCATGTAGAGGACTCTTTATCGGTCTTAACTTGATGTCAAGTGATAATTAACTTCACTTGAAGGATTTATTCGAATCAAAAGGACCTCTCGGTCTAATCCACCATCTTAAACGACATCGTAAAGCTATGCGCCTGCCCGGTGGGGGTAACGCCGCCAGAAATGACTCGGGTAAATGCAGCTTTCACAGATGTATCGAACGAGGGATTCCCCGACGCTGGCCGTAGGCGGATATTTGAGATGCGTCCCGAACTACTGACATCAAACACAACAGTCACCATTAAGCGCATTCCGGCAAGGTTCGCAGGTTTGATCCAGGCGCGGTTGAGCCGACTATTCAATTGATCCCCATAGCGCTGCAAGGCAGTGCGCTCGGCCGCGGTAAGGCTACCGGAAGGCGCATGCACCGTGGTCGGCAAATTACTCTGCAAATTTTGCTGAATTTTAGAGGTATTGATTGTGGGTGCCTGATAATCATTAACTGGTTGCGGCGGCCTTGGCTTGGGATCCTTTTTAGGATTCTCCTTAAAGAAATCAGCCGCCGAGATCAAAGGTTCGGGCGTCGCCTTCACCGGCGTGGGCTGCGGTCGAGGCTTCGCGACTGGCTTGGGCAGAGTCGGTGCAGCCATTGGGATCACTGGATCAGCAATATCCATCGGGGGCACGTCCGGCAACACTAGGTTCGGCGGCGTGTTCGTCGGTGCGGCTGGACTAGGCGCCGCATTCGACGGGCTCGACTGACTCACCATCTCGAAGACGTGCGGTTTCTCCTTTGGCAAAAAAGCTTCGATAATCGTCGATAAAAACAACGCTATAATCAGCGCGCCATGCAAGATCACCGAGGACCACAAAGACTGATTATTTTTAATGCTCATCGCGCCTACTTAACCTTGGTATCCAAACTAATTTTTGAGAGCTTCCGCTGTTTGATCATATCGATCACAGTAATGACCTGCTGGTACGGCAGCGCCGAGTCTGCGCGTATGCTCAGCACCGGTGGCGCGGCGTCCATCGCCATAGCATCGAGTAAGTCGCCAAGTTCTAGCGGCGAGACTTTCTCATCGCTCCAATAGTAGTCGCCAGATTTATCAAGCGTGATCGCCTGAAACTCTTCGCGCTCCTCGGGTTGCGATTTCGACGCCTCCACGGGTAGGTTCACATCAATCGTCTGCTCCAGCAGCGGCGTAGTGACCATAAATATAATCAGCAAGGCGAATGCGAGATCGATCAACGGCGTCACGTTGATCTCCGTGAGAGCGGAGAGGCGGTCTTTACGATGGAAGTTACGAGCCACTATTTGATCAATTAAAAATTAGGACCACGCAGACCTACGCGTTGGTCGCGGCGGCCTGCGCTTCGAGCTCGATACGATCGGCCACGGTGCTAGAGAAATTCTCCAGTTCAACCACTGAGATCTTGGTTTGTAGCAACAAATAGTTGTAGCCGAACACCGAAGGAATCGCGACCAACAGACCGGCCACAGTAGTCAACAACGCGCCAGAGACACCGGGAGCAAGGCTCTGCAAACTGGCCGACCCCGCCCCGGCCATGCCGCCGAAGGCATCCATCACCCCCCACACCGTGCCGAGCAAGCCGAGAAACGGTGCGCCGGTCACGATCGAGCCAAGCAGCACCATCTTGCTTTCGTAGCGGATAATCTGTTCAGCCAGCCCACGTTGAATCGCATTTTCAACATGCCCCATGCGCAAAGTCGCGCGATGCGTATCAGTATCGACCAAATTGCCACCGTAGCGGAAAAATGCTTCCAGCGCGTCGCGCACGACATTGTAGTATGGCCCTGCACCCTTACCTGGCCGCTCTGGAGGCAGGTCGAGCAAGTGCGACTCTTTACTCAAAAGACGCTCATAGCGCTTATTTTGGGAGCGCAAGCGGGACAGGTCCATATACTTTCCAAACAGGACTGACCACGCGATAATGCTGCAGACCATCAGCACCAGCACCACGACTTTGCCAGCAAAATTCGACTGGCCGAAATAGGTAAAAACATTGGCGCCGCCAGCGGCCTGCAACAGCAGTGAATCAAATATAGTGGGTAAGCTCATTTTCTATAAGTGCGTAGAGGTATAGGATGAATAGACTCTTATTAACAACAGGCGTTCAAATCCCTGCCAGCATAAAACCTAATTCTCTGAAAAAACCTTTTAATCGTTCACTCAGAATTTGATTTGCCCGCAGAGAAACAGCGGCCTACACATTGACCATCAATCATTCACTCAAAGATAATATTAATGGATAGCAAAACACTCACTCTGCAAGAACTCAAAGCCAACGCCCACAGCGCGAGCTCGAAAAAGGCGCTGATCGGCATCGACGGCTTCGTCGATAAGATCGTGCACCCGGTCGATCAACGCTCCGGCCCCGGCGATCAGTTCACCGCGATTGCGACCATCGCCGAGTTTGGCGCACGGATCAGCTCCGCAGCCGGCAAAAGTGCCAATATTGAGCTCGCCCAAATTCTCGAAAAACTCGGTGGCAACGGCCCGATCATGGCCAGCGCACAATGCGCCCATGGCGTGCAAGTGCGCTACCTCGGCGCGCTCGGCAAGAGCACCATCCACCCCGTCTTTACTGAATTCGCGCAACAGACCAACGCCGTATCTATCGCAGATCCCGGCATCACCCACGCTGCGGAATTTTCTGATGGCAAGATCATGCTCGGCTCGATGAGCAGCCTCGAAGAGATCGACTACCAGCACATCGTCAACATAATGGGCGCAGATGAATTAAGTAACAGCTTTGCGGAGGCCGATCTCATCGCAATGGTCAACTGGACCATGATTCCTTACCTCTCCGATGTCTTCAACGACTTCCTAGAACGCCTCCTGCCGACGATGCCTGAGAACAAGGAGCGCATCTTTTTCTTCGACCTCGCTGACCCCGAAAAACGCTCAAAAGAAGATCTGCTCGAAGTGTTAAATATTTTCGGCAAGTTCGAAGCCTTTGGTAAGGTCATCCTCGGACTCAATCTCCGCGAAGCCGAGCAAGTCGACGCACTGCTAGGTTTTGAGCCAATCGAAAACACCCCGGACAACCTGCAAGTGCTGGCCGCACGTATTCGCGAGGCGCTCAAGCTCGACACGCTCGTCGTGCATCCAACGCACGATGCTGCTTGCGCGACACCAGAGGGCACCGCCTACGTCAAAGGGCCTTTCTGCGAGAAGCCAAAGATCACGACTGGCGCGGGTGACCACTTTAACTCAGGGTTCGTCACTGGCCGCCTGATCGGACTGTCTCCAGTCGCCGCACTGACCCTCGCCGCGGCCACCTCTGGCTTTTACGTCCGCACCGCCGTGAGCCCATCACTCGATGAGCTCGCCGAATTTATCGCTAATTGGTAACCCTACATGGCTGGACTTTTTATTACATTCGAAGGCACCGAAGGCTGCGGGAAATCCACCCAGATCAACGCCCTGGCCGCTCGCCTACAGGACCAAGGCCAGCAGGTGCTGCAAACTCGTGAACCCGGCGGCACGCCGCTAGGCGAAGCCGTGCGTAACTTGCTCCAACACGACGAAGCCGGCGTAGACATGGCGCCCGAAACGGAACTGCTGCTGTTCACTGCCAGCCGCGCGCAGTTAACCCGCGAGCGTATCCTGCCCGCGATCGCTAAAGGCGAGATTGTGCTTTGCGACCGGTTTATGGACTCCACCACAGTCTACCAAGGCGTCGCCCGAAATATTGACAGCCAGGCCGTAGCAGCGATCAACCGCTTTGCCGTCGGCGAAGCACGACCGGATCTGACCATCCTCATCGATCTGTCCCCCGAAGTGGGCATGGCTCGGGTGCACGCGCGCTGCGATGGTCAACTCGATCGCATCGAGCAAGAAGCCATCGAATTTTTCCAAGCGGTGCGGGCCGGCTATCTCAAACTCGCCGAGTCAGAGCCTGAGCGCTTCCTGGTGCTCGACGGCAGTGCCTCAGTCGAGGTGCTAGAACAACAGATATGGGCAGCGGTGCAACCACGGCTGCTATGACGCCACCGAGCGCTCTGTGCGCTCTGTAAATACATAACACGCCGGCTTTAGACCGTCCAAAAATCGACGCTCTAGTCCTCGTCCCGTCGCTCACGCTCTTTAGCGACGTTGACCGTTAACTTACGGCCCGCAAATTCCTGACCATCCAATTGACGAATCGCTTCATCAGCACCTTCCGAGTCTTCCATAGTGACGAAGCCAAAGCCACGAGGGCGACCGCCACCAGGGCGAGTCACGATGATTGCTTCTTCAACCTCACCGCAGTTTGCGAAGATCTCACGCAGATCATCACCGGTGGCATCGAAAGAAAGATTTCCTATGTAAAGTCGTATAGACATAATTTTATAAAATTAATCGTTATAAGTTGCAGTTGTATATTGGGCGATCCCCGAATACCGATTGAAAAAGTGCATAACTGGCGCAAGACACAACCCTATTTTAAAACGATTCGGATTTGCTAATTACCGCCGCCAAGGATTTCGTCACTCCACTTCCCTTTTTTCCGTGAAAAATACTAAGCCCACCAAACAAAACACCATCCTGCGGGTGTCCGCATACCTATTTCGCTACAAGCGTCTATTCTGGCTCACCATCGGGCTTGCCGCCGGCATGACCCTAATGGAAATCGCCGTGCCCTATGCGATCAAGGTCATCCTCGACGACATCGAAACCACCGGAGCGCTGACTGGGCTGTTCTGGGGCGTTGGCATCATCGCCTGCCTCTACGTTGGCAGTGAAATCTTCAATAGCCTACGCATCCGGGTCAATAACACGCTGGAGCAGCAAGTGCTGCTTGAAATGCGCCGCGACCTACACTCAAAGCTCCTGCGCCTGCCGGTCTCCTTTTATGATCAACGTAAGAGCGGCGAAATTTCCTCGCGCGTGATCGAAGACGTCTCCGCCGTCGAACGCGCACTGCTCGACGGCACCGAGCAAGGCACTGGCGCCATCCTCAAGATCGTCGGCATTACTACCGTGCTATTCATCATGCAGCCGTTGCTCGCTTGGTGCGTCTTTTTGCCCGTACCGATTCTAATGATCTGCGGCATGCTCTACTCAAAACGCTCCCGCGTGGTCTGGAAGGGCGTGCGGGAAAGCTCGGGCGAGCTCAACAGCCTGCTGGTCGAAGACATCCAGGGCAATCGGCTGATCCAGACCTTTGGCTTACAAAAGCGCGAGTCCGCCCGCTTCGAGCACTGCGCCGAAGACCTCAAGTCCAAGACCCTCAAAGCCATGTTCCGCTGGTCGCTCTACAGCCCAGCCACCACGCTCGCCACCAAGCTCGGCTTTCTCAGCATCGTCGGCGTTGGTGGCTATCTGGTGCTCAATGGTGCTAGCGATTTCAGCATGGGCAAGCTCCTCGCGTTCTTTCTCTACGCCAACATGCTGTATTTGCCGATCGCACAGCTGCACGGCCTAAACCACCTGATCGCCGCCGGCCGTGCCTCCGGCGAGCGCGTGTTCGAAGTGCTCGACGCAGCAGTCGATGTCGATGAGCCCACCGAGCCCACCCCTCTGCCAGCTGGCCCCATCCAAGTCGCCTTTGAAAACGTTCAATTCGAATATCCTGGCCGGCCCGCAGTGCTCTCAAATCTGAACCTCACTCTGGAAGCCAATCAAGTCACCGCCTTGGTCGGCCATACCGGCGCGGGCAAGTCCACCATCGCCAATCTCGCGATGCGCACCTACGACGTCATCCAAGGCAGCGTCAAACTCAACGGCGTAGACATCCGCAATACTTCCCTCAGCGAGCTGCACGATACAGTCGGCCATGTCGCGCAGGACCCCTTCCTCTTTGAAGGCAGCGTGCGCGATAACTTGCTACTCGCCAAACCCGACGCCAGTGAGGCAGACATCGCCCACGCCCTCGAACAAGCTTGCGCGGACGAGTTCGTCGACGCCCTGCCCGAGCGGCTTGACACTAACATCGGCGAGAAAGGCATTCGCCTCAGCCAGGGCGAGAAACAACGCCTCACCATCGCCCGTGTGCTACTCAAAAACCCGCCTTTCGTCATCCTCGACGAAGCCACTGCCAGCGTCGACACTATCACTGAGCGCAAAATCCAGCTGGCACTCGATCATTTAGTCGAGCAGCGCACCGTGCTCGTCATCGCGCACCGCCTCTCGACCGTGCGTCGCGCCAACAAAATCGTAGTCCTCGAAGCTGGGGAAATTATCGAGTCAGGCACGCACGAAACGCTACTCGCCGAAGACGGACAGTACGCTAAGCTCTGGAATCACCAGAGCGATTTGATCCCCGAGCATAGTTGAATCAACCACCCACCGAACAGCACAGAGCCTCGCAGCAGGGCTCGCAGCAGTGTATTTCGACCGATTCGCGCTTTATTTTTGTCCCTTGACGCTCATTTTCGTCACCGACTATATTGCTATCTGACAAAGAGATCTCCGCGTTTTTCCAGAACAATTGGATTACCACTTGCTTTTAATGCCGCAGAGAGCTTTTTTGCCGACCTTCAGACATGACCACACCAGAAACCAGCGATTCCAACCAAACCCTCAGCAAAGAACTTGTCGTGCAGAACAAGATGGGCATCCATGCCCGGCCGGCAGCGATGATCGTGCGCATCGCCAACACCTATGCCGGAGATGTGTGGGTGGATAAAGATGATGAACAAGTGAATGGTAAAAGCATCATGGGGCTGATGATGTTGGCGGCTGGCAACGGCTCGAAACTGACTATTCGCACCGAAGGTCCAATCGATACTGCAGAAAAGATGCTACTCGACCTCGAAGATCTGTTCGCTCGGCGCTTCGAAGAAGCTTAAATTGACCAGCGCTTCAGCAGTCTAACACCGCCCCGCGCAATGAGTCGACGGGGCTTTTTTGTGCTCCCTCCTTTGCCGCAGCGGCGCCGCCCAGCGCCAGCCCAGATTAGCCTTTGACTCCAATTCGGTTTCTAAACAAATATTTAAAATGAATGATCCCACGGACCATGCCGAGCACCACCGACCTGCCTAAAACCGACAAGACACGCAGCCAACTTGCCGCCAACAGCAATCACCCTCACGGCCACCCTCACGTCCACACTCACTTCAGTCGATGCCAGCCAGACTCCATCCATTCCGCACAGTCCTCGCCTTAGTTAGCGCCCTCGCGCTCAGCAGTGCCTTAGCCGCTCAGACCAAGCAATCCAACCTCGATACCGAGCGCCTGCTCGACATCAGTCAGCGCGAGCAAAAGATCTATCAACAGCTCGCCGCCGATCCCGAGTATTATTCCGGCGACGATCTCGAGCGCCACTTGAACGAACTCATCTTCTCGTACCGTACCTATCTGGCCGAGAACCCTGACGACCTCAGCGCGCTCATACTCTACGGAAAACTACTCCGCCGTATTGGTAAAAACGACGAGGCCTTTAAAGCCTTCCTCAGGGCCGACGAGCTCGATCCGCAGATCGCAGTGGTCAAGCAGCAGATCGGCAATCACCTCGCCGAGACTGGCAAAGGCAAAGCGGCGCTCACCTTCACCCTCAACGCCATCACGCTCGAACCCGAGGTGCCCGCTTACCACTACGCACTCGGCGAGATTCTCTACACTTTTCGCGAGCCATTTATCGAACAAGCAGTCTTTAGCCGCGACGCCCTCGACCGCGAAATGCTTAAAGCCTTCCAAACCGCGGTGCGCTTAGAGCCTGACAACTTCAACGCACAAATGCGCCTCGGCGAGGCCTACTACGACCTCGCCAGCCCCGACTGGAAGGCAGCACTGCTGCATTGGAACAAAGTCCGCAAGGACAGCCCCAACGATGACTTACTGCGCCGCCAGATCCTCGATCTCCACAAAGTGCGCGTGCTCTGTAAGCTCGGGCGCAGCGAAGAAGCCACAGCACTCGCAGCCACCATCGTCCAACCCAGCCTGCAGCAATCCAAACAGCAAGTCCTCGACGAAATACGTGTGTATTAGCGACTCAAA
>DBBT01000098.1 GCA_002292345.1 Opitutia bacterium UBA977 | reverse complement strand
GAGAAGCACGGTTTCACTCGCTACGAGAAGGACAAAGTCACTGGCCGCTACAACAAGACCGCCGGCAAAGACAAACGCGCGCCCGACGTGGTTGACGCCAACCAACTCAAGAAGATGCAGCAAAAAGGCATCTTGTAGGCGACGGCAAGAAACAATCCCAGCAATGCTCCAAATTAGAACATCCAGCGCATCAGACCTCGATTCAATTGAATTGAGTCGAGCTTTGTTTCGCTGCGGAGTTCACCATTTAACTTGAGCGTATAGCCGAATGGTAATTTAGCTTCTCCTTGCTGACGGTAATCCGACAACTGGAGCGACAACTGCTGCCGCTCCCCGTCATGCTCGAAATAAATAAAACGAACGCGCTCCAAGCCTGTCTCCGTATCCAGCAAATGAATGACCGAGTCCTGAGCGGATAGTCGACTCTGAATGGTCCAGTATGTTTGGCCCTCAAAGGTCTGGTCCTCTTCCCGCGTATAAACTAGCACATCTGGCAACTGATTCGAGGCTAAGGCCAACACCGCTCCCTCTAAAAAGAGCGCCTTCTGATCAACCAGTTCGGTTAGCACCTGCTGCTCTATGGTCCCCTCGCCATCTTCGATTTTAAGTCTAGCGGTTTTACCATCGTAACTGTAAACCATTTTTATGGCATCGTCTTCGACGGTCTTACTCACCAACCGAGGTAACTTCGCGAGTAACTTCAGCCTAGATTCAAGACCATCTTCGATGTAGTTTCCTTGCAGAATAACATCCTGCACCTCAGACAATCCAGAGGCAGTCCGATATTTCTCTAAAATAAACCCTAACGACAACAATTCCCCGTCGTCTGCGGCGGATACTGATGTGGTTGCCAGCAAATCTTCCGAGGCCTCCATTGCCTGGCTCTGATTTGCTTGTCCTTCAGAGGGTAACACTGCGCGCACGCCCGTCTCCTGTGTGTATAGCCAAAAGGCATACAATAAGAGCGCAAAAAGCAGCAGCATCAGCCCTGCCAGATTGATCAGCGCCAGATACAAAGACTTTCGACGCACCCGTACTCCTAAAAGTAAGGACACGTGGGAGGGCTTCTTCCGCCTAGAAGTGCGTCGGCCAGAAGCTCTCGGTCGAGACACCTTCCCCGAGGTCGCATCATCTCCCTTGGGAGATTCGCCACTTTGCCTGCTTGTAGCCGTTTTTATTTTACTAGACATCTACGATCATTTACGGACAGCTCAACTGCGGCATTGCGAATTACGGCGAGTACCTTGCGGTTCTAAATCGCAAGCTTTACCTTAGTACACAGCCGCTTAACCGCCCATGTAAACGCCTACAGGGCCTCAGAGCCATCTTCGTCAGTACGAATTCGGACGGCGCTTTCGACTGGGATGACGAAGACCTTACCATCGCCAATTTTGCCAGTCTTAGCGGCGTTGACGATCGCTTGAACTGCAGCGTCGACGATGTCGTCTTCGACGACGGTTTCGAGCATCGTCTTGGGCAGGAAATCGACGGTATATTCACTGCCACGATAGATTTCGGTATGGCCTTTTTGACGCCCGAAGCCTTTGACCTCAGTGACGGTCATGCCTTCGATGCCGACTGCGGAGAGGGCTTCTTTCACCTCATCCAGTTTAAAGGGTTTAACAATAGCTTTAATCAATTTCATAAGAATGTATTCTGTTTGAGTTTAATGATGTGAAACTTGAAATGTTAGTTACTCGAAGTGGTAAGCAGTCTCACCATGCTCAGCGAGATCAAGGCCAGTATGTTCCACCTCTTGATCAACGCGCAGGCCGGTGGTCTTCTTACAGACAAACACGATGATTGTTGTTACAACTGCAGACCATGCAATGACCACGGCCACAGCGTAGATCTGCGTGCCAAGTTGACCGACCATGTCATCCACACCTGTGCCGCCAAAGGCTGCCGTGCCGAATACAGCCACCATGATCGTGCCCATGATACCACCGACACCGTGCACCGCGAACACGTCGAGTGTGTCGTCGATCTTGAGTTTACTTTTAACAAAACCACAAGCGAAGTAGCAGATGGAGCCGGCCATCAGGCCAATCAACACTGCACCAAGCGGGCCCACATTACCAGATGCTGGAGTAATCGAGGCCAAACCAGCGACCATACCAGTCACGATACCGACGAGACCAGGCTTACCAGTCTTCTTCCACTCGATCACCATCCAGGTCAAACTCGCAACCGCTGCGGAAATATGTGTGACCAACATCGTCATGCCTGCAGACTCATTCGCTGCAAGCTGGCTACCAGCATTGAAGCCAAACCAACCGACCCAAAGCATCGACGCACCAATCATTACCAGACCGGGGCTATGTGGGATATGAAGCTTTTTGGGAAAGTCCGCGCGTGGACCCACAAATTTAGCCAGCAATAACGCAGAGACACCTGCAGTGGCATGCACCACGATACCACCAGCGAGATCGATCACACCACGTCCCTGCAGCCAACCACCGCCCCATACCCAGTGGGTGACGGGTGCATAGACGAACACAAGCCAAAGCGCAGTAAACAGCAGGATTGCACTGAATTTCATACGCTCCACAAACGCTCCAACAATCAGACCTGGCGTGATGATCGCAAAAGTCATCTGGAACATGATGAACACGGACTCGGGAATATCACCACTCAAGTCCGCAGTCGTGATCCCTTTTAGACCGAGATGCTGCATATCGCCTAGCCACGCACATCCATCCGAGAACGCCATCGTGTACAGACACAGTACCCACATCACTGACGCCAAACAGGCGATCGCGAAGCAGTGCATTAGCACCGACAAGACGTTCTGTGCACGAACCAGGCCGCCGTAGAACAGGGCCAAGCCGGGCAGCGTCATAAACAGCACCAGCACCGTGGCAGTTAACATCCACGCTGTGTTGCCACTATCAGCGGTTGCAGTGACCTCCGCCAACTGCTCGGCGACTGCTGTTAGTCCAGCGTCTTGGCCGTATAAAAAGCCTGGTGCCAACGACAGCAGCAGGAATAAGATTAAATAATGGGTGTTTTTCATCTCTATTTGTAGTCAGTTATTAGATAGTTCGCAGATAAATAATGTTAAACCGCCGCATTGAACAAGTTATTTTTTACTCCTCTGCATGCAGGTAATTGCGAACGCTCCCCGATCTCACGATCGAGGCCACCAACAGATCAAAAAAAACCGGCCACCCTCGAAGGGATGACCGGTGAAATATCAAGAACTGAATCAGTTCAGACTAGAGCGCTTCGGGGCCCGACTCGTCGGTGCGGATACGGATCGCGCTTTCGACCGGGATGATGAAGACTTTGCCGTCTCCGATCTTACCAGTCTTAGCAGCTTTGACGATCGCTTCCGATGTCTTGTCTGCGTCTGCATCGTCAACGACGATTTCGACCATGACTTTCGGCAGGAAATCGACAGTGTATTCACTGCCACGATAGATTTCGGTGTGGCCTTTCTGGCGACCGAACCCCTTTACTTCAGTTACGGTCATCCCTTCGATGCCGATATCTGCGAGTGCTTCTTTGACCTCTTCGAGTTTGAAGGGCTTGATGATTGCTTTGACCAATTTCATAATAATGTAATGTAGGTTATTTAAGTTACTTGGCTAGGCTTAATTAGCGAGTGCGTGCTGCACCAAAGTCAGGATAGGCTTCTTGACCGTGCTCACCGATATCGAGACCTTCGGCCTCTTCCTCAGGAGAAACACGTACCCCCATGGCTACCTTCAGGATACTGAAGACGACGTAGGCGAAGATAAAAGCGAAGGCACTAACCGAAAGTGTGCCGATCAGCTGGATACCGAATCCGGCAGCGTCACTGAAGAGCGCGACAGCAAGTGTGCCGAAAATACCACAGACACCGTGCACGGAGATCGCACCGACTGGATCATCAATTTTGACCTTATCAAAGAAGATGATCGAGAACACGACGAGGATGCCAGCGATGAGGCCAGTAAGAATCGCATAAGCTGGCATAATGGAGTCAGCACCAGCAGTGATGCCGACCAGACCCGCAAGGATACCATTGAGTGCCATCGAGAGGTCAGGTTTCTTAAGGAACAACCAAGAAGTGAACATTGCGCCTAGACCACCAGCCGCAGCAGCGAGTGCTGTGGTTACGAAGACCAGAGAGACGAGGAATGGGTCTGCATTGAGAACCGAACCACCATTGAAACCGAACCAACCAAGGAAGAGGAGGAAGACACCGATTGTAGCGAGTGGCATACTGTGTCCAAGGATCGGACGAATCTGACCGTTAATATACTTACCAGCACGAGGGCCGAGCACCATTACGCAAGCCAAGGCAGCAAAACCTCCAAAAGCGTGTACCAGTGAAGAACCAGCGAAATCGTAGAAGCCACGCTCTGCGAGCCAGCCGCCACCCCACTGCCACGAACCAGTGATCGGATATGCGAACATCACCAGCAATGTTGCGAAAATCATGAAAGAAGAGAGCTTGACGCGCTCAGCAACCGCACCAGAGACGATCGTTGCCGCAGTCGCAGCGAACATGCCTTGGAAGATGAAGTCTGTATACCATGTGTAATCAGCATACTCAGCAGTCATCAGGTCCACAGACGCAGTCACATCGAACCAGGATCCAGATGCAAAGAAGCCACCAATCGTCCATGCATCACCGGGATACATCGCGTTGAAGCCCCACAACGCATACGTCAACAGACCCATGCAGATGATAAATACATTCTTGAACAGAATGTTGACCGTGTTCTTAGCTTGGCCGAGGCCAGATTCAACAGTCGCGAAGCCCAGGTGCATGATAAACACCAGAGCAGCCGCAATTAGCAGCCAGAGATTACTGATCGTGAAGAAGGCAGCACCGGGTGTTTCCATAAATGCGGCGTAGCCGTCATCAAAGGAAATCGCATCGGTAACAGCTTCAACAACTTCAGCAGTTTCAATAACAGGGAGTTCCTGTGCGCCGAGACTTCCGGCAAACAAAAACGCCGAGCTGCCGAGCAGCAAAGCGAGAAGGGTTTTCTTAATCTTCATGATTCTATTTTAGTCTAGTTGTTTTTTGGTTTTGTAGGAATTGAGTCCAGTCACCCCCAAAACGAGAGGACCGACTGAGCCCGTCAATAAGAACGAACACCAACCAACTTAGCACACCGCATGCCAATACAAAAAAAGGCCGAATAAAGTCGCATAAAAATAGCGCGACCAACCTGCGCCTCAACGCAAACAATCTGCGCCCCTTACCTGAGCTCACGTCCGCGCAGCGGCGCCTAGATATTCTGCCATAAGCTGTGGCCCGCGACGAATATGGCCATGCTACCGATCAAAGCGGCACGCGTGCCGCTGCTACTACTGCGCTTGTCGAGAAAGTAGGCTACAAAGTCTTCTAAAATTAGATAGAAACAGGGTACTACCTACAGCACACTAATTGTCGCGAAGCCTAGTTCTTTTCCGGACGGGGAAAGAGAATCGTCTTTTCGCCGAGGGTTTTGCCTTCGAGGGTATTGCCCCACTCAAGTTGACCTTCGAGGCGATCAAAATTATCCGCGCCTACCAAGGCACGTACCTTATCAGAAATCGCTGGCATCACCGGTGTGAGCATGACAACGCCAAGGCGTAAAGCTTCAGCCATGTAGGCCAGCGAGGTTTGCAGCTTCGCCTGGTCTTCAGGCGCCTCCGACTTAGCCAACTTCCACGGCGCACGTGTTTCGGCGTATTTATTAATGCCTGAAATGAACGTAAATATCCGCTCCAAAGCCTTGTGAAACTGAAACCCTTCGAACAATGGGATTAGTTCACCATGAGTCTTTTGCCACAGACCCTTAAGGTCTTGCTCTGGTTGCTCATCAACAGATGCCGCGGGCACTTTACCCTCGGAGTAACGACTACCCATGTTGAGTAAGCGGCTGACTAAATTACCCAAATCGTTAGCAAGGTCACTATTGTAACGGCTCATAAAGAGCTCAATTGAAAATTCACTGTCTTGTCCGACATTCATCTCACGAGTCACGAAATAACGGAATGCATCGGTGCCAAACTGCTCGATCAAATCAAGCGGATCAACCACTTCGCCAGTACTCTTGGACATCTTTGCACCTGAGCTCAACCACCAGCCATGGACGAGAAAATGCTTCGGTAATTCAAGGTTCAATGCCTTGAGCATGATTGGCCAGTAAACCGCGTGCGGTGGCACCAAAATATCTTTACCAATGACATGGTAATCAGCTGGCCAATTCTTTTCGAACTCATCGGTGCCGTAGCCCGCTGCAGTAATATAGTTAGTCAACGCGTCGAACCACACATATGTCACATACTCCGAGTCGAATGGAAGTTCAATACCCCATTCCAGACGCGTCTTCGGCCGAGAAATACAGAGATCGTTGAGCGGCTCTTTTTTGAGAAACTGCAGCACATCGGCACTACGGAAGCGCGGATAGATGATCTCTGTATTCTGCTCGATCGTTTCGACCAACCAGTCCTGATACTGCGCGAGTTTAAAGAAATAGTTAGTCTCTACGACTTCCTCCACTTCACCGAATATCTCTGGCCACTTGCCATCGACCTTTTCCTTCTCAGTGACGAACTGCTCCTGGCGCTGACTATAGTAGCCGTTGTAGTCTGCCTTATAGATCAAACCTTGATCAAATAATGTCTGCAGAATCTCGCAAACGACTTTTTTATGACGCGGCTCTGTGGTGCGGATGTAATCGTCGTTGGTGATCTCTAAGCGCTCGCAAAGGCCCTGAAAAACTGCAGCGTGACCATCGCAAAATGCCTGTGGCTCGACACCCTGTTTCTGCGCTGACATTTGCACCTTTTGACCGTGTTCATCGAGGCCGGTGACAAACTTAACCGAGTCGCCTTGTAGGCGACGAAAGCGCGCGACGATATCTGTCAGCACTTTTTCGTAGGCATGGCCAAGGTGCGGCGCGCCATTTGCGTAGTCGATTGCGGTGGTAATGTAGAAGTGCTTACTCATGGAAACCGAGCAAGGTGGGCGAATTCGAGCAGGGGCGCAAGTCCGTAGCACAACGACTTGGCTATCGCTCAACCAACTATTCGAGGCCCTCGACCACGAATTGTCGTTTACCCTTCCATATCCCCAGAGTCACCACCATCGCGGTGGGCGATTTGGCGCCCTTTATTTGCTGCAACTGTGCATATACAGATTTATCCGGTGCATAGGCGGGCCACTGCTCCCCTGCGACTTCAAGTGTCATCGGCCGCATTTTAAGTACACGTGCTTCGACGCGATACAAACGTCCGACGAATGGACCCAGCGCAGCGTCAGACAGTAGCGCTAGATCAACGGCGTCCCGCAGCGGCAACTGCATGCCTGTTTGATAAACAAGTGGCAGCTCAAAATCCAAAGCATCATCGCCCACACTCGGGTTTTCTAAATCAAAAAAATCGCCAGCACGGCCCGATCCGACTGTAAACCGTGCAGCGACCGGAAAATGGTCCGTCGCCCCACCTCCAGTCTCGCCAGCAAAGGTCCATCGCAACGGCCGACCCAAAAGATCGGCATTTAACCCAGGTAGAATAACAGGCGTAAAACTACCATCCACATAGCTAACACCCGAATGATCATAAAGGCCGCAAGTGATCAGTAAATGCATCAGTGAGCCGCGTCGACCACGCCACACCTCGGAATAGCGCTGTTTTGGCGGCAACTCAAACCAGAGGTTATAGAGATCGGCGCCGCTAGGCTCACGAATCGTCAACTCATTGCCTTGCGACCCGAGTACATCGTTGATCCCAGTCTCCACTTCTGGATAGAGGATCGAATGATTGTAGTGCGAGTTCAAATCACCGCCAATAATAATGTCAGCCATCGGGTCGGCCGCGAGTCGCGCATCAATTATAGCCCGCAACACCTTGGCGTTCTGCACGCGGATCGGTTCGCGAGACGGGTTCGACGCTCCAGACTTCCAATGGTTAACGTAAACCGTCAGCGGGTGCGCGGCGACATTCAGCGTCACCTCCAAAATATCGCGCGCCTGCAGCAACTCATGGCTCTGCACCTCTTTAATTGGGAAACGGGAAAATACCGCATTCGTATGTGCGATGCCAGCATCTGATCCCTTCGAAGGGGCAACGGCCACCGAATAGCCGATCAAACCAGCGTCACTCAAGGCCTTCAGTAGCCACGCTTGCGCAGGTAACCCGGCATATCCCGAGCGCCAATCAGTTGTTAGCATTTGCGCAACACTGATCGCACTGTGTTGGTCGAGAAAGGTCGCCAAATTCTCGACCGAGCTCTGCGGAGTGAAGTCCGCTTCGAGCTCTTGAAATAAGATCAGCTCGGGACCAAGCCCGGTGTTAAAGGTTTTTAATACGGCTGCAATATTCTGCAGTTTCGTTAATAACTTGAGTCGCCCATAAGTAAACTGATCATCTGGCTCGTCTTGAATGTAGTCCTTATAAATCGCAATCCCGTCGAGATCGAACAGGTTCTCGACGTTGTAGGCCAACACAGTAAATTCGCGCTCAGCGGCCAAACAAGCACTAGCAACACACAGAATAAAACTCAGAAAAATCCGCGGGTAGACAGTAACCTGATGCATACCGATGTTTAATCTTTAGCAGCAGCTAAGGCAGACCGCTGCGCTGCGCTGGCGCGATACAACGCCACATCTGGAATATCAATAATGACATGCACGACCAAACGAAGCACCACCACTCCCAACGCTTTGATAGCGCCAGAAAGTAACGCTAGGCTGGTCGCCCCCGGCAATTGCAACAACATACCCTGTAAAATAGTAATAATGATAATGGCGGCTAAAATCACCCAAGAAAGTAAGTTCACAATCAAGCGAAGATCCGCATAGGCCGATTCGGCACGAATGTGTGCCTTCAATGCGCCAGAAGCAGACAGTGTTGAGGGCCCATGCATACCCGCGACACTGGAATGATTCGAATTGCGCCTCCGCGGCGAACCGTCCTTCGCAGCCGAGGTGCGCCCACCCCGCGAGTTCTCACGCGCGTTGCAATAGGCCGTATAAGCTTGCTTCCACTGCTGCTCGGACAGTTTCCGAGTACTTGGATCCATCTTCTCGCGCGATCTCCTAAAATCTTCGAACTTCTTCATTCTACGATTAGTAAGTGTCTGACAAGAATCTGCAACCCTAAGCCGCAACGACTCGAACTCACTTATATATTATGTAGAGGCTCAATATGAAAAAAATCGGGCATACTCCTGTTCCTTTCTTCAAGGATGAATAGCCATAAAAAAACCGCCGAATCGCTTCGGCGGTTTTTTGAAAATGCGAACTAGACCGTTTACGATGGATCCGCCTGCAACATATGAACTTGCTGTTGTGGATATGGAATACTGATACCTTCGGCATCAAATTTCTCTTTAACTGCCTTTGTAAAATCAAACTTTACACCCCAATAATCAGCAGCGTTTACCCAAGGACGCACAACAAAATCGACACTGCTATCACCTAAATTTGAGACCTCAATCTGCGGAACCGGATCTTTTAGCACACGTTCGTCAGCCTCGAGCAGGTCAAGCATCAGTTGCTTCACCTTATTTAGGTCATCCCCATATCCGACACCTACCATCATATCGATGCGACGAGTCGGGTGTGCGGAAAAGTTAGTAATCGAACCGCTCATCACCGCTGAGTTCGGCATGATAATTTTAATATTATCCGGAGTTTTCAATTCAGTCGTCAATAGTCCCACTTCCACAACAACACCCATCTCGCCACCAGCCTTGATGGCATTGCCGGTCTTAAAAGGCTTAAACAGAATCAGTAATACTCCAGCAGCGAAGTTCGAAAGCGAACCTTGCAGCGCGAGGCCGATCGCCAAGCCCGCCGCTGCCACTACCGCAGCAAATGAAGTCGTCTCAACACCAAGCTTACCTATCGCGGCGATGGCAACAAATACCACAATCGCTCCGTAAAGCATACTGGAAAAAAACCCGATCAGCGTCGCATCCACTTCCTTTTTAATCAAAGCAGTGGCGAACAGTGCTTTCACTTTTTTCGCAAACCATAGTCCCACGATTAATATAATAATTGCGGCCACGACTTTAAGTCCAAAATTCGCGATGCTATCCATAATTGAGCCTGCGACTGATTGTTCTTCCATAATATGTGTTAGGTTAATTGATCGGTTTAAATGTAGAAATAGAGCGAGTGCCTGTATTTTATCGTTATATGTGACAAGCGCTACGCTCCGCTGAAATGCAAATACCTACCAAGATAAGTCAGTAAAAAAAACGACTATTTTATTCAAGCAGACAGACGTTTATTAATTTGAGCAATCGCCCAACGTGCGTGCTCGGCAACCATCGCGTCGCTCCCAGATGCTACAATCTGCAACGCAGGCAAGTCCACAGCCATACCGACATTGCCGAGCACCACACAAATATTACGACGAAAGCGGGGTAGCTTAAGCCGCCGCATTGGCGAGCCAATCATGCGTTCACTGAATGTCGCCTCATCCCACGCCAGCAATTCTCGAAGCGGAGGCAATTCACGGGGCGAAAATTTTGCTTCTACGGTCGGCGTCGCCCATTTATTCCAAGGGCACACATCCAGACACTCGTCACAACCATAGAGTCGGTCACCGATCGCGGTACGATACTGTAGTGGAATGGGCCCATCATGCTCAATCGTTAGATACGAGATACACTTGGTCGCATCGAGTTGATAGGGAGCAGTGATCGCCCCCGTTGGACACACATCAATGCAACGCGTACAACTACCGCAGCGGTCCTTGACAGGCTCATCGGCAGGAAGGTCGAGCGTCGTTACTATATTTGCTAAAAACGACCAAGTTCCACGCTTAGGCTCGACTAGAATTGTACTCTTGCCCTGCCAACCAATGCCCGCGGCCGCGGCGATAGGCTTTTCCAATAGCGGTCCGGTGTCGACATAAGGACGCTGCGCACCACCAAAATCATCGCGCAGCGTGCGGCACAGCTTCTTCAGGTAGCGCAGCATCATGTTATGATAGTCGTCACCTAGCGCGTATTTCGCGATACGGTAAGGGCGCACTGGGTCCGGCTGATAATAATTCATGCCGAGCACTATAATACTGCGCGCTTCAGGTAGCAGTTGCTCGGGGTGCAGACGGCGGTCGTTGTTTCGCTCCATCCACGACATTGTCCCATGCTGGCCCGCAGCGATCCACTTCCGGTAATAGTCCCCACGCAGTTCCAGCGGCACCTTTGCAACGCCGAAGGCATGAAAACCCAGCGAATGCGCTGCTGTTTTGATGCGTTTTTTAATAACAATATTATCTTCTAACACCGAGCGAAGTATCCCAATGATGAATCGTGAGTCGAGTCCGTACTGAACCAGTAATTATCAGGCGGGCGCAAGTGACCTGAATTTTCATTTTTAGGGCATGCGCAGATTCTGCCGAATGATGCCACCATCTTAGCACATTACAGTTCCATGCTGGACTAGATTTGAATCGATGCACGGCAACCATTTTTTAATTCAGAACTGACCGGAAACTCCTGCTCGAAATCGAAATTCATCTTGTTTTCATCACCAGAATATTTATTATTAAAAAAATCTCTTTTATTATTTATCCATACGTCGTCTAAGACTATGCTCAAAAAAGAATCACAATACGCTCATCACTGGCGCCTACCAATTAAGCAGCTGAAAATTGTTGGGCTCATTCTTATGATCGGATGGGCAACGAGCGCATGGATTTACAGTTATATACGCCATCACGCCATCGAATTAGATGAGATTCATTTCAATGAACTCGTTACTGAATCTGAATCTGCAATTTCCAGCCGCTTTAACAGCTATGTGGACCTACTTCGGGGAGCGGCCAGTTACTATGTGAGCTCAAATTGCGTTACCCGAGAAGAGTGGCGCACTTATGTCGATTTTCTAAAAATCCGCCAAATTTATCCAGGAATCAACGGTATTGGCTTCTGCTTACCTTTCGCTTCGATTGAGCAACACCAACAATTTCAGCAAGAAATCGAAAGTGAGTCTCTGCAGTCTCACCCCGTGGTGAATGTACCAAATGTCGCCGCCGCAGAAATCGACCCGTCATTAAAACACCTGATCATCACACACATTGAACCACTAGATATTAACTTATCAGCTCTTGGATTACAGCTTTCAAGTGAGACGAATCGCCTACAAGCTGCATTATTAGCGAGGGACAGCGGCGAGCCCAAAATAACTGGTCGCATCATACTCGTTCAAGACGGTAAAGCACGCCCTGGATTCCTGTTGTATGTGCCCGCTTATAAACCAGGACAACCCATCACTACCCCTGAGCAAAGGAAGCAGGCCTTTCTCGGCTTCGCATATGCGCCTTTTATTACTGAGCTCTTTGTGGACGGTGTACTTGGAGATAAAAACCCAGAGCAAATCAACCTTTCGATCTACGATAGTGATTCAATCAGTCCGGACGCCTTGGTCTATTCAAACATTACCAACCGAGAGGCTAATTCGCCAGTCGATTTTGACCAAGTAAGGACCTTAAATATCGGTGGCCAAACATTTACCACTACTTGGCAAAGAGGCTCGAGATACGCTGGGGGGACTCTCTATACTGCTACCGGAGCTGGAGTACTGAGCGCTCTGTTTACATGCTTACTGGCATTTGCTGCCTGGAATTACGAATCACTCGTCAGAAGTAAGAAAATAATCGAAGTAACAACTGATGAACTCACAGCAACCAACCGACTCTTAGAATCAGAAATTGACGTCAGAAAGAGGGCTGAAAACGAAGCCGGTCGAGCTGAATTAGAGGCTAAGTCTGCGAATAAAGCCAAAAGCGAATTTCTAGCCATAATGAGCCACGAGATCCGGACCCCGATGAACAGTGTTATCGGATTTGCTCAACTTCTATCCGCCAGTAAACTTACTTCTGAACAAGCCCTCTGGGCCAGCTATATAAAATCCTCTAGCGGCGGGTTGCTCAGCCTGATGGACGATGTTCTTGATTTTTCCAAAATCGAGGCCGGAAAGATGGAGCTCGAGAATATTCCTTTTTCGCTTCGGGAAATTATTGAAGACGTAACTGGCAGCTTTTCCATTCAGGCCTCAGAGAAGAGTATTATTGTGGATGCAAAAATAGGCAGAGACATCCCCGAATATGTCTTAGGCGATCCGACACGCCTCAAACAAATTATCATTAATTTAGTAAATAATGGGCTGAAATTCACCGACAAAGGTAGCGTTTTAACCCACCTAGAATGGCTTGGAGATCAGAATAATGGGACTGCTCGTATTAGCATCGTCGATACAGGAATCGGCATTGCTCCAGACAAGGTTGATAATCTTTTTAAACAATTCACTCAGGCAGACCTTTCCACTACCCGAAGATATGGTGGCTCGGGCCTCGGATTGTCGATTTGCCAGAGACTAACTGGGCTAATGAATGGAAAGATCCGTGCCACGAGTCCCGCAAGTCAAGGCACTACGATGACCGTCGAGATTCCCTTTAGTGTCTCAAAGAAAGTCATCAATACTCCCAATCAAGAGGTCACGCCAATAGACGCGAGTCAAAGTAATGAGCCACTCGCGAAAATCCTATTGGTCGATGATAACGATCTAAATCAAATACTAGGCTCCACCATATTAGAGCAAATGGGCTACGATGTCACTCTGGCAAATGACGGCACGGAAGCAATCAAACTAGCAAAGCAAACATACTATCCGATTATATTTATGGATTGCAGAATGCCGATAATGGACGGCTTCGATGCAACACTCGAAATCCGAAAACTCGAAGCAGCTGACTTGCTTCCGCGAGGTGCGCATAAGAAGAGAATTGCGATTATAGCACTGACTGCAAACGTCTCGAGCGAGGACAAAGAAAAGTGTTATCGCTCGGGAATGGACGATTATATTTGTAAACCCTACGAAGCCCTCGACTTTAAAAAAGTGCTCAACACATACCTCGATCAAAACTAACTGGCAGAAAAGACATCCCTAATTACAAGCTGGCAGAGCAGCTGTTTTTTAGGGATCTCTTCAGGTCTTGGCAAAAACAATCAATCCAACAGATTATTTTAGCCACTAAACAAGAAGATCGCTTGCTTAAATCCCTCTCCGCCCCTGTTCTCTTGCAACTGTCCTGCTCCGCCCAGTGGCTTGCGGCCAGAAACACCAGATGAGTTACCTCTTTGAGCGAAAAGAAACGCGAAATTAGCGGCCATCAGTTCACTTCTCGAGATATAAGCTATCCCACAACTTAACAAGAATTCACACACATTCTCACTTCCTTAACCCAGAGACATTATGCCAGTAAATTTCCCAAATCAACGTAGCCAAGCTCCAATCTTCCCAGGGCTGCAAGGTTTCAAAGGCTCACTCGCCCTGCTACTCATTGCGATCGCTGTTTTAACCATTTTTCTAATGGTTAACTTTCGCGTGCAGCGGGTATCTGGCACTGAAGTTGGCATTAAGGTTAATAATGTCACAGGCGACATCACCGTCATCGCCAAATCAGGTACCAATATTTACAATGGCCTGCTCAACTCTTTTCACCTGCTTGATATGACTGTGCAGCGTCTGGAAATGGTCGCCGACCCAAATCGCGGCGAACGTAGTAACCGCGACGACCTGCGCATCAAAACTGTCGACGGTTCGGACGTGTTCCTTGATCTCACCATCAACTATCAACTGCGCCGCGACATGGTTAAAGAAACCGTCACCACCTCCGGCCTCGGTGATGCCTATAAATACAAATGGGTGCGCGATTATTCACGGTCTGTTTGTCGCGCCGTCTTTGGTGAAATGACCACCGAAGAGTTCTACGACGCCAGCGTGCGAAATCAAAAGGCGCAAATGGCCATGGAAGAGCTCAACAAATTGCTCAAATCTTACGGCATCGAAGTGTCTAGCGTCATTGCAGAAAAATTTAGCTTTCACCCAGAATACGAAGAACGCATACGCGCTAAAAAGCTCGCCGACCAAGAAGTCGAAGAGCAAATATCCAAAGCCAACGCCGCTCGCCAAAATCAAATCTTCCGCGTCGTCGAAGCCACCAAGAAGAAGGAAGTATTCCTAGCGACCTACTCCGGCGAGATGCAAAAACTGATCGTTGAAGCCACTGCCAATGCCGAACGCGACGTGCTCGATGCTGAAGCCTATGTGATCGATACCCAACTCGGAGCCGATGCCACATTCTACCAGCGCGACAAAAACTCGCAGGGTATACTCGTCAAGGCCAAGGCCGAAGGCGAAGCACTCACCGCACTCGCCAACGCCTACCAAGGCATTGGCGGCATGAACCTCGTCCGTCGTGCCTATGCCAGCAAAGTGGGTGACATGAAAATCACCGGACAACCCTTTACCATTGAAAGTAAAACCGAACGCCTCAGCTACAAGGACGAAGCTGCCGTGACCAAAAAAAAGCCAGCCATTAAATAAGCCACTGCCATACGGACACATACTATCATGAAATTTATAAAACTGCTCTCTTCTCTCATCATACTCGCCGCAGTTAGCGTCTTCGTTGCCGCCAACTTCCTATTTATCAAAATCGATCTCGGCGAGACCGGGGTACGCACCCAGCAATATGCCGTCTTTGGTGCAAAGGGCGTAGTCCCGGAGGACTTCGGCCCAGGCTGGCATCGCAACCTGCCGCTACTCGATACTTGGAAAATTTTCGACTCGACGGTGCAAACCACAGAGTTCACCACCGAGCAAGAGCGTCAGGCCACGAGGAAGATCTACAGCTTCCTGTCATCGACTTCACAACGCTACCTCGATGCCTCATCAACAGGCAGCACAGGTCAAGTCGAGCTCAAGTCCAAAGACGGCTACACGGTGCGCCTCGACATAACCGTCAAATACCGCGTCAGCCCCAACGAAGTGCACAAGCTCTACCAAGAACTCGGCTCCGAAGCTCGCTATAAAGGCATCGTCCGCGACCAAGTGCAAAAGACCATTCGCGATATCTTTGGCACTATGCTCACCGAACAATTCTACGATCCTGAAGTGCGTCGGACCAAAACAGTCGAAGCCAAAAAAGACCTCAAAGGCGAACTTGCAGACAGCAGCATCGACCTGATTGATATCCTGATCCGCGACATTGCCTTTGATCCCTCTTATGAGCGTAAGATTTTAGACAAGAAACTAGCCGACCAAGACGTGGAGCTCAATAAGTCCCGCGCCCTAGCCGAAGATAAAAAGGGCGAGACCAACCGTATCGCGGCTGAAACCGAAGCCAAAGTCCGCGTCATTGAGCAAGAGCTCATTGCTAAAAAGCTCACAATGAAAGCCGACACCGATAAAGAAATCGCACAACTCAACGCGGATGCTCGACTCACCGCTGCGAAGCTCAAGGCCGACGCCGATCTGTATAAGGCTGAGTTCGAAGCCAAAGGTACGCTGCTCGAGAAAGAAGCGACCGCCGAAGGCGAACGCCTCAAAGCCACCGCGCTCAACACCCCGGGCGGCGAAAATCTGGTTGCCTTCGAAATCGTCGAGCAGCTCAATCTCGGTGAAATCACCGTATCGACGCAGAGCAACGACTTTTTAGACGTCGCATCCGTGCTCGAAAAAGTCGGCGCTAATGCCGAGTAGTTTCGACTCATTCATTTTAATAAAAAGGCGGTTGGTATTTCATACCAATCGCCTTTTTGTGAATCGGGTCGCATAATAAGCAAAGGAGCGAGAGCGACTCGCCTTCGGTTACACCCACGTCGGCTCAACGTCGACGATTCGCACACTATTTTGCAACAACGCCACCAAACGCCCAGCCCGAGTTGCCCAATCAAGACACCAAGACTAAGCGCGAGGGTGTGCTTGCTTGTGCGCCTCTTTGAGTCGGGCAATCGACACATGGGTATAAATCTGAGTGGTCGATAAATTGGCGTGTCCCAGCAATTCCTGCACGGTGCGCAGGTCCGCACCATTATCCAGCATATGCGTGGCGAAAGAGTGGCGCAGCTTATGCGGCGTCATATCCAACGGCAGTTCTGCAGCAGCGAGATGCGTCTTTAAGAGTTTCTGTACCTGGCGCGGATCCATGCGCCGACCATTGAGCTGGCAAACCACTGGTACATTCCATTCTGCCGAAAGCTTAAACCGATCAATAAACAAACCGAGGCAGCGGGTCGCCACAGGGCCCAGAGGGCAAAGCCGCTCTTTCTGCCCTTTGCCTAGCACACGTGCTACCCCCTGCTCCAAATCGATCTGTCCATGATTGAGCTCACAGAGTTCACTCACACGTAACCCGCCACCATAGAGCAGCTCTAAAATCAGCGTGTCACGAAAGGCCTCGAATTCGCCAATTTTACCCTCTTGCCAAAGTAGAATCGGGGCATTCAGTAGGGCCCGCATTTGTGACTTAGATAAGAACTTAGGCAGTGGCTTACTTAATTTCGGCAGCGTCACGCCAGTGAACGGATTAGAATCTGCTAAGCCTTGCTTTCGCAGGTATAAATAAAATGCACGTAGCCCCGACACGTGATTATGCAGCGTGCGACGCGCCAGCCTCCGTCCCTCCTCAATTAAATACGAGCGCACATCCAGCGGTCGAACCGCGGTAAAATCGTCATGCCACTTCCCCCGCCCCTGCATCCATCGCACGAAGTGCTCAACCGCAGCGCGATAATTACGAACCGTATAAGCGGAGACACGCCGCTCCAAAGCGAGGTGATCACAAAAATCATTCAGCACAGGTATACTTGGAGTCGCTTCGGAGTCAGTCATCAGATCAACAACCTAGCTCACTGTGCGTCGGAAAAGCGATACTCTTGTCGCTTCCACACAGAACTACTTACCTAGATTAAAGCGCTCGATCACTTCTTCCGCCAAGTAACGATAGGCATTCGCACCATTGCTATTAGGATCATACTCGAAAATTGATTGCCCAAAACTCGGCGCTTCACTTAACCGAATTGAGCGAGGAATCATCGACCGAAAAACCTTCTCGTCGAAGTGATTACGGACCTCACCGACTACTTGATGAGAGAGATTGGTGCGTTGATCAAACATCGTCATCAAAATACCCCCCAGCGCTAAATCGTCATTCACCCCTGCCTCACGCAGTTTATCCACCACCTTCAGAATTTGCCCGAGGCCTTCCATCGCTAAGTACTCACACTGCAAGGCGATGAGCAAGTAATCCGCAGCTGCCAAACTGTTCATCGACAACATTCCCAACGCTGGCGGGCAGTCCAAAATAATTGCATCATAATCGCCCGAATTGCGCAACGGAGCCAAACATTCACGCAACTGTACCAAGTAATTATCACGCTGGATCAGCTCGATCTCTATCGCTGCCATATCCACTTCAGACGGAATCATAAACAGATTACTATTTGACCCAACGGGTTGCACCTTCTCTAGCGCAGTACCGTCGCCACAAAGCGGGCCATATAAACTGCCACCTTCGAGCTTTTCCAACCCGAGACCACTCGTCGCATTTGCCTGTGGATCCAAATCCACTAACACCGTCTTGACTCCGCTCTGCGCTAGCGCATAGCTGAGATTTATCGCAGTCGTGGTCTTACCGACACCGCCTTTTTGATTCGCAATTGTAAAAACCATGGAACACATACCACAGTGATAGCCGCACCTCTGTTTGCGTCGAGCAGAAAGGTAACTTCTCAATAAAATCGCTGCACTTCCAAAAATTTGACCGAAACAAAATCCGTCAAAAAAGCCTTGCAGATATGCCTTGATAGTTTGCTTTGAAAGTTAGGGTCTCTAAAGATTCGAACAATTAGCGAGCGACACTAGGACTCACCTGACGTCATTTCCACACCCCCACACCCAAAAAAATATAGCCATGAGCCAAGCTGACAACAAGCCGGTGATACCGCGCAATTTCCTGATCTCCTTTATTTTGGTGACGTCACTTTTTTCCTTATGGGGATTCGCGAATGATGTGACCAACCCACTGGTTGCTGTCTTCAAAGATGTATTCGTCATTACAAACGCACAAAGCACATGGGTGCAGATGGCATTCTATGGCGGTTACGCGACAATGGCATTGCCTGCTGCGATCTTCATTCGTCGTTTTTCTTATAAATCCGGCATTATTGTTGGGCTTGCTTTATATGCGATTGGAGCGTTGCTCTCGATTCCTGCGGCCGCAGGTGCCAACTTTAATCTCTTTATCATTGCGCTCTATATTCTGACCTTCGGTTTAGCCTTTCTCGAAACGACTGCGAATCCCTATATCCTCTCGATGGGACCTCCAGAAACGGCGACTAGACGCCTGAATCTCGCTCAAGCATTTAACCCGGTGGGCTCCTTGACCGGCATGTTCATTGCAGGCACAGTTATTTTATCAGCAATTCAAGTTGAGGATTTTAAGAACGATGTGAACGGCTATGCGTCGGATCTTGCCCCGACCGCGATCGTTCAACAGGAACACAACATTCCTTCCTTCCTGCAGGCCAAGCCTCGTGAGCGCGTTCACGATGCAAACGTCCAGGCATACGTGGCTACAGTAGGAGTGGATGCACCTGCTACCGCACTTCAAGACTTCAAGGACGGTAAGATCGATAGTTTCCAGGGGATGACCCACCGCGAGCTTCAGCAAAGTGATCTAAAGTTGGTTGCGATGCCCTACACTGTTATCGGATGTGTGGTTTTGGTCGTTCTAGTCATCTTTGCAGTTAGTAAGCTACCGCACGCAGGCGCTCCTGATGCTGACCATGATGTGCATTTTGGCCGAACAGTGAAGCGCTTGTTCACCAATCCGAATTACGTCGGCGGTGTGATTGCCCAGACATTCTATGTCGGAGCGCAGATCATGACATGGACATTCATTATTCAATACGCCGAGAACGAGCTGGGGATTGATAAAGCGACCGCCCAGAACTTCAACATCATGGCGATGGTGATCTTCCTCTGCAGCCGTTTCGTCTGCACATTCTTCCTCAAGTATATTTCTCCAAGTAAGCTGCTTCTAATTCTAAGTGCTGGAGCGATTATCTTCACGCTTGGTGCGATTTACATCCACAGCCTCACGGGCCTTTATTCTTTGGTTCTCGTTTCTGCCTGCATGTCCCTGATGTTCCCCACGATCTACGGCCTTGCCTTGGATGGTGTCGGCGAAGATGCCAAACTCGGTTCTGCAGGTCTTATTTTTGCGATTGTTGGCGGCGTCTTTATGACACGATTCCAAGGGCAAATCTTGGACATGGATAGCTTCATGGGCACAACAGCCACACGTGGTTCATTTTTCCTCGTGGTGCTTTGCTTCATCATCATCGCTTTCTACGGATATGCCTCAGATCATTTCAGTAAGAAACGACTGGCGGCTTAGCCGTCAGCTCTAGCACTTCCCACAAACGGGCACCTCACATGAGGTGCCCGTTTTTTTATGTGTATTTACTTCGCGCCCAGTATCGACGTCATAGGCATGTACAGCAAATCCCTAACACTCTAGGACTGGCATACCAGAGACTGTTGCCATTGCATACTTCGTCACTACGTATACCACTTCAATGTCCGCATTCAACCGTTCAAATAGATTTAACCCATTTCTCGACGCGGCAGTTAAATCCACCGAGATCAACCAAATGGCGTTCTTGCAATTTCAAGGATGGCACAGGGCTGTCTAGCTTTAGCGGATTGATAAAGACAAGCCGCCCGCCTGGGCACAATGTCTCGGCAGCAACTCGGTAAAAACTTGAAATCAAGCCTGGCAAATTGTCGACCCGCACGCGGCGGCCCAACGGCGGGTTCGCGATGATCAGACTGACGCTACCTGGAGCGATGTTGGTGACCTCTCGAAAGTTCAGAAAGTCGCAACGATGAATGGCCAACGACTCATTACCTGTACACGCAGACTTTAAATTGAGCCGCGCCACCGCGACTGCCTTTTTATCAATATCAGAGGCGATGATCGTCTTCACCTCGCCCAACAGCGAACGCTCAATCAGCTCTAGGCCAGAGCCACAAAAAGGATCCCACACCACATCTTGAGACTCGACGCCAGCCAAGCGAGCCATCGCGGCAGCCAGTTGCGGGTGCGTGGATGCGGGCACGTCGTCGACCCGATATGCAAAGCGAGGATCTGGCAGGACACGGGGGCTTAACTCCACAGAGAGACCCACTTTTTCGGGGTACACCTCGATCGCCCAGGGTGCTTGCCGTGCATCATTGAGCAGCTCTGGGCACAGCGCGAACGCCTGATTCACCACTGCTTGCGCTTTACTGGGAGTCACTTTTTGGCGGATAAAATCCAATCGATAACGCGGCTGACCTGCAGTGAGTTTAGTGCATAAGCGCTGAGTTCGTTTCGAGCCAATGAGCTTGGCTAGGGTTGCAACGTCGTTGGTAGTATCCTTGGCACTGCCCAACACAAAGTTAACCGACCCGAAGGTGCGTAGCTCATAGAGCTCTCCCAGTGTAAATACCTTGTCCGCAGAAATCGCGACACAGCCGGGACTGACTCTGAGTATTTTAAAACGTTCGCTGAGCCTCGAGTGCCCCAACAGTTCATCCCGAACAAACGTCTCCATACCACGACGCGTGCGGAGGTGAATGCGCAAACCCCGAGCATCTCGAATTTTAACATTCATCAATACTTTGGTCGACGGATCATTACGCGCCAATTGCGCCTTAATTTTTTGCTCAGTTTGCTGCAGAGTTTCGCTGCTATTCTGTAATTGCGCTAATTTATCTAAGGTCGCCTCACCACCAATTTTATCCAAGGTCCGACTTAGGTGAACCACTTCGCGCGCCTCAGTCGACTGATCCAACAATGACAGCAAGGCTGCCTCGCTCTCTTTTTTCCCGCCGAGTTTGGGCAGCGCGACCATCGCATAACGACGCACTTTCTCTTGCGAATCCTCCAGCAGGCTCATCAGCCATTGCTGGGTTTGTTTTCTTTGCTCCTTGGTCCCCTTCTCAAGCGCTACCACTCCTAAAGCACGCACTAAGCCAACACGCGCCAAGCGGTACTCAGCAGTGCCGGCATCAAACAACGGCGCCTCATGCAGCCACAAAGCGTCCCAAGACTGTGCGCGTAACTGCTTGTAGACTTCTTTATCTAAATTGAGAGAGTTTTTGTTATTCATGAAATTGTGGCGAATGCTCAGCAACCGCTGTTGGCAAAACGAAGGATGAACGACTAATTTTGAGCCATGCAAAGGACAACTGAAAAGCGGCATGAGGTCAAATAAGTGAATCCAGACCCCATCTGGGCTTGGCCAGCAAGTACTTAACCGAATGACTCGGCACTTGCGTCGACGACTACGCAGCAGTCAATCTCTCTTGCTATGAAAGATGTTGAAATCACCCGCGAGCCCATTGAGCTCCACAAACTCATAAAGTTTGAGGGTCTCGCCGCCAGCGGTGGTGAAGCGAAGGCATTGATCGCGGAAGGCAAGGTTTTGTTAAACAGAGTGGTGGAAACACAGAAGCGCAAAAAACTCGTGTCTGGCGACTGCATCGAAATCGGCGAAACAAAGCTAACCCTTCGACTCGTCGCAACTCCTGAGCAGTCTTAGCAACACGCGCATGAGTACCTTTAAAGAACTTGGGCTCTGCGACAGTCGCATCGAAGCACTGATGCGACAGCAGATCACCGTGCCCACAGATATTCAAATAGAGGGCTACCCGATCGTACGCAATCAACAGGATATTTGGCTCAGCGCTCCAACTGGGAGCGGAAAAACACTCGCTTATTTGCTGCCCCTACTCGCTGGTGTCGATTTAAGTACTACAGATCTGCAAATCGCCATTCTATCGCCGACTCAAGAACTTGCGGTGCAAATCCACGATTGCATCCGCTCACTCGAATCGAGCACAACGCCAAGCCTTCGCAGTCAGCTTTTGATCGGCAACGCATCGGCGCTACGGCAAAAGGAGAAGCTAAAAAAGAAGCCCCATTTTGTCGTCGGCACGCTCGGTCGCATGCTTGAACTGGGGCGCACGCGTAAACTCAAACTGCACGTATGCCGCAGCGTGGTGATCGATGAGGCCGATAACTTGCTCGCCGATGACAGAATCGCAGACGTCGAGGCCTTCATCAAAATGACGCCACGTGACCGGCAATTAATCTTCACCTCTGCGACCCAAAAAGGAGGTGCCTTCGGC